>LIQL01000559.1 GCA_001418405.1 Streptomyces diastatochromogenes | reverse complement strand
GGCCGCCGAGGAGAAGAAGGAGAAGGCTCCGGACGTCTCGGCGCAGGACCCCACGTCGGCGCTGAACACCGTCGGTCAGCTCGCTCCGGACCAGGCGCAGGAGGCACTGCCCGGGCTGGACGGCGCGGCGGACAAGAAGGTCAACGACGAGCAGCAGCGGCTCGACGCCAATCCGCCGAAGCGGGAACGGCCTTCCGGGGCACCGCAGACCCTGCACGGGAAGCCGGAGGAACAGGCCCCGGAGACACCGGTCACCGGCCAGCTGGAGAGGCTCGGCCCGGAGGAGCAGGGCGAGAAGCAACGGGCCAAGGGCAGCGAGAAGGCCGAGGGTGCCAAGCCGACCGACAACATCCCGACGCCGCACGTGCCGCCCTCGAAGGACGGCAAGCTCACGTCCGACGACGCCAAGAGCGTGGCGGCGGCCGCGGACCAGGTCCCGACCAGCGACCCCGAGCTGCACAACAAGACCGTCGGCCCGGCCCCCAAGATCAAGCTGGAGGGGGACAGCGACCCGCAGCGCACGGACAAGCAGGCGGAGAAGCTCAAGGAGAAGCAGGGCAAGATCCAGGACACCGGACGGTCGGACGCGTCCAAGTCGCTGGGTGAGGACAAGATCTACCCCGACGCGCCCCAGGAGGAACTCCAGGGCAAGGCGCAGGGCGGCCGGGCCGGTGCGGGGGGCGGCGCAGGCGCGGCGGCCGGTGGTGCACCGAAGCCCGGTGCCGGGGCGGTGGCCAAGCAGGAGCGTGGCGGCGAGATCAAGAGCGCCACCGGCCAGGCCGGCACTCAGGTGGCCGCCAAGGAGAAGGAACAGCAACAGGGCGAGCAGAAGGCCAAGCAGGAGAAACAGCAGCAGATCGACACAGAGGTCGCGCGCAACACCGAGCAGCAGACGGCGGAGCGCGGCCGGGTGGCCGACCAGTCCAAGACGGAGCGTCAGAACTGGCGCGACGAGCAGGACAAGAAGATCGAGGACGCCGACAAGGACACCGAGAAGGAGCACAAGGCCGGCAACGACAAGATCACCAAGGAACGCGACACCAAGGACAAGGAGGTAGACGACCGAAAGAACAGCGACAACAAGGACATCAACACCAAGGCCGATGAGGCGGACAAGGACGCCAAGAAGAAGAAGGACGAGAAGAAGAAGGATTCCGACAGCCTCTTCGGCAAGATCGTCGATGCCGTCGCCGACTTCTTCAAGGACCTCCTGGACGCCGTCACCAAGATCTTCGACGAGGCCCGCAAGGCGATCAACAGTGTCATCGACACCTTCAAGGAGTGGGCGAACAAGGCGATCGACGCGGTCCGCGACTTCGCCGTCAAGGCCATCAACGCGGTCGCGGACGCGCTCATCGCCATCGGCGACGTGCTGTTGGCCGCGTTCCCGGAACTCCGCGACAAGTTCCGCAAGGCCATCAACGACCTGCGTGACAAGGCGATCGCCACCGTCAACAAGCTCGCCGACGGCCTCAAGAAGGCCGTCAACGACCTCCTCGACGCACTCGCCGCCGGCCTCAACGCGCTCCTCAACGTCCTGGAGGCGGGCCTCAAAGCGGCCATCAAGATCTTCCGCGACGCCATCGTCGGCGCCCTCAAGTTCGCCGAGGCCGCGATCCAGGCCCTCGGCCAATTCGCCGCCCTCGTCGCGGACATCGCCCCGGACCCCGGCGGCTGGCTCTCCAAGGCCGGCAGCGCCGCCAAGACCGGCATTCAGGAACACCTCTGGGGCGCCATCAAGACCGCGGTCAAGCAGTGGTTCGACACCAAGGTCGAAGGCATCCTCGGGCTCGGCAAGGCCGTCATCAACGTCCTGATCAAGGGCTGCATGTCCTTGAAGCAGATCGGCAAGATGGCCTGGGACGCGGTGATCGCCGCCCTC
>LIQL01000558.1 GCA_001418405.1 Streptomyces diastatochromogenes | reverse complement strand
TGTCGTGGGGGCGGAGGCGGGGTGGGGAGCGAGTGGTCGGAATGCCGGTCGGTGCGGTCGGTGTGTCGTTGCATGTGTTGACGATGGCGGATGCCTGACCGGCTTGGGGATCTTGGTGAAAAGCTGTGGATGACGGCCTGCTTGTGGACAACGGCGTCACCCTGTCGGGGCGCGAAATGGTGCGTGTCGCCCGGTGCATCGCCCGTCCCGTACACTTCTGATGGCGATCCGGGTCACCGGGTCGACTTCGCACGCCCCGCCACCAGTGCACCAGTCCCCTTCGGGCAGCACATCGGCCGCGCTCTCGGTCCTCGGAAGGTTCCGCTCGGTTCCTCCCCTGGCAGGCGCGTCGGGGCGTCAGGCACTGCGACCGNNAAGATGAAGCGCTTCATCTTCACCGAGCGCAACGGCATCTACATCATCGACCTGCTCCAGTCGCTGTCGTACATCGACCGCGCCTACGAGTTCGTCAAGGAGACCGTCGCCCACGGCGGCTCCGTCATGTTCGTCGGTACGAAGAAGCAGGCCCAGGAGGCCATTGCTGAGCAGGCGACGCGCGTGGGCATGCCCTACGTGAACCAGCGCTGGCTCGGCGGCATGCTGACCAACTTCTCGACCGTCTACAAGCGTCTGCAGCGCCTCAAGGAGCTTGAGCAGATCGACTTCGAGGACGTGGCCGCCTCCGGCCTCACCAAGAAGGAGCTCCTGGTCCTCTCGCGCGAGAAGGCCAAGCTGGAGAAGACCCTCGGTGGTATCCGCGAGATGCAGAAGGTGCCCAGCGCCGTCTGGATCGTGGACACCAAGAAGGAGCACATCGCCGTCGGCGAGGCGCGCAAGCTCAACATCCCGGTCGTCGCGATCCTCGACACCAACTGCGACCCGGACGAGGTCGACTACAAGATCCCGGGCAACGACGACGCGATCCGCTCCGTCACCCTGCTCACCCGCGTGATCGCCGACGCCGTCGCCGAGGGCCTGATCGCCCGTTCCGGCGCCGCCACCGGCGACCAGAAGCCGGGCGAGAAGGCCGGCGAGCCGCTGGCCGAGTGGGAGCGCGACCTGCTCGAGGGCGACAAGAAGTCCGACGACGAGGCCGCCAAGGCTGAGGCTCCGGTCGCCGAGGCCGAGAAGCCGGCCGCTGAGGCTGAGGCTCCGGCCGCCGAGGCCGAGAAGCCGGCCGAGCAGGGCTGACCTTCAAAGAACGGTTGATGACGGCGGGGGAAGGTGCCACAAGCGCCGCCCCCGCCGTCCACCCGTAGATCTTTCGACTTCCGCGATTCCGAGAAGAGATTCACAGACCATGGCGAACTACACCGCCGCTGACGTCAAGAAGCTCCGCGAGCTCACCGGCGCCGGCATGATGGACTGCAAGAAGGCCCTGGAAGAGGCCGAGGGCAACGTCGACAAGGCCGTCGAGGTCCTGCGCGTCAAGGGTCAGAAGGGCGTCGCCAAGCGCGAGGGCCGCTCCGCCGAGAACGGCGCCGTGGTCTCCCTGATCACTGACGACAACACCTCCGGCCTGATCCTCGAGCTGAAGTGCGAGACGGACTTCGTCGCCAAGGGCGAGAAGTTCCAGGCCGTCGCCAACGCCCTGGCCGCGCACGTCGCCAAGACCAACCCGGCCGACCTCGAGGCCCTGCTCGGCTCCGAGATCGAGGCCGGCAAGACCGTCCAGGCGTTCGTCGACGAGGCCAACGCGAACCTTGGCGAGAAGATCGTCCTGGACCGCTTCGCGCAGTTCTCCGACGGTTACGTCACGGCGTACATGCACCGCACCATGCCTGACCTGCCGCCGCAGATCGGTGTCCTCGTCGAGCTCGACAAGGAGAACGCCGAGGTCGCCAAGGGCATCGCGCAGCACATCGCCGCCTTCGCCCCGAAGTACCTGGCCAAGGACGACGTTCCGGCCGAGGTCGTCGAGGCCGAGCGTCGCGTCGCCGAGGAGACCACCCGCGCCGAGGGCAAGCCCGAGGCCGCGCTGCCGAAGATCGTCGAGGGTCGCCTCAACGGCTTCTTCAAGGACGCGACGCTGCTCGGTCAGCCCTACGCGCTCGACAACAAGAAGTCCGTCGAGAAGGTCCTCCAGGAGGCCGGTGTCACCCTGAAGCGCTTCTCGCGCATCAAGGTCGGCATCTGAGCCTGCCGCGAGGCAGCGAATGACTTGCGGCCCCGCTAGGGTCGTACGCAGTCGGCCGCTCATCGGTCGGCCGCAGATGTGACGAGGAGGCCATTGCCGGACAGGGATCTGACCCAGACCCACGGCAATGGCCTTCTTCGTATGTGCACGAGGAGAGCTCAATGAATCACGGTGCCGACGGCGCGGACACACACAAAGCCGGGAACGGCGGCAGGCGCCGCTTCCTTCTGAAGCTGTCGGGCGAGGCCTTCGCCGGTGGCGGCGGACTGGGTGTCGACCCCGATGTCGTGCACGCCATCGCCCGCGAGATCGCCGCGGTGGTGCGTGACGGCTACGAGATCGCCATCGTGATCGGCGGCGGCAACTTCTTCCGCGGCGCCGAACTGCAGCAGCGCGGCATGGACCGGGCGCGCTCCGACTACATGGGCATGCTC
Organism: Streptomyces diastatochromogenes; assembly: GCA_001418405.1. Classification (GTDB taxonomy): domain Bacteria; phylum Actinomycetota; class Actinomycetes; order Streptomycetales; family Streptomycetaceae; genus Streptomyces; species Streptomyces albulus_C. Next base: position 7,809 of record LIQL01000558.1, on the reverse strand, counting down.
GGCACGGTCATGAACTGCCTGGCCCTCCAGGACTTCCTGGAGAAGGAGGGCATCGACTCCCGCGTCCAGACGGCGATCACCATGGGCCAGGTCGCGGAGCCGTACATCCCGCTGCGCGCGGTGCGCCACCTGGAGAAGGGCCGGGTCGTCATCTTCGGCGCCGGCATGGGCATGCCGTACTTCTCCACCGACACCACCGCCGCCCAGCGCGCCCTGGAGATCGACGCGGAGGCCATGCTGATGGGGAAGAACGGTGTGGACGGGGTCTACGACTCCGACCCCAAGAAGAACCCGGACGCGGTCAAGTTCGACGCCCTCGAATACGGCGAGGTCATCACCCGCGACCTGAAGGTCGCCGACGCCACCGCCATCACGCTGTGCCGGGACAACAAGCTCCCGATCCTCGTGTTCGAACTGCTCGCCGAGGGGAACATCGCGCGTGCGGTGAAGGGTGAGAAGATCGGCACGCTCGTCAGCGATCAGAACACCCGGGCCTGACGGCCTCAACTGCCGTGATTCCGTAGGGGCGTCGGCCCGTACGGGCGGCAACCCCCGGTCGTGGGAAGACCTCGGTACGGGGATGGACAACCGCCTGCCGGTCGGACACCGTGCAGGAGAAGACGCGCGGCAGGGGCGAGGCTCTGCTTCTTACCGATAAGACCAGGAGCAAGTGGTGATCGAAGAGATCCTCCTCGAAGCCGAGGAGAAGATGGAGAAGGCCGTCGTGGTCGCCAAGGAGGACTTCGCCGCGATCCGCACCGGGCGTGCGCACCCGGCGATGTTCAACAAGATCGTTGCGGACTACTACGGTGCCATGACGCCCATCAACCAGCTGGCGTCGTTCTCGGTTCCGGAACCGCGGATGGCCGTGGTGACCCCGTTCGACAAGAGCGCGCTGCGCAACATCGAGCAGGCGATCCGTGACTCGGACCTCGGCGTCAACCCGAGCAACGACGGCAACATCATCCGTGTGACGTTCCCGGAGCTGACCGAGGAGCGCCGCCGCGAGTTCATCAAGGTCGCCAAGAACAAGGCCGAGGACTCGAAGATCTCGATCCGCAGCGTGCGTCGCAAGGCCAAGGAGTCGCTCGACAAGCTGGTCAAGGACAAGGAGTCCGGCGAGGACGAGGTGCGCCGCGCCGAGAAGGAGCTCGACGACGTCACCGCGAAGTACGTCGCGCAGGTGGACGAGCTCCTCAAGCACAAGGAATCCGAGCTCCTAGAGGTCTGATGAACGAGTCATCCTGGGGGACCCCGCCCGGCTCCGGCCAGTGGGGACCGCCCGATCACGGACCGGCCGCCTCGCTGCGCGGGGCGGCGCCTCCCGTCCCGGCGGGTCCCGTGCACGACGGAGGCGGCGCGACGCAGACTCGGCCCATGCCCCTCGTGCCCGAGCCGGGCGGACACCAGGACGACCATCGGGACATCCGGGATATCTCGGACGACCGGGGGGCTGCTCGCCTGAGCGGCCCCCTGTTCCGCGACGACAGGCCGCAGGAGCCCATGCCCACCTCGCTCCCCGGGTCCGACAGTGACCCAGTGAAACCGCAGAAGAAGAGCGCGGGGCGCAACCTGCGCGCCGCCATAGGGGTCGGCGTCGGGCTCGGCGTGGTCATCCTCGCCTCGCTCTTCGTCTACAAGCCGGTGTTCATCGGTGTCATAGCGCTCGCCGTCGTCGTGGGCCTGTGGGAACTGACCTCGCGGCTGGCCGAGCGCAAGGACATCCGGGTGCCGATGGTCCCGCTCGCGCTCGGCGGCACCGCGATGGTCGTCGCCGGGTACGTGCGCGGTGCCGAAGGCGCCTGGGTGGCGATGGCGCTCACCGCGCTCGCCGTCCTCGTCTGGCGGATGACCGAGGCGCCCCAGAACTACCTCCGGGACGTCACGGCCGCCATCTTCGCGGCCTTCTACGTCCCCTTCCTGGCGACCTTCGTGGCGCTGATGCTGGCGGCCGAGGACGACGGGCCGCAGCGGGTGCTGACCTTCCTGCTGCTGACGGTCGTCAGCGACACCGGCGCCTATGCGGTCGGCTGGCGCTTCGGCAGGAAGAAGCTCGCGCCGCGGATCAGTCCCGGCAAGACCCGCGAGGGACTCGTCGGGGCGGTGCTCTTCGCGATGGTGGCGGGCGCGCTGTGCATGCAGTTCCTGATCAAGGGCGGCATCTGGTGGCAGGGACTGCTGCTCGGCCTCGCGGTCGCGGTCAGCGCCACCCTCGGTGACCTCGGCGAATCCATGATCAAGCGGGATCTGGGCATCAAGGACATGGGCACCCTGCTGCCCGGTCACGGCGGCATCATGGACCGGTTGGACTCGCTGCTGCCGACCGCTCCCGTCGTCTGGCTGCTGTTCGTGATCTTCGTGGGATCGGGCTGAGCGTCGCCGGTTACCCTTGGAGGGCGCGTCGCTCGTTCGCGGCGCGCCCTTTCCGTCCCCGCGACCGCGGGGACGATCCGTGAGGTCTCCCGGTTCCGGCCCGTCCGGACCCCGGTCACGCGTCGGCAGAAGCCGCCCGACCTCGTCGCACAGAGGAGTTTCCGCCCATGGCACGCCCGGCCCCGGGAGAACTGACGTTCGTCGCCCCCCGCGGCGCCAAGAAGCCACCTCGGCACCTCGCCGACCTCAGCCCGGCCGAGCGCCGGGAGGCGGTGGCGGCGATCGGCGAGAAGCCGTTCCGCGCCAAGCAGCTGTCGCAGCACTACTTCGCCCGCTACGCGCACGACCCCGCCCAGTGGACCGACATCCCCGCGGCGGCGCGCGAGAAGCTCGCCGCCGAACTGCTGCCGGACCTGATGTCCGTGGTGCGGCACATCTCGTGCGACGACGACACCACCCGCAAGACGCTGTGGCGCCTGCACGACGGCACCCTCGTCGAGTCCGTTCTGATGCGCTACCCGGACCGGGTCACCATGTGCATCTCCTCGCAGGCCGGCTGCGGCATGAACTGCCCGTTCTGCGCCACCGGCCAGGCCGGCCTGGACCGCAACCTCTCCACCGCCGAGATCGTGCACCAGATCGTCGACGGGATGCGGGCGCTGCGCGACGGCGAGGTGCCCGGCGGACCGGCACGGCTGTCCAACATCGTCTTCATGGGCATGGGCGAGCCGCTCGCCAACTACAAGCGGGTGGTCGGCGCCATCCGGCGGCTGACCGACCCCGAGCCGGACGGGCTGGGCCTCTCCCAGCGCGGCATCACCGTCTCCACCGTCGGGCTGGTCCCGGCGATGCTGCGGTTCGCCGACGAGGGCTTCAAGTGCCGGCTCGCGCTGTCGCTGCACGCGCCCGACGACGAGCTGCGGGACACCCTCGTGCCCGTCAACACCCGCTGGAAGGTCCGCGAGGTGCTGGACGCGGCGTGGGAGTACGCCGAGAAGTCCGGCCGCCGGGTCTCGATCGAATACGCCCTGATCCGCGACATCAACGACCAGGCGTGGCGCGGTGACCTGCTGGGACGGCTGCTCAAGGGCAAGCGCGTCCACGTCAACCTCATCCCGCTCAACCCGACGCCCGGCTCGAAGTGGACCGCCTCGCGGCCCGAGGACGAGCTGGCGTTCGTGCGGGCCATCGAGGCGCACGGCGTGCCCGTGACCGTGCGGGACACCCGGGGCCAGGAGATCGATGGCGCCTGCGGACAGCTTGCGGCCTCGGAGCGCTGAGCCACCCGCTGGTACGGTGTCGTCGAACAAATGCACATTCCGACAGGGGAGCGCCACAGCGCTGAGAGTGCGGACACGTCGTAGCCCTACGACGCCGCAGACCCTTGAACCTCGCCCGGGTCATTCCGGGTAGGAAGTTCGGTCGTCACTCATGCTGTTGCGCCCTGCCCACCGCCCGCTGCCGAACGTCTCCGACGAAGAACGCAGCGGGCACCGGGCGGGGCCGCGTCTCTTCCTGGCCAGCCAGGAGGAAATCAGTGAGCACCACCAGAAGGATCACCGCGGCAGCGCTCGCCGCCGCGGCCGGCATGACGGCACTCGCCGGATGCGGCAGCGCCGGCGACAGCAGCGCCGACGCCAAGACCGTCACGCTCGTCAGCCACGACTCGTTCAACGCCTCCAAGTCCGTCCTGGCCGCCTTCGAGAAGGAGAGCGGCTACAAGGTCAAGGTGCTCAGGGGCGGGGACGCCGGCGAAGCCGTCAACAAGGCGATCCTCTCCAAGGACAACCCGCAGGGCGACGTCTTCTTCGGCATCGACAACACCCTGCTCTCGCGCGGGCTGAACGCCGGGCTCTTCACCCCCTACAAGGCCAAGGGCCTGGACAGCGTCCCGGCTGATCTGCAGCTCGACAAGGACGGCCACCGGGTCACGCCCCTCGACTACGGCGACATCTGCGTCAACTACGATCGCGCCTACTTCACCCAGCACAAGCTGGCGCCGCCGCAGACCTTCGACGACCTCCTCAAGCCGCAGTACAAGGGTCTGCTCGTCACGGAGAACTCCGCTACCTCCTCCCCGGGACTTGCCTTCCAGCTCGGCACGATCGCCGCCCACGGCGAGGCCGGCTGGACGGACTACTGGAAGAAGCTCAAGGCCAACGGCGTCGAGGTCGTCGACAGCTGGGAGCAGGCGTACAACGAGCGCTTCTCGGGCTCCGCGGCCGGCAAGGGCAAGGGGGACAAGCCTCTGGTGGTCTCCTACGCCTCCAGCCCGCCCGCCGAAGTGATGGGCAAGAACCCCGCCCCGAAGGAGGGCCCGACCGGCGTCGCGACCGGCACCTGCTTCCAGCAGATCGAATTCGGTGGCCTGCTCAAGGGCGCCAAGAACGAGAAGGGCGGCAAGGCGCTGCTCGACTTCCTCCTGTCGAAGACGTTCCAGGAGGACATGCCGCTGCAGATGTTCGTCAACCCGGCACGCAAGGACGCCAAGGAGCCGGAGCTGTTCACCCGCTACGGCGCCACGATCGACAAGCCGGCGACCCTCGCACCCGAGACGATCGCCAAGAACCGTGACCAGTGGGTCAAGCAGTGGTCCTCGCTCGTTCTGAAGTAGCCCGCACCCGGCAACGGGGGACCGCGCGGACCACGGCGGTGCGGCTCGGCCTGATGGTCGTGCCGTTCGTCTTCTTCGCGGTGTTCTTCGCCTACCCGGTCGCCGTGATCGTCGGCCGGGGGCTGAAGGACGGCGGGCAGTGGCAGCTCGGCCGCTTCGGCGCCGTGCTCGGTGATCCGGACGTCCTCCACGTGCTGTGGTTCACGGTGTGGCAGGCCGCTGCCTCGACCGCCTTGACGCTGCTGATCGCGCTGCCCGGCGCCTACGTCTTCGCCCGCTTCGACTTCCCCGGCAAACAACTGCTGCGGGCGGTGGTGGCGGTGCCGTTCGTGCTGCCCACCGTCGTCGTCGGCTCCGCCTTCCTGGCGCTGGTCGGCCGGGGCGGGCTGCTGGACGACCTGTGGGGCGTCCGGCTGGACACCTCGGTGTGGGCGATCCTGCTGGCCCACGTCTTCTTCAACTACGCCGTCGTCGTCCGCACCGTCGGCGGGCTCTGGTCCCAGCTCGACCCGCGTCAGGAGGAGGCGGCCCGGGTCCTGGGCGCCGGACGGTTCGCGGCGTGGCGGAAGGTGACGCTGCCCGCGCTCGGGCCGGCGGTGGCCGCTGCGGCGCTGATGGTGTTCCTCTTCACCTTCACCTCCTTCGGAGTGGTGCAGATCCTCGGCGGACCCACCTTCTCCACGTTGGAGGTGGAGATCTACCGGCAGACCGCCGACTTCCTGGACCTGCCGACCGCCGCCGTGCTCACCCTTATCCAGTTCGCGGCCGTACTGGGGCTGTTGGCGCTGCACGCCTGGACCGTGCGGCGCCGCGAATCCACCCTGCGGCTCGTCGACGCCTCCCGGACCGCCCGTCGTCCGCACGGCGCAGGCCAGTGGGCGCTGCTGTGGGGCACCCTCACCGTCATCGCGGTGCTGCTCGTCCTGCCGCTCGCCGTACTCGTCGAGCGGTCCTTCGCCGGCCCGGACGGCTACGGGTTGGTCTTCTACAAGACGCTGCACGATGCGGCGTCCGCCGACAGCACCTTCGCCGTCGCCCCCCTCGACGCCCTCTGGAACTCCCTCGCCTACGGGGCGGCAGCCACCGCGATCGCCCTCCTGGTCGGAGGACTGGCCGCGGCTGCACTCACCCGCTCCCGGCCGGCAGCCGGCCCGTCCGGGCGGACGCCGATGATCACCCGGCTCCTGCGCGGTTTCGACGGACTGCTGATGTTGCCCCTGGGAGTCTCTGCCGTGACCGTCGGCTTCGGATTCCTGATCACCCTCGACAAGCCGCCGCTGGACCTGCGGGCCTCGTGGTGGCTGGTCCCGCTCGCCCAGGCACTGGTGGGTGTGCCGTTCGTGGTCCGCACGATGCTGCCCGTCCTGCGGGCGGTGGACGGGCGGCTGCGGGAAGCGGCGGCGGTCCTCGGTGCCTCGCCTTGGCAGGTCTGGCGCGAGGTGGACCTGCCGATGGTGCGGCGGGCGCTGCTCGTCGCGGCGGGCTTCGCCTTCGCGGTGTCGCTCGGTGAGTTCGGCGCGACCGTCTTCATCGCCCGGCCGGACCAGCCGACGCTGCCGGTGGCCGTCACCCGACTGCTGGGCCGCGCGGGCGAGTTCAACTACGGCCAGGCGATGGCCCTGTCGACCATATTGATGGTGGTGTGCGCGGGTGCCCTGCTGGCCCTGGAGCGCATCCGCACCGACCACTCCGGGGAGTTCTAGATGACGGCACAGGCCCGGACCGCGGCATCGGAAATGCTGCGCCTGGACGGCGTGACGGTCAGTTTCGGCACGCCCGGCGCGCATCCCGCACTCGACGGGGTGGACTTGGACGTCGCCGCACACGAAATCGTCTGTGTCCTCGGCCCCAGCGGCAGTGGCAAGTCCACCCTGCTGCGGGTCGTCGCCNNCGTGCTGCTCGAAGGGCGCGACCAGGTGGGGGTGCCCACGTACCGGCGCGGCGTCGGGTTGATGTTCCAGGACCACCAGTTGTTCCCGCAGCGCGATGTCGCGGGGAACGTGGCCTTCGGAGTGCGGATGCGGGGCTCCTCCCGCGCCGAGCAGCAACGCACGGTCGCCGAACTGCTGGATCTCGTCGGGCTCCCGGGCGCCGAGCGCCGGGCTGTGGCGTCGCTGTCCGGCGGCGAGCAACAGCGCGTCGCCCTCGCTCGGGCCCTCGCCCCGAGCCCGCGGCTGTTGATGCTGGACGAACCTCTCGGGCAACTGGACCGGGGTCTGCGCGAGCGTCTCGTCGTCGAACTGCGCCGGCTCTTTCGCGAGTTGGGCACGACGGTGCTCGCCGTCACCCACGACCAAGGGGAGGCGTTCGCACTCGCCGACCGCGTCGTGGTGATGCGGGACGGCCGGATCGCTCAGAGCGGCACCCCGCTGGAGGTCTGGCAGCGCCCCGCTTCCGCCTTCGTCGCCCGTTTCCTCGGCTTCGACAACGTGGTGGAGGCGACCGTGCAGGGCGAGTCCGCCGCTACCCCGTGGGGCAAGGTGCCCGTACCGGACGGCACTTCGGATGGTGCCTGCCGCCTGCTGGTGCGCCCGGCCGGCGTCCGGCTGACGTCCGCGGCGGACGGCCTGCCGTGCACGGTCGTGGCCCGGACCTTCCGCGGCACGCACGTTGCGCTGTTGCTCCAACCGCCGAGCGGACCGCAGGTGGAGGCGGCGTGCCCACTCCACGAAGCGCCGGAGTCCGGAGACCGGGTCGGCATATCCTTCGCCGTCGAAGACGTGGTGGTGTTGGACGACACGGAGGAGTGAGTGTGTCGCCTGCCGGTGCTGGGCCATGATCCGCTCCTGAAGGGGGTGGGGGCCGTTAGGTGCGTGAGGGAG
>LIQL01000557.1 GCA_001418405.1 Streptomyces diastatochromogenes | reverse complement strand
GTGCCGGTCGCACGACATGAACCTCAACGTCCTCGGCCAGGTCGGGCTGCTGAACGGCGTGTTGGGCAACGCCCTCAACGGTGAGGGTTCCCCCGGCAAGCAGGGCACCCACCAGGGCTCGCGGATGGGCTGCAACAACTCCGCCCTCAACAAGTAACACCTCGGGGTTCCGGTGTCCGGCCTACGGGTCGGGCACCGGAACCCCTTTCGGCATGTCCAGGGCCCGGGCGCGGGCCCGTTCGCGGTGCCCCGCGCCCAGCCTCGATCACAAAGGAACGCAGTACATGTTCAGTCGGAAGAAGATCGCCACCATCGTGGCGCTGATGGGCGGCCTCACCGCGGCCAGCGTCATCGCCCCCCAGGCACACGCAGCGGACGGCGCCAACTGCGACGGTGGCGTCGCCGGCGACAGAACCTGCGTCCACAAGACCGAGGGGACCTACCGCACCAAGGACGGCGACCGCGTCGTCATCCGGCAGATGCAGCGTTGTTCGACGGCCGCCCGGCAGCGCGTGGTGTGGCCCGAGTCCGGCCTGGCGGGCCGGGAGCACACGGACATCGGTCCGCGCATGAACTGCTCCAACCACTTCCTGCTGCCCAAGGGCTTCAAGCGGCCGCGCGTCGACTTCTGAGGCACACGCGGTCGTCGACCGGGTGGCGGCGAGCCCGCGCCCGATGACGACTCGGCGGGGTCGGCACGCCGTTCGGCGACCGGCCCCGCTTCTGCGTGTCGGCGCCGTCCGTCATCCGTCATCCGTCGCCCGCCGACTCGCCGCCGCTGGTCCGGGAGGCGGTGAGCGCCGGGGTGACGGACACGTAACTTCCCTTCATTCCGGTCCCGTTGGTCGGTCAGTGTCCGACGGGACCGGAGCCGCCGGTCGAACGGCGCCCGGACGGAGGCGAAAAGAAAGGGGTCCCGGCGTCCGTGTGGACGCCGGGACCCCTCTTCGTTCCGGTTACTTGCTGAATGCGCCGTTGCTGCAGCCCATCGACGAACCCATGTGGGTGCTCTGCGCGCCCGGCGAGCCCTCGCCACCGAGGAGGTTGCCGCCCAGGCCGTTGGCGATCCCGACCTCGCCCAGGATGTCGACGTTGGTGTCGTGCGACCGACACGAGGCGCTCTGCTTGATGTCGAAGCGGGCCTTGCCGCCGCCCTCCTCGCCATCGGCGTTGGCGGTGCTGGCGCCGAGGAAGCTGACGCTACCGAGGAGGGCAGCCACGACAACAGCCTTGTGAAGCTTGCGCATTTCTTCTCCGGTGAATTGCGGGGTTGAGGTCGTTATGTAACGACTTCGTACAGTTGGGGAGGCTAATACGAAATGTGCGTGAAGTCGTTGAACGACGCGCCGGATTGTATGATCGAGATTTCTTGATTTCCTTGGCGCGCACCGAATTTGCGGCACCGAGGGCCCGCAGGTGAAGTGGTCGCCCGCCGAAAATTCCCCTGTTCAGCCGAATTACCTCGGCCAAGTCCTCCGCGGCGCAGCGTCTTCCGGTTTTCCGTGCCGCGCTGCTGTCAGGGTGGCCGGTGCCAGTTCACGCCACCACGACGAATGGAGCAGGAGCCGATATGCGCCGTGCCCTTGCCGCCCTGTTGGGGGCCCTCGCCCTCACCGGGGTCCTTTCCGCACCCGCTTACGCCGACGGGACCGGTCCGGGCGTCACCGGAGTCCTCGGCAACCCCCTGAAGGTCGCCAGCGACCTCGGCCCGCTGCACGTGGGTCGACTGCCGCTGCTCACCCGGAACTGACGCCCCGAACCGGTCGGGGCGGGACTTCGAAGCCCGCCCCGGGCCGGGCGACCGGTCCGTTCCGGCAGGCCCCACACGATCGCCCTGCGCCCCCGTCGCGACGGCCGCGTCGAGCTGCGCTCCGCGGGCGCCGGGTCACCGGCGGCTCACCCCGTGCAGTTTTTTGATTTACGCGGTTTCCCGAAAGCTCGCCGCTATTACGGCGGGCTTTTTTCGCGATTATTTTTCGGTGACCCACTCATCATGAGAAGTGCATTGCCATACAAAAATATCTACCATCGCATTCCACCGAGTAGGCATACACATCAAGCTGAAAGAGTGATCGAAATGGTGCATTCGGATCTTTCTGCGTTCAGCGTCGTTGTGTGGTGTGCGGTCCGCGGATGTGACCGCACTGTCAAGGAGGAGTCTCGTGATCAAAAAGGTCATTGCCGCTTCGGTTGCCACGGGTGGCCTGCTGCTCGCAGGAGCGGGAGCGTCCGCGGCCGACGCCGGATCGGAGGGCACCGCTGCCGGCTCTCCGGGTGTCCTTTCCGGCAACCAGATCCAGGTGCCCGTGCACGTCCCGGTGAATGTGTGCGGCAACACGGTGGACGTGGTCGGAGCGCTCAACCCGGCCTTCGGCAACCGCTGCGCCAACGTGTCGAAAGTCCACGTGCGGCACCACCAGCACAGGATGCAGGAGAGCAAGCCGCAGGTGCACCACGAGGCCCCCGTGGCCCGGCACCACCTGCCGGCCGCTCCGATCGCCGCACCTGAGCACCGGCAGCACCGCAACGTCCCGGTTCGCCCGCAGCTGGCGAAGACCGGTGGGGCGGAGACCGGGCTGGCCATCGCGACCAGCGCCGGGCTGCTGATGGGTGGCGTCCTGCTGTACCGCCGGGGTCGTCGCACCGCTCACAACTGAGCGGGAAACGGCGGGCGGCGCGCGTCCGGGAACCGGGATGCGCGCTTCGCGCCCGAACGTTTCGAAGTTCGCACCGCAGCCCGGGTCTTCGCGGCCCGGGCTACGGCTGGTGCTCCTCGGCAGTTCACCGCCGACGGTGGTGAACTGCCGGTCGGCGGGCGGGCGGGGGATCGCGGGCCCGCCCCTCCGGAGCGGCTCACTGACGTGTCGTCAGTTGACGCCCCGGTCGAATCCGGCCCAGTAGGGCTGGCGCAGCTTGAACTTCTGGATCTTGCCGGTGGCGGTGCGCGGGATGGCGTCCCGGAACTCCACCGAGGTCGGGGCCTTGTAGCCGGCCAGGTGCTGCTTGCAGTGGGCGATGATGTCGGCCTCCTCCGCCGTCGCCCCTTCGGCGAGGACGACCAGGGCCTTGATCGTCTCGCCCCACTTCTCGTGCGGCACGCCGATGACCGCGACCTCCGCGACGGCCGGGTGGCTGAAGATGGTGTCCTCCACCTCGATGGACGACACGTTCTCGCCGCCGGTGATGATGACGTCCTTCTTCCGGTCGGAGATCGTCAGATGGCTGTCGGCCTCGTCGAAGGTGCCGCCGTCGCCGGTGTGGAACCAGCCGTCCACCAGCGCCTCCGCGGTCTCCTCCGGCTTCTCCCAGTACCCCTTGAGCACCGTGTTCGAGCGGGCCAGGACCTCGCCGGCGTCCGAGAGCGCGAGCTTGACGCCCAGGGCGGGCAGGCCCGCCCGGGAGAGCTTGCGGGCCCGCTCCTCGGCGGGGAGGCCGAGGTCGGCGGGCCGGGTGCGGTTGAAGGTGAGGAACGGCGAGGTCTCGGTGAGGCCGTAGAGCTGGGTGAACTCCCAGCCCAGTTCCTCCTCCACGCGCTGGATGGTCCGGCTGGGCGGCGGGGCGCCGGCGCACACGATGCGGACGCGGTCCCGGCCGGGTACGGCGCCCTCCCAGGTGGCCGCCGCGTCCAGCACCATGTTCCAGACCGTCGGGGCGCCGCACATGAGGGTGACGCCGTGTTCCTCGACGCGGCGGAGGATCTCGGTGCCGTCGACCTTGCGCAGCACCACCTGCTTGGCGCCCAGGCCGGCCATCACGTAGGGCATGCCCCAGCCGTTGCAGTGGAACATCGGCAGCGTGTGCAGGTAGACGTCGCGCTCCCAGGCGCGGGTGTGCAGGCCGAAGGTCATGCCGTTCACCCAGATGTTGCGGTGGGTCAGCTCCACGCCCTTGGGGCGGGCGGTGGTGCCCGAGGTGTAGTTGATCGTCGCGGTGGCGTCCTCGTCGGGGCGCGACCAGGGGCGCGGTGCCACGCCGAACCGCATCAGCTCGGTCTCGGTCTGCTCGCCGAGGACGAAGCGGTGGCGCGCCGTGACGTGGGCGAGGGCCGCGTCCAGTTCCGGGTCGACGAGGAGGACCGTGGAGCCGCTCTGCTCGACCACGTAGGCGACTTCCTCGGGCTTGAGGCGGAAGTTCACCGGGACGCAGATCCGGCCGCTCATCGGGATCGCGAACAGCAGTTCCAGCAGCCGGGCGGAGTTGTGGCTGGCCACCGCGACGCGTTCGCCCTCGCCGACGCCGAGGGCGTCCAGGCCCGCCTGCCAGGCGCGGACGCGTTCGGCGAACCGCCCGTAGGTGGAGGTGGGCACCGGCGGAGCGGGCTGCCGCGGCTCGTCGATCACGCCCGGGCCGGTGCGGAACCCCAACTCGGCCCGGTCGAGGAAGTCCGCGATCGTCATCGGTGTCCGCATGCTCTCTCCTGTGCTCGGTGTGCCCGGTGCGGGGGACGCCCCCGAGGACGTCCGCACGGTGGCATGGAGTCTGGCAGTCGAGACCCCCATCAGGGGCTCAAGCAGCGGTTTTGCGTCAGCAACGGTGAGCGTGGCGGACGGCCGGGACGGCGGCGNNCCGCCGCCGCGCAGGCCCTCAGCAACGCGTCGACGCCGTCGGGCGGGTTGGCGCGACGGACCACCAGGGAGGTGGTCAACTCCATGCCCGGGTTGCGGAACGGCAGGTAGCGCACGCCGGGCGCGGACAGCCGGCGGGCGTAGGTGTCGTAGACGACGGTCCACAGCCCCGCGGCCGTGGCACCGGCGCCGATCGCGGCCAAGGTGGCCTCCAGCGAGCCGTGCCGGGGGCCTGGCAGGGGCGTGAATCCGACGTCGTGGAAGGCGGCGGTGACCAGGTCGACCAGCGGCGGGTTGGCGTCGCGGTCGGTGAGGACCAGGGGCACGCCGGCGAGTTCGGCGAGGCTGATGGTGCCCGGCGAGGCGGCCAGCGGGTGGCGGGCGGGGACGGCGGCGACCAGGGGGTCCTGCCAGAG
>LIQL01000556.1 GCA_001418405.1 Streptomyces diastatochromogenes | reverse complement strand
GCCCTACCCTCCCCCCACCGCCCGCCGCACGGAGCGTCGGGCCGCGCCGCGCGATCGATTGGGAGGCCGCCCCATGGCTCGTTATGCGAACCCCGGTTCCGCAGATGCCGTGATGAGCTATCAGCCCCGCTACGACCACTGGATCGGCGGTGAGTTCGTCGCGCCCGCCCAAGGCCGGTACTTCGAGAACCCGACGCCGGTCAACGGCCAGCCGTTCACCGAGGTCGCCCGCGGCACGGCCGAGGACGTCGAGCGGGCCCTGGACGCGGCGCACGCGGCGGCCCCCGCCTGGGCCCGCACCTCCGCCGCCGAACGGGCCGGCGTGCTCAACAAGATCGCCGACCGGATGGAACAGCACCTGGAGGAACTGGCGGTCGCCGAGAGCTGGGAGAACGGCAAGCCGGTGCGCGAGACGCTGGCCGCCGACATCCCCCTGGCCATCGACCACTTCCGCTACTTCGCGGGCGCGGTCCGTGCCCAGGAGGGCACCCTCTCGGAGATCGACGAGGACACCGTCGCCTACCACTTCCACGAGCCGCTCGGGGTGGTCGGGCAGATCATCCCCTGGAACTTCCCGATCCTGATGGCGACCTGGAAGCTGGCCCCGGCCCTGGCCGCCGGCAACACCGTGGTCCTCAAGCCCGCCGAACAGACCCCCGCCTCGATCCACTTCCTGATGAGCCTGATCGCCGACCTGCTGCCGCCGGGCGTCGTCAACATCGTCAACGGCTTCGGTGTCGAAGCGGGCAAGCCACTGGCGTCCAGCCCCCGGGTCGCCAAGATCGCCTTCACCGGTGAGACCACCACCGGCCGGCTGATCATGCAGTACGCGTCCGAGCACCTGCGGCCGGTGACCCTGGAGTTGGGCGGCAAGAGCCCCAACATCTTCTTCGACGACGTCTCGCGCACCGCCGACGACTTCCACGACAAGGCCCTCGAAGGCTTCACCATGTTCGCCCTCAACCAGGGCGAGGTGTGCACCTGCCCGTCCCGTGCGCTGATCCAGCGCGGCCACTACGCGGACTTCCTGACCGCCGGCGTGTCCCGCACCGAGGAGATCGTCCAGGGCCACCCGCTGGACACCGACACCATGGTCGGTGCCCAGGCGTCCAACGACCAACTGGAGAAGATCCTCTCCTACTTCGACATCGGCCAGAAGGAAGGCGCCAAGGTCCTCACCGGCGGCACCCGGGCCGAACTCGGCGGCGAACTGGAGGGCGGCTACTACGTCCGCCCGACCGTCTTCGAGGGCAACAACGACATGCGGATCTTCCAGGAGGAGATCTTCGGCCCGGTCGTCGCCGTCGCCCCGTTCGCCGACTTCAACGAGGCGATCGCCCTCGCCAACGACACCCTCTACGGCCTCGGCGCCGGCGTCTGGACCCGCGACGGCTCCACCGCCTACCGCGCGGGCCGCGCCATCCAGGCCGGCCGGGTGTGGACCAACTGCTACCACGCCTACCCCGCCCACGCCGCCTTCGGCGGCTACAAGCAGTCCGGCATCGGCCGCGAAACCCACAAGATGATGCTGGACCACTACCAACAGACCAAGAACCTTCTGGTGTCGTACTCGCCGAAGAAGCTCGGGTTCTTCTAGAGATCCAAGGAAAGGCGCCTGACCTGGCCTTTTGCCCGTCAGGCGCCTTTCGCTCGGCCGACAAGGACCAGCGCCCGGTTTACGTCGTAACTCCCGGTTTCTCGCACTGCTATCCCACTTCGGGCCCAGGTCGCGCTGGGTCTCGTCCACGACCGTGTCCACTGCCTCATGGTCGGTCACGTCCAGGATGCGCCGGGGCGTGCGCACCGTGCCCATCACGCGGTGGCCCGCGGCCAACGCCGTGCGCGCGGGTGCGCGGCCCAGGCCGGTCTCGACACCCCCCTGGGACGACTCTTGGCTGGCCCTCTTCAAGCGCGTGACGCTGCGAGCTGGTCACTTCGCGCCCGCGGCCGGGTTGGGAGAGGGCCAGCCGTCCTGCGGCGCGCGGCGTCGTACAAGACGCCGCCCGCAGGACGCGCGTGAGTCGGCCCCGCGTTGCAGAGGGTTCTGGAGGCGCTCGTGCGGGTGGATCCTCTTCCCCTCAGCCGAGTTCGAAACTTTAGTTGTCACGGGATCGGCCGTTCCTCCCAGGTGCGGGGAGCAACGGCCGGTGATGGGCCGATGTCCGGACCTATTGGTGCTGGGGTGTGTCAGGTGCATTTGATGAGGAGTGCGGTGGTGGCGGTGCAGGTGCGGGATGCGCTGTCGTTGGCGGGGTTTGGGTCGGTGGGTGTGCTGGTGGTGCGGGTTGCGGTGACGGTGTAGGGGGTGCCGAGGCTGAGGACGGCGACGGGAACGGTGATCTGGCGGGTGGTGCCGGCGCCGGGGGCGAGGCCGGTGGTGGTGCAGGTGGCCTTGCCGGTGGTGAGGGTGCAGTCGGGGCTGGTCGCTCCGGTGGGGGTGGGCAGGTCCAGGGTGACGGTGGCGGAGGCGAGGGTGCGGGGTCCGTGGTTGATGAGGGTCACCGTGTAGTCGATGCGGCCGTTGAGCAGGCCGGGGCGGGGAGTGGCGGTCAGTTCCACGCCGACGTCGGCGGTGGGGCGCTCGGCGATCGCGATGTCGACGGGGGTCGTGCCCACGGGGACGCCGCTGGTGGTGTGGGTGGCGGTGTCGATCACGGAGACGGTGGCCGAGTTGCCGTTGGCGGCGTAGACCTGGCCGCCGTCCGGGGTGACGGCCACCCCCCTGGGGGTGTTTCCGGCGGCGGTGGTCGCGGACACGGTGTTCGTCGCGGTGTCGATCGTGGCGACGGTGGCGCCCTGGCCCCGGGAGACGTAGACGTGCGCACCGTCCGGGGACACAGCGACGTCGTACGGGCCATCGGTGAGAGGGACGTTGGCGGACACGGCATTGGTGGCCGTGTCGATCACCACGACGGAGTTGGAGAACGGGCGGGTGACATAGGCGCGGCTGCCGTCGGGGGTGAAGGCGACGTCCTGGGGGAATCCGCCGACGTTGACGGTGGCGGTCACGGTGTTCGTCGCGGTGTCGATCACCGATACCGAGCGGGCGTTGTAGTTGGTGACGTAGGCGCGGCTGCCGTCTGGGGAGACGGCCACCTCCTGCGGGGCGCTGCCGACGGTGATGGTGGCGGTCACGGTGTTGGCCGCGGTGTCGATCACCGTCAGGCGCTGGAGGGCGCTGTTGACGACGTAGGCGCGGGTCCCGTCGGGCGAGACGGCGATGCCGTTGGCACCGTTGCCGACGGGGATGGTTGCGGTGACCGTTCCCGTCGCGGTGTCGGTCACGGAGACCGAGCCGGCGTCCCCGTTGCTCACATAGAGGCGGGCCCCGTCCGGGGAGGCAGCCACGCCTTTGGGGCCATCGCCGACCGGGAAGGTGGACGTGACGGTGGCGGTGGCGGTGTCGATCACGGAGACCGTGTCGTCGCTGTAGTTCGTCACATAGGCGAGCGGCGCTTCGGCCGTGCTCCGTGCCGCGGGTGAGGCAGGAACGGAGTGCGCGGCCGGGGCCATGGCGGTCAGCGGGGCCACGGCCAGGCCGCAGGAACCGGCGATCGCGAGGAATCGGCGGCCGAACTGCTTCCAGGGCCGGACGGATGCGGTGGGCAGGCTCATACAGGTGTTCCTCTCCCATCGGGCCCCGGTGTAGGAGCACATGGCCATGCGGCCGGCCGGTGGCCCGTGTGGTGATGTCGTGGAAGTGGGTCAGACGGTGGCGCGGCGGGACATGTGCCGCACAGAGCGGAGGCCGGGGCGGTGGCCCGACCGGAGTGCACCCCGCCCCCGGGTATCGGGGGACCGTGACGGGACGGGGTGTTGGTGTCGGCGGGGTGTGCTGCCTCGTTCGGGCCGATCGTGTGCGGAAAGGAACTCGTAGCCACCGACCGGGGGCGATGTTCTCGGGCGGGCCACCTCGCCCCTGGGGAATGTGGTCACGTGACCGTGAATCCCCCTTCGCGGAACCTGCCGCGGCAACTGAACCGCGGTGATCAAAGGCTGCCCCTCAGCAGGCAGAACTGTGTGATACCGATGCAATAGGTCCTGATCCCGCTGGCGTGTGGCCGACGGGCCCCTCTTGTGTTCCCCGGCAGCCTCCTGGCCCCGGCCCGCAGTCATACAGAGGTTTGAATCCGCGCGACTACAGTGGTGCTGCCGCATCTGTGGGCGGCCCTTGCTGACGGCCGGGTTGCGCGTCCTTCACCCTGGACGCCCTGCCGCAGCGAGGGCGTGCGCGGCCGGGCGATGCAGGCCCCCGTCCGCGGCTGCGAGCGTTGCTGAGGGCCGTCGGAGATGCCCCGTTCGAGGCCGACGAGGCCGGGGTCGCACTTCTGGTCGCGGCTGCGGTCGCACGTCTGGGCGCAGCTCTGATCGCGCCCCTGGTCGCGCCGGGCTGCCCTCCGGCGGGGCCCTGTGCAGAGCCCTGACCAGC
The DNA here is from genome assembly GCA_001418405.1 of Streptomyces diastatochromogenes. Taxonomy (GTDB): domain Bacteria; phylum Actinomycetota; class Actinomycetes; order Streptomycetales; family Streptomycetaceae; genus Streptomyces; species Streptomyces albulus_C. The sequence continues at coordinate 12,073 of LIQL01000556.1, read as the reverse complement.
AGGACAAGGGCCTGATCGGCAGCCTCGCAGAATGCCGACTACTTCCCTGGGGCGTCTTTGGCAGCACCACCACGGCTGTCGCCCTGCTCAAGAGAGCGGCTTCCCCAGCCGCGACGAGCCCCGCGACGAGCCCCGCGATGCGCCCGCGATGACCCCGCGATGAGGAACTCTCCGGCCGCGACGTGTCGCCCTTCCAGGCACGAGCTCAAGCGGGCGGTGTGACCGAGGGCCGCAGGCCGAGCCATTGCTCGGCGTCCCGGGCTTGGCACCGCTCCACCTCGGTGAATCCCAGCTTTGCCGCGAGGCGCATCGAGCTGACGTTGGCGGTCTGGGTGGTGAGCACCACCGGCTCGTCGGGAAGGACGCCGTCGAACCAGTCAAGTGCCGCCGCACACGCCTCGGCGCGTACCCGAGTCCCCATGCCTCTGGCAGGAACAGGTAGCCGAGTTCGGCCTCCCCGGCATCCGGACGGACTTGGCTCCGACGCTCCGCGTCGCGCCGGTTGAGCTCGACGGTGCCGATCATTGCTCCGTCGCGCTCGGCCACGAAGAGTCCGGGGCGCCGCCCGGGCGTCTCAGGCATCGCGCGTTCGGGTTCGTCACGGGGTCGAGGGCCACCGATGTGGGTGCCCACCTCTGGCGATGCGAACAGCTCGATGAATTCCGCACGGTCCCGGCCTCGGACTCGCGGGGCACGAGCCGCTCGGTCCTTATCGGGGCAGGCGGCCAGGCGACGGATCCAAGCTCAGTCGTGGCGGGCAACCGATCTCTCGTCTGTCGGCTGGAGCCTGGCCCTGCCGGCCTGCCCGCTGCTCAAAGGTTGCGCGCACATGAAGGTGACCGTTGAGGGGATATGCGGGCGGTGCCGCAGGCAGGAGTTCGGTCAGTACGTACCGGCACTTCTGCGCGACACGGCATGACGCCGGGTTGTCCACTTGGTGTAGGAGTTCCAGGCGTGTCAGTCCGTCACCGGCGAAGGTGGTGAAGGCCCAGTCGGTGAGCGTCCGCAGCGCGCGGGAAGCGACTCCCCGACCGCGCGCGTACGCCGCGGTCCAGTAGCCGACCTCGGCGGTCGGGGTGCCTGGGGCACCGCCCTTGAGGACGATGTGGCCCACCAATTGCCCCTCGCCACCGGCGGCTTCGGGCGCTACGACGGCAAATGCGAAGCGGTCACCGGTCTCCCATCCTCGTTGCTCGCGCACCCACCGTGCCGCGCCGGCCTCGTCGTCGATGCCGGAACTCGTGTAGCGGCGCAGTGAGTCATCCCGGTGCAGCTCGACCAGGTCGGCCGTGTCCGCCGCCCGCCAGGGACGCAGTAGGAGAGCGGTCGACGACTGTGTGGCGTCTGTCTCCAGCCGGGCAACGATCTTGTTCGTCGGCTGCGTCATCGGGCCGCTCGCGCGCTCAGGGCTTGGACGGACCAGTCGATCAGTGGCGCCAGTGGTTCCGGGGCGGGCCAACCGTTGATCACGGCGAGCAGGTCGAAGTACCGGTCCTTGCGTGGATTGTTCGCGGCTTCCAGCCGGTGCAACAGCCAGCCGTGCAGCTGGGCGTCGTCGGGGCGGCCGACCGCGAGCGCGCACTCCGCGGTGAGCGTCGCGATCACGGGATCGGCCTGCGGCGAGTCGGGGTTGATTCCGGATCTCACGGCCGCTTCCGCGTATTCGCGGGCGACAGCGACGACGTCCGGGCGAGGTGGCGTGCCGTCGCCGTCCGACCGATCGGCCAGGTGGTCGTCGACCAGGCTTCGCATGGCGTCACGAAACCCGGGGTCCAGGGCCAGCTCCGCCAGCTCCACCCATGCCTCGACCTGTTCCTGCGTGGGGCTGTCGGGCAGCTCGGGGGTCATGGAACGCCGTACGGCGGCTCGGCCGGACACTGCGTGATGGCCGTCGGAGACGACGTCGAGGAATTCGCCGATCAAGCGGCGTCTCTCGGCTTCGGACAGCGTGGCGAGCTGCTGCATGCGCTCCATCTCCTCGAAGGTGGGATCGCGTCTGGCCGCGGCGGTGAGCACCGCTTGTCGCAGACGCAGGGTGCTGATCTGCACGTTCAGGGCGGCGGCATGCTCGGCGGCGACTTGGGTGAGCGTAAGTTCCTGGTTCGTGACACGCCGTATCACGTCGAGGCTGAGGCCGAGCTCGCGCAGTGTCCGGACCAGGGCCAGGCGAGCGACGGCATCCGGGCCGTAGCGGCGGTATCCGGCGGGGGTGCGATCGGCCGGCGTCACGATGCCGCGGTCGGAATAGAACCGGATCGTCTTGACCGTCAGCCCGGTGCGCCGAGCCAGTTCACCGATCGAGTAAAGAGTGCAGCCGTCCATGACCCCACCTTCACGTCTCCCTCCGCGGGAGAGTCAAGTCCTTCTTCTCATCATGTGATCCGTGGATAGCATCGGGGTTCGTGACACTGACACAGCGGTGGCCTTCCCGTGTTCTCCTGGTGGACGGCGACGATCGTCTGCTCCTCCTGTGCGGCCGTGATCCCCGCACGCCGGGGGCACGACGGCGGTCTACCGTCGGTGGTGGCGTCGAGGACGGCGAGAGCTATCCTCAGGCTGCCGTGCGTGAGGAGACCGTCCGACCGAAGAGGATGGCTTCTCTTCTGCCCGATGCGCTGTCGGCCGTGGGGCTGGATCGAGCCCCTGTGCATTCGGGCAATTTCAACGAAGACACTGATCCGGAGTAGCGCACAGAGGTACGGCTTGAGCGGCCGAGCCATATTTTGTAGCGATACAACCTGTATGGCCACCTGGGCAGTTGATTGACTGAGACGCATGACATCATCTGCGTTCGAGACGGACGGGCCCGATCCCGTCAGCTATCTCGACCGGCTCGCCACGAGCGATCTCGGCCGCTCCTACAAGCGGCGGATGCTCGACGAACTCGACCTGCGTGCCGGACACCGGGTGCTAGACCTCGGCTGCGGCCCCGGTACCGACCTTGAGGCGCTCGCCCAGGCAGTCACCCCGACCGGTGCTGTCGTCGGCGTCGACCACGACCGGAAGATGGTGGACACCGCGCGGGCCCGCACCGCTGGTGAGGCCGTGGTGGACGTCCGGCACGCGGACATCCACAGCCTGCCGGTGCCCGACCACACCGCCGACCGCGCCCGCACCGACCGGGTCCTGCAGCACGTCGCCGATCCCCTGGCCGCGCTCGGTGAGATCCGCCGGGTCCTGCGACCGGGCGGGCGGCTCGTCATGGGCGAGCCCGACTGGGAAACCCTGGCTGTCGACCATCCAGACAGCGACCTGACGCGTGCCTACACCCGCCATGTGGCCGAACGGGTGGTCCGCAACTCGGGGATCGGCAGGCAACTGGCGCGCCTGGCGACCGAGAGTGGCTTTATGGTGCCCACGGTCGTCCCTGTCACACCGGTCTTCCGGGACGTCCAGGTCGCGGACAAGATCCTCGGCCTGGAACGCACCACGCGGCGTGCCGTCGAGGCCGGCTACTTCAGCGACCAGGCGGCGGAAGCCTGGCTGACACATCTCACTCGGGGCCCCTTCTTCGCGGCGGTGACGTTCTACATCGTCGTGGCCGAGGCATAGCCGCGTGTCGCATGGCGTGGTCGGCGCGGCGGTCTTTCACCGTCTCGTCGGCCGCGGCAGGCAGCGGTGAGACTCGTCGCGGAGTTCGGGCATCGGGGACTGACCGGTTGTCATGCCGCGGGGTCCCGTCGGAGGAGTACGAGAACGGCGGTGCCGGTGGCCAGGGTGATCGTGGCCACCTGCGCCACGATGCCGGTGCCGAGGTGGGCGGTCCCGGAGGGGTCGAAGAGGTGGGTCCAGTCCTGCCAGTAGTGCACGGCCAGGACCGCCTGCGTGCAGGGCGTGCGAGCCGTTGACGATGCTGGCTGCGATCACGAAGGCGACGGCGGTGCCGAGGGCTTCGATGCCTCGGGGCACGACACGGCGATCAACGACATCATCGAATGGACGCTCGCCCGGCGACGCCACGATGCCCACTGGCCACCGGAAATCAGCTTTGAACAACAGATCGAACCCGACACGAGAACATCGCTCCCGGACCGGACCGCGTGGTGCTCGCCGCCGCCCGGCCACAGTACGGCAGCCTCCCCGGTTCTGGCTCCCTCACCCCGAGGGCTCGAAGATTTTCGTCGAGCACGTGCCCATCTCTCGGCCGAGGTACAAGCTTCCCCGCAACACATGAAATCGTCTGGCAGTTGCTGAGATGACAACGCCCGAGGGCGTAGGCGCTGTTGAGAGCGAGCAAGGGGCCTGGGTACGGTGAAGAATTGTCCACTCGCGGGCCGCGACAGCCGTCAATTCAAGGACGCCCCGCACAGGGCCGCCCGGCATCATCCCGCAGGGCTGTTCCCCGGCGTGCTGGTGCCGCCCGTCGATGTCGTGCTCGTGCTCAGGTCGGCGCCGTCCCCGTGGCCGCGTCGAGGGCCACGACACGACCGTTGACGGAGGCGTACACGAATCCGTAGGCGGCCGCCATGTCGCTGCCCGGCTTCTCCAGAATCCCGGTGGACCAGCGTTGGGAGCCGTCACCGGTGTCGACGGCGTAGACGGTACCGTCCTTGTCCTCGGTACTGGCGACGAAGAGCAGGTCACCCGCCAGCGCGAGCTGCGTGGGCGACAGCTGACTGGAGTTCACCTTGCGGCCCCACTTCCGCTTCCCCGTCGACGAGTCGAGCGCGTGGACTATTCCGTTTCCCGCATCGTCGCCGCCGGTGACGTAGAGCATGTCGCCCGCGGCGCGGAGGCCCTGCCCGTCGAACTTGAGCCACCACTTCCTGGTGCCCTCGGCGGCATGGAGCGCGTGGAGGTTCGTGACATTGTCGAGGACGTACACGAGTCCGCCGGACACGACGGGTGGCTGGTTGATGCGTGCTCCGTAGTCGAGAGGGAAGGCCCACTTCCTGGCGCCGCTGGCCGCGTCCAGCGCGTACAGGGCTTTGCCGCCGCTGACGTACACGGTGCCGTCGGCCACCGCCAGACCGCCGGAGTCCTTGTCCCCCAGCGGATGGCTCCACAGCTTCCGTCCGTTGTCCGCATGCACGGCGTACACATGGTCGTACGCCGTGCTGTAGACGATTCCGTCGGTCACGACCGGTCTGTGGTCGGAGTCGGCGAAGGAGCAGAACCACTTCTTCCTGCCGTCCGCGTCCAGTGCGCACAGGCCATACGTGGTGCCGATCTGGCCGGACGCGTACACCGACCCGTCGGCGGCCACGAGGGGGTTCCTGTACCTGTACTCCCGGGAGAAGTCGGAGGGGCCCTTCCAGCGCTTGCGTCCGGTGCGCGCGTCCAGGGCGACGACGGTCTCCTCGGTGGAGACGTACAGGGCGCCGTCGGCCACGGCGAACGGAGGCGGATTACCGTCATGGCGCGGGCCCTCGACGACGTATTCCCACGGTTTCACCTTGGGCTTAGGTGGGGTGCGGTCGCCGGTCTTCAGGGCGATCCCGATGCCGCCGGCCACCACAGCGGCTCCGCCCAGGCCGAGCCACAGGACGCTGCGCCGCCCGAGAGTCCTGGGCGCCCCGGATGCCGGGGTCCCGCCGGACCCCGGGGAGACGGGCGGTGCGAACGGGGTGCCCGTCTGGGTTGGCAGCTGGTGTGCCGCGTGCGGCCCCGGCGACGGCGCGGAATCGACCTGAGTGGGAATCGGAACGGGAACGGCCCCTCCTGTCCGTTCCACCTGCTCCAGCGCGGCCTGCGCTTGCGCGGCCGTGGCACGTTGCGCCGGATCCTTCGTCAGCAGGGCCGCAAGAACCGGCCACAGGCCCCCTGCACGCAGGGCAGGGCGCGGGTCCTCGGTGATCACGGCGAGTACCAGTGCGGTGAAGGTCTCGGCACTGAAGGGGGGTTGCCCCTCGACGGCGCTGTAGAGCGTGGCGCCCAACGCCCACAGGTCGGTGGCGGCTGAGGGAGTCTTGCCCGCCAACTGCTCGGGCGCCATGTAGGCCGGTGTGCCGATGATCGTGCCTGTGTGGGTGAGCGCCGTGGTCGAGTCCGCCATGTGTGCGATGCCGAAATCGGTGATGATGACCCGGTCGTCCATCAGCAGGACGTTGTCCGGTTTGAGGTCGCGATGGACGATGCCGGATGCGTGGGCGCGGTTCAATGCCTGCAGCATCTTCGTGCCGATCTCGGCGACTGTGCGGACCGGCAGCCCTCCGCTCCGTGCGATCGACGAGGCCAGGGAGATGCCGGTCACGTATTCCATGACGATCACGGGCGCGCCCTGGTGTTCGACCACGTCGTGCACCGTGATGATCCCGGGATGGTTGAGCCGTGCTGCGGCGCGCGCCTCCCGTGTCACACGCTGGAGCAGGACGTCTCGCTGCTCGGCGGTGATGCCCTGCGGGAATATCACTTCCTTGATGGCGACGTCCCGCCCGAGCGTCTCGTCCCGACCCCGCCAGACGCGGCCCATGCCGCCCTGACCTATCAGCTCGATCCGTCGGTACCGGCCGCCGATCAATTCCCCGTTCACTTCTGTCACGTCGAACACCTTAGTGCTGCACCGGTAGTTGCAAGGCAGGGCTTGCAGACCAGGGCGCCTGCTGGGGGACCGTGTCAGTTGCTCCTCATAGCGGCGGCTATTTCGGACAGCAAGGCGATGTTCCCGTTCTTCCGTCCGATCCGCAGCACTGGCCTGTTCTAGAGGTCACAAATGAGATATCCGGCGCCTTCCGGTCGGATGACCGAGGTCTCAGACCAGGGGTGGTAACGGGCAGAGGTCCGCAGCCCTGATGGCTCCGTGCTCATCGGGGAGAGCGGCACGGGCCTGCCGTCTCGTAGACGTGCGACGGTCTTTGCCACGAGTCAATCCGCCAGCACGAACGAGAACCAGTGAGAACCTGACTGCTTCAACGCGACGAGATGCCAGCCTTTGTCTCACATGGGTGTCCTATGGGCCGGACACTGGCCAGGAGAAATCTGTGCCTGCGCTGCCTTCATGGCTGATCGAACCGCTGTGGGACCAATTCGCCGCCCTGCTGCCGCCGCGACCACAGTTCGCACCAGCCCACCCGCTGGGCTGCCACCGACGCCGAACCAATGACCGGATCGTGTTGAGGCGGGGAAGCGGCCGGACGATTCCCGGTCGGCCGAGGCAAGCAGGGCATGAAACGTTCGAACATGACCGACGGCTACGGCATCCGGCTCGGCCGCGTCCTGGCCGGCGCTGATCAGCACAATTCACCCCTTCTGGCCCCAACTCTCACTCTCCTGGAGGTTCTTGGACCGCTGCCCGACGGGATCACCGGGCACCTGGATGCCGGCTACGACTCCGCCGAGACCCCTACTGTGCTTGGCAAGCGGAGGCTGCACGGTCAGATCGCCTGCAAGGGGACCAAGGCGCCCGTCCAAGCGACCCAGCGTTGGCACATCGAGCGCACCCATGCCTGGCAGAACGCCTTCCACCGGCTCGCCCGCTGTTGCGAACGCCGGATCGCGGTCATCGAAGCCTCCTTCGACCTCGCCGATACAATCGTCACCGTTCGTAGCCTGATCCGCCGGGCGTGGACCACCCACCGCTGGGATGTGCGCCCTCAACGCCGACCATGAGTGGCCGCCCATCTGCGCGGCCTCTTAGTCCCCCAGGTTTTCTGGCGGCACGGTCGCGGTCACCGCGGCGGGTAGACGACCGTTGAGGATTTCCTGGCGTGGCAGTGACAGTCCGAAGTGCTGCTGCAAGGCGGTCAGGGTCGCACGCAACGTGTCGAAATCCTCGCTCACGTCATCGTCGAGGAGCCCGGCTTCTTCGAACGCTGGGAGCAGGAATTCCATGCCCTCGTCTGGGGTGTCGCCGAAGTCGAAGCGACCGACCGTTTGGCCGTCGCGGTAGTACCAGCACTCCTTGGGCGGGTCGTCCGTCTTGGGTGTCAGGTGCAAGACTTCGACCCCGCCGGTGGAGACGTCGGGGTGAGCCCACCACGCCTTGGAGGGCCATCCTTGCTCCACCGCGAATGACCAGCCCGCACATTCACCGAAGCGGGCCACGCGGGCTGATTCGCGGTCGTTGTACGTCAGCCGCTCGGCCTCGGCGAAGGTGATCGGGTCGAGCACTTCTCCGGGCTGGGCGCCGAGCCGGACGACGAGGTCGGCTGGGCTGATGCCGCGTGCGAAGGTGACGAACAGGATGGGGGCGCCTCCGTGCCAGGCGTCAGGCAGCCACGTGATGCCGTCGCTCAATGTCTTCTCCTGGATGTAGGGGTGCGACTGGGGCAGGAGGGTGCCACCGCCCCGCCCCAGTCTGCATCGATTCCTAACAGCCGGTCATGGCTGAGGAGTTCGCAATGGCGGGGGTTCGAGTGGAGGGCATCCCGGCCCTCCTGAAGAAGGCCCTGACCGAGGGCACGCGGGTCGGCACCCAAGGACGCACCAGATTGGTCTACGAGGTCGTCTTCAACGGCAAGAGCCAGCGAGTGACCATTGACGTGAGCAGCAACGGATTCGTGATCGGAGCAAACCCCGCATGACCTTCGAAGAACTGCGCTACGTGCTCGTTCGGGCCCGCGGTGAGCAGTCTGCGCTGTACGAGACGCCGGAGCCCGGACCCGGCGAGGAGTTTGGCGTCATCATCCGCAACATTCCGCTGAACGATGACCGGCTGCTCCTTTCCGCGGATCTCGCCGACGCGCTGCGCTCCTGGTCGCTGTCCCGCCCGCCGGAGGGTCGTGCCTCCCGCCCGGACCTGTGCAAGCATGCCGGCCAGGGCCTGGCGCTCGCCCAGCGGCTGGCAAAACACCTCGGGCCGTCGTGGGCGGTGCGCTACTGGGACGAGCACCACAGAACGACGAAGTGGGTGTGCTGGGAATGTGACCGCTTGCACTGGGCTCGCGACAGTCACGACACTCCGCCGCCTCCGGTCCACCTCACGGTGGAGGGCGAGTACGGCTACGGTCCGCTGCGCTCGGAGGGATTCGGGGACTTCCTTCCCGACGATCCCTCCGCCGGACTGACCCTGTCCGACGATCTCAATGCCGGTCTGTACGCATGGGCGAAGAGCATCGACGCCACACTGAACCTGGACTTGCGGGACCGGGAGGACGGCAAGTACGACGCCGAGTGGGAGCAGCTGTTCCACGAAGGCGCGGAGCTGGCACGACGCGTCGCCCACGAGGTGGGCCCCGCCCGAACAGTGACCTACCAAGGCATCGCACATGGCGGTCTAGCCAAACTCACGTCCGTTAGCTGGCAAGGGGACCAGCAGTTGTAACACTCGCACCCCATGCACCACCGGGCCCGCACTCACCCGAGTGCGGGCCCAGTCAGCTCGATCGGTGCTCCCGAGACGGCGCCGACGAGAACGAGCGACCCTCATGCGGCGTGGTGGCCGTGGGGGTGGCGCGATCGTCAACGCTTCGAGCGTCGGTAACCTCCGCGGGAACCCGGACCTGCCGGCGTACGGCGAGATGAAGCGGGCGCCCAGAGTGGCGTCCGGGCATCGAAGGTGGCGGCGATAGCCGGGCCCAGCATTCAGGGCACTGACGCCAAGATCCGAACCACACACGGACCAACTCCCTGACGGTGACGGTCGCAGACTGCCATATCGGCAGGTCAGAGCCGGTACGAGCGCTGTACCACCAGGAGACCAAGAACCTCCGCGCCGGATCGGCGTGAGAGCGAGCGCTGCGCACGTCATCGTGCGTTCGGTCCGGCCTTCGCTTTCGGCGGCGTTGGGGGTTCTCGGTCGGGTCAGCATGCCGCACGCCTGCCTTTGCTCGGTGTCCTACAGGGTTTTCGCGGCTCGGTGGATGAAGGTGTCGAGTACGCCGTCGGCGACCTTGACGTTGCCGTGCGGGCGGGTGGCGCCGGGGATGGTGCGGACCTCGGCCGCCTCGCGCGCGAGCTCGGTCGCTGCGGTGAACGAGCGGGTGGCCTTGCCCTTCTCTCCGTTGGCGCGGTGTTCGAGCCCGTCACAGGTGTGTTCAAGGGCCTTGGCCCAGAGGGTGAGTGCGTCCAGCCAGGGCTTGGTCTCGGCGGCGAAACCCGGGTCGGTGACGGCTCTGCGGATCTCGGTGGGGGCTTCGGCGAGTGAGCGTGTCTGCGCGCGCAGTGCCGTGACCGCCTGGTGTTTCCTGCCCGTGCGCCAAGATCGTTCGACGGCATCCAGCCGGGCCTTGAGGGCGGGGGCTGCGGGCTGCCATGGCGTGCCGGTCCAACTGGGCGCCAGATGCTGGGTGTCGAGGAAGGCCAGCAGGGCGCGGGTGCCTTTCGGGTCGTGGGCGGTCAGGTGTGCCGCGGCGCTGTGCCAGGAGTCGGTGGGCCGGTAGGCGTGCGGGTTCCAGGCGTAGTCGGCGCCGGTGAATTCGGCGATCTTGCTGGCCGATGCCTGGTTCATCGGATTGAGCGCGACGCCGCTGAGGTGCTCGCCGAGCCTGGGGGTGCGCTTGGCGTACGGGGCGAGCAGCAGACGTCCGGCGGCGTGGTCGTAGTCGTTGGTGGGGTAGTTGTCCCAGAGCAGCACGTCGTGGCCCCACACGTCGGCGGCTCGGCGGGTCTGTGCGGTGGTGATGGAGGTGGGCACCACGTCGGCGCCCGTCCACCACACCTGCACGCGGTCGTCCAGGGCGCGGCGCAGGGTCTTCTTGTACGGGGTGTCGGCGAGGTCGCTGTACTGCGTGGGCACGAACTGTAGCGGGCGCACGCCGCGGTGCTGGTCGACGAACTCGCGCTGCATGCGGTTGGCGAGGTCGGCCTGAGCGGCGGCGGCGGACTGCTCCGAGACGGGCCCGTAACGGGCGAAGTCCGCGGCACCGTTCCACACGGGCAGCGGGTGGATGTCGTCGAAGGCCAGGGCGAAGTCCCTGATCCCCAGGTTGTACAGGGACTGGAGCTTGTCGGTCAGGGCCTGGCGGTCGCCCGCATCGTTGTAGGTGATGGACTTGCCCGGGGACAGGACATAGGTGAAGCGCACGTGGTGGTCGGCGGCGTGCCGGGCCAGCTCGGCCAGCTCGCGTTCCAGTTTCCTCGGGTAGCGCTCCCGCCAGCGGTCACGTTCGTACGGGTCGTCCTTGGGCGCGTACAGGTAGGTGTTCAGCTTGACGGAGCCGTAGAAGGCGATCTGGTCCAGGCGTTCCTCGTGGGTCCAGGGCTTGCCGTAGAAACCCTCGACGACCCCGCGCAGCGGCATGGCGGGGTGGTCGACGACCGTGGCGCCCGCGATCCGGCCGTCGGTGGCCAGCTGGGTGAAGGTCTGGGCTGCGTAGAAGACACCGTCGCCGTCGGCGCCCGCGAGCAGCACTCCGGTGTGGCCGTCGAGGGTACCGGTGGTGATCTGGTAGCCCTCGGGCGGCAGTGTCCCTGAGGTGAATGCCTTGCTGCGTCCCAGTGTGTCGGCCATGTGCGGAGCCGAGACGGTTCCGATGACGACGGTCAGCCGTCCTGCGGGAGACGCGGCACCGCTGAGGGGAGAGACACGGACGTCGGTGGCACCCGCGCGGCGCAAGGCCGCTTTCACCAGAGTGACGGAGCGGGCGTCGGTGCCCTGCGCGGTGAGCAGGTCCACACGGAGCGGCACGGGGAGGTCGGGCCCGGTACGGCGTATCTGCTGTGGGGTCGGCGACACCCGGGGCAGGTCATGACCGGTGACGGATGTCCGGGCGATCGAGGGCACATCGGGGGTGCTGCGGGGGCCTGCTGCGTGGCCGGGGTTTCCCATCGTGCCCAGGGGGGCGCAGCCTGCGAGGAGCAGCCCACTGCCCAGCCATGCGGTGACGGTCCTGCGGCGGATCATCGGCCCTGCTCCGCGCGGCGGGCACCGAGCAGGGCCCAGGTGACCAGCAGCAGCAGGACGAGCCAGCTACCGGGCACCAGGAGGAACAGAGAGGTGGCGACGGAGGAGACGGGATCGCCCAGTGGCAGGACCAGCCAGTACGCCACCGCACTGGTGAGGATCACCACCAGAGCGGCCAGCGGCCACACCAGGGCCCCCGCCACTTTGGCGCGACCGCTCCATCCGCGGGCCGGCAACCACACGGCCAGGCCGATCAGCCAGCCGACGACGGGCAGCAGGAACCCCCCGAAGACCAGTAGCACTACGGCTGTCGTCTGCGCGGGTGTGCAGCCGCGCAGACGACAGCCGTAG
>LIQL01000555.1 GCA_001418405.1 Streptomyces diastatochromogenes | reverse complement strand
CACCGCCTTCGTCGTCGAGGCCCGGGCCAGCGGCCTGCTGGACCCGATCGTCTGCCGCCCCGGTGTCCTCGTCTACCACGTGGACACCAAGGTGCCCACCGGCCGCGCCCCGCTCCGCGTCGTCGACGCCACCCCGCACAGCCGCGGCTGCTACGCCGACGCCCGCTACGTCGAGGCGGACCTGACGGACGCCCCCTTCCGCCCCGGCGAGACCTTCACCGACCACACCAGCGGCGTCACCGTCACCGTCCTCACCGAGAACACCGACGGCACCTACCGCATCCGCACCACCCCCGCCCACCACTAACCCCCGGACGGCTCCGCAGAACCGGACGGCCCGGACAGCCCGGACGGCCCGGATTCCGCTTCCGCTTCCGCCACCGAGGCTGACGCCTGCCCCTCCTCCCCCCAATGCCGCCGCCCGAGGCTGATCAGCCGCAACTGCCGCCGGGCGCGCCACACCACCCGCTCGACCGCCTCCTCGCCGCCCTCCTCCCGCGCGTCGAGCAGCTCCGCCGCGGTCGTCACCAGCCGGTCGACGTACAGCTCGGCCAGCATCCGCACGTCCTCGTCCCGCCAACCGGCCGACACCGGCTGGGTCTTGAGCGCCGCGGCGACCTCCGCCGCGAACCGGTCCAGCTCCCCGGCGATGGCATGCCGCACCGCCCGCACCCCACCCCGCCGCTCGCGGGCCACGAACCGCACGTGCGCGGGGTGTTCGCGCACGTGCCGCTCGACGACCGCGATCGTGCGGTCTATCCGCTCCTCCGCGGCGTCCTGTTCGGCGAGGATCGCGCGCACCATCACATGCAGGCTGCCCAACGCCTCCTCGACGAGCGCGACGCCCAACTCCCCCAGGTCCCGGAAGTGCCGGTAGAACGCGGTCGGGGCGACCCCCACCACCCGGGTCACCTCGCGCAGCCCGAGGCTGCTCAGGCTCTGCTCCTCCAGCAGCCCGAGCGCCGCGTCCAGCAGCGCCTGACGGGTCTTCTGCTTCTGCGCCTGCCGGACTCCACCCACACTGTGACTCATGTCATCCAGTAAACAACCGTTCTCCGAAGCGATCCACCCGCCCCCGGTCGTACACTGAAGAAGTCAGTGAACAACTGTCCTCTCAACTTTCGAGAGCCCGGAAATCCCTGACCCCTCAACCCCAAACCCTTCGGCCGACTCCACCGCGGACCCCACACCGGACCGCCCACGAGCCGGAACCGACCCCGGAAAGGCAGACCATGCTCTTCCTCGTCGCAGCCCTCCTCCTGATGGGGATCGCGCTGGGCACCGCGGCGCACCTCCCCGTCCCGGTCACCCTCGTCGCCGCCGCGGTCATCGCCGCCTGGCTGCTCGTCTTCTCCCTGCGCGAACGCCGCCGCCACACCGAGGGGACCCCCCGATGACCACCCTCACCACCACGGGCACCACCACGACCCCGGCGCAGCGCCCCACCGCGCCCCGCCGCTCCCCCCAGGCCGACGGCATGGCCGTCGCCTCCTTCGTCCTGGGCCTCGTGGGCACCCTGGTCCTCAACATCGTCCTGGGCCCCTGCGCCCTGGTCCTCGGCACCCTCGCCCTCACCCGCGGCACCACCCGCCGCGGCCGCGCCCTCCTGGGCCTCACCCTCGGCGCCGCCGACCTCCTCCTCCTGGCCGCCCTCACCGCCACCGACGGCACCCTCAGCTGGCACCTCGGCTGACCCACCACCCCGGCACACCCCGTCCCCAACCCACCATCCGCTACGCTTATCGCCGGATCGGCTCACCCCGATCCCCGCCTCCGTAGCTCAGGGGATAGAGCACCGCTCTCCTAAAGCGGGTGTCGCAGGTTCGAATCCTGCCGGGGGCACCAATGGAAGGCCACCTACGGAAATTCGTAGGTGGCCTTTGACGTCCATGCCTGACATCGCGGCAGGCTGCCGCCGACGACTGGGGCCCCGCATGTCGCCCGCCCTGGCACAGAGATCACTTGCCATGCCAACTGGGCTGTTACGACAGGTGCGTTGAGGCGTCGTGACGCCGTCACGCGCCGTGCCACGTCAGCCCCCCCCGCCGGCCGGCCCGCCGGGTGCCACGAGCGGACAGGCGGGCGCATCTGCTACGGGCTCGTCGCGTCGGCTCTCCGGCCTCTGCGACACGCCCATCCCGGAGCCCAACGGCACACGGTGGACGGGTACTTCCGAGCGGTCGAGCCCCTCCGGAATGCCGGCGGTACGGACGTTCCCGGCGGCTGTGCCCAGCAGGAACGGTGCCGTCACAGGAAACCGTGGCGAACGCCGTAAGCGTGAGCGGGATCTCGTGCGAACGGCGGCAAGGCCCGAGGGCCATGCGCGACAAGGCCCGGAAGCGCTGTGATCCGGAAGCGCTGTCCGGGTCTCGTACGTCGTCGGGCCGCTTCTGGGTAGTCCGGAGAGCGCTCGTGGGTGACCACGGCCGCTGGATTGCGTGGCCCTTTCGCACCGCGGGGGGGGGCGGCGTGGTCAGGCAACCCTCGAATCGGACAAAAGTGACAAGCGACACATCAGTGAGAAGTCGCACAGGGGTAAGTGGTTGTTCTGCGTGCGGCCTCGGGGTGGAATCGCCGCAACTGTCGAGTGGGGGTCTCACCTTGCGAGGGAATTGATCATGCGCAGAGTTCGTGCGCGTCGCCGCATCGCGGCCGCAGCCGTCGGGGTCACCACCCTCACCAACATCGCACTGTTGTCCCCCGCCCTGTCGGGTTCTGCGGTCGCCGCACCGGTGCATGCGGTGCATCCAGCGCCTTCGGCACGAGGAGCCAAGGTCGTGCCGGCCGTGGCCGGGCAGCAGTCGGAGAACGCGGCCCACGGCTTGCTGACCACCGGGGAGTGCCAGGCGAAGTGGCAGATCTCCTGTTACTCCCCGAACCAGTTGCGGCAGGCGTACAACCTGAACGCGCTGTACCAGGCGGGAGTCACCGGCAAGGGGCGCACGATCGTGATCGTGGATTCCTTCGGCTCGCCGACCATCCAGCACGACCTGGATGTCTACAGCGCCCGGTTCGGCATGAAGAGCACCCACGTCGACGTGGTGAAGTGGGGCAACGTCCCGCGCTTCGATTCCACCAACCCCGACCAGGTCGGCTGGGCCGGGGAGACCACCCTCGACGTGGAGATGGCGCACGCCGTCGCCCCGGACGCGCACATCGTCCTGGTGGAGTCCGGGGCCGACCAGAACGGGGACGGCACCACCGGCCTGCGGGAGATGATGGACGCCGAGAAGTCGCTCATCGACCGCGGTGTGGGCGATGTGATCAGCCAGAGTTTCGGTGCGACGGAGAACACCTTCCCCGGCTTCCGCAACGGTGACTTCTCCAGCATCGAGAACCTGCGGTACGCCTTCAAGGACGCGGCCAAGCACAAGGTGACCGTCCTCGCCGCCTCCGGCGACGGCGGAGCCACCAACACCACCGCGAGCGGCAACGGCGACTACCCGTACCGGGTCAACGCCTGGCCGTCCTCCGACCCGCTGGCCGTCTCGGTCGGCGGCACCCAGCTGCACCTGGACGCCAAGGGTGACCGCATCGCTCCGGACAGTGTCTTCAACGACGAGGGCGCGAGCGGCGGCGGCCCGTCCCACGTCTTCGCCCGCCCCTCGTACCAGTCCGGGGTCGAGCAGGTGGTCGGCGACCATCGCGGCACCCCCGACGTTTCGATGTCCGCCGCGCTGAAGGGCGGCGCATGGGTGTACTCCAGCTACGACCCGAAGCGGGTCGGCTGGCAGGTCTACGTCGGCACCAGCGAGGCCAGCCCGCTCTTCGCCGGCATCGTGGCCCTGGCCGACCAGGTCGCCGGACACCGGCTGGGTGACATCCACCAGGCGCTGTACGCGCTGTCCGCACGGAACCAGTCCACCGGAATCGTGGACGTGAAGGACGGCACGAACAACAGCTACGCGGGAGTCACCGGCTACACCGCGGCGAAGGGCTACGACATGGCGACCGGCGTCGGCACGATCGACGCGGCCCGCTTCGTCCCCGCCCTCGCCAAGGAGGGCTGAGGGCCTTCGCGTCCCCGTGGAGCGGGCGCCCGTCGCGGACCGACGGGCGCCCGCTCCACGG
>LIQL01000554.1 GCA_001418405.1 Streptomyces diastatochromogenes | reverse complement strand
GGGTTCGCCGCCGCGCCGCGGGCCGCTGCGGTCGGTGCGCTGCCCGCCCCGGCCCCCGACCCGAAGGACCCCGGAACGGCGCAGGCGGCCCACCACGCCCCGACCACCGCGCTGCACCAGGCCGCGGCGGCGCGGACCGGCGGCCGTACGGGCGACGTGGCCCTGTGGTCCTTCTCCGCCGCCGGAGTGATCGCACTGGCCGGGCTGGGCACCGCGCTGTGGTGGCGCCGCCGGCGGCCGGCCGGCCCCGCGGACGACGGACCGGCCTCCTGACAGGCCCCTCCCCGGCGTCGTACACCCGTCCGATCGGTCGGGGATACGGAGGACGCGGTGTGGCCTTGCCCGGTGAAGGATGACGCGTTTGCCATGATTTGTGGTGACTGGTGGGCCCGGTCGGTGTAGCGTCCTGATCAGCTGTCGTGGTTCCGAAGTGCCGGGCGCCCGTGTCGCATTCACGGGCGTTCTTGCTGTCCGGTACGTCTCCGGGCCAGGCGATCACCTCCGGATTCCGCGCGGTGCGGGAGCCGATTCGAGCCCAGAGAGCGAAGGAGACGCAACATGGCTTCGGGCACGGTGAAGTGGTTCAACTCGGAAAAGGGCTTCGGCTTCATCGCGCAGGACGACGGCGGCGCCGACGTCTTCGCGCACTACTCCAACATCGACGCGACCGGCTACCGCGAGCTGTTGGAGGGCCAGAAGGTCAGCTTCGAGGTCACGCAGGGCCAGAAGGGCCCGCAGGCGGAGAAGATCCGGGTGCTGACCTCCTCGTGAGCACGGCCCCGGCCGCACGGGACGGCGCCCGCCCCCGCGCAGGGGGCGGGCGCCGCCGCACGACGCGCCGCCGCTACGGGTGACGGTCGTTGAGGATCTTCTGGAACAACCGGTGGTCCCGCCAGGCGCCGTCGATGTGGAGGAACTTCTCCGCGGTGCCGTACGGGGTGAACCCGCAGCCGGTCAGCACCCGCTGCGAGGCGACGTTGTCCACCAGGGTGCCGGCCTCCAGCCGGTGCAGGCCGAGTTCCCGGTCGGCCGCCGCGCACGCCGCCCCCAGCGCGGCGGCAGCGAGCCCGCGGCGCAGCTGGCCGACGTCGATCCAGTAACCGACGCTGGCGCTGCGCAGCGGGCCGTAGGTGATCTGGGACAGGGTGATCGCACCGACCACGTCCGGCTCCCCGGACTCCGCGGGTCCGTCGTCCGGCTCGCGGACCAGGACCCAGGGCATCACCCGACCGGCGTCCCGCTCCGCCAACTGCACCGCGAGCCGCTCCGCCTGGCCGGTCGGGGTGTAGAACCCGTCCGCGCGCTGCGGTTCGGTGGGGCGGAGGTGGTCGAGGTTGCGCAGGTAGGACCGGGAGAACCCGGCCGCGTCCGCCAGCTCGGCGGGGCGCATCAGGACGTCGGCGGCGAGCCTGGCGGACGAGGTGATCATCCGGTCAGCCTAATCCCGCCCCGCTTCCTCGTCCCGGGTCGGGAGGGGCGGACCGCAAGCGCGCGGATCACCGCCTCACTGCGGCGGCCGGTCCGTGTCCCGGTCCGTCCCGCCGAGCTGCTCCTTGAGCTTGTCCTGCGCGGTGTCGACCTGGCTCTGGTACTTCCCCTGGGTGCGCTCGTCGACGTAGTCACCGGCTTTGTCGACGCCCTTACCCGCTTGTTCCTCGTGGCCCTTGAGCAGTTCCTTGAGCTTGTCCAGTACGGACATGGGTCGTCCTCCTCAGCGCGACCCCCCTCGACACCAGGATCACCCCCGAACGGCCGATCTGCATCAGGAGCCGCTGGGAATCGGGGCCTTCAACTGGTCGCTGATGAATTTCATGGAACTGGCGTCCATGCCCTTCTGGTAATCCCAGGCATTGTGTCGGCCGCCTGGGATTATCTGGAGCGCGGTGTGGATCGGCCCCTTGCCGTACTTCGCCCGGAAGCGGTGTATCGGATTGAGCACCGCGGTGCCTTCCTTGCTGCCGGCCTGGAACGCGAGGTAGACCTCCGGTCCGCCCTTCTTCAACAGGCCCGCCGCGAGCTTCTCCGGATTGTTGGCGTCCTTCTCCTTCTGGTGGCCGGCCCACATCGGCGAATCCGGCACGATGTCCGGGCCGCTGGCTATCGCCGCCTTGAACTTGTCCGGGTGCTTCAGCACCGACTTCAGGCCCGCGAAACCGCCGGAGGACGACCCCATGAAAGCCCAGCCGTCGCGGGATCCGAAGGTGCGGAAATTGGCCTTGACCAGATCGACGACGTCATCGGTCAGCCAGGTGCCCATCTTCTGCTGACCGGGAATGTCACTGCCGTCGTGGTAGCGGGTGTCCGGATTGAGCATCGGCATCACCACGAGGAACGGCAGGCTCTTGCCCTCCGTGGTCCACTTCGTGAGGTTCTCCTGCAATTTGATGTCGCCGCCGACCCAGTAATTGGTCACGCCGTCCTCGTCCTGCGGGCTGCCCAGACCGCCGGGCAGGGCTATCAGTACCGGAAATCCGCTCTTGGCGTATTTGGCTTCCTGGTATTCCTTCGGGGCCCACACCCAGACGCTTCCGGTGACCCCGGACTTCGCGCCCTTGAGCGTGGTCCTGGCTATGTGGGTGCCGTCGTCCAAGGTGCGGGTGATCCGGAACTCGCTCTTCGGTCCGGTGGGCATCCGTGTGTCCTGGTCGACCGGTTTGACCGGGGTGGCCGCGCTGCCCGGCGCTCCGGCGTTGAAATCGACCGGGTTGCCGTTCTCCGAGCAGCCGGCGAGCAGGGCGGCGCAGGACGCGACGACGACGGCCGTGAACGCGCGGGCGTAAGGGTGTTTCAACGGTGACTCCGCTACTGGACGATCACATGCGAGTGACCATGACGATCAAGTGCAAGTGACCATAAAGAGTCGATTTGACCGCCGGCGGTTCCGTCGTGCGCCCATCGGCCCGTTCGACGGGCAGTCCGAGCCGGTCCGGCCGAGAATGCAGCGGTGACCGATGAACAGCGCAGTGCCGATGACACCGCCCCCCGCGGCGTGCCCGGTGCGCAGGAGCGACGGCTCGCCAGGAGGGCGCTGGCCGGCCGCGCACGGGACGCGGCGGACCTGTCCCTGCTGATGGACATGCTCGGGCTGGACCCCTGTCGGGACCCTGGTCGGCAGGCGCCCACGGCCGCCGGGTCGCGACCCGGCAGCCGTGGGCGCGGCACCGGCCGGGACCGGCGGCAGGCGGTCCGTCGCGGTGCCTGCCGCGACGCCCGCACGCCGTCCGCCGACCCCGGCTGAGCCGCCCGGCCGCACTCCGCCCGATCAGCCGACCGACCGGTCTTCCGCCGTCCGGCGCAGTCGCAGCGTCACGATCTGGAACGGCCGCAGCGCCATCCGCACCGCGTCGCCCTGCCGCTCCAGGGCCGGACCGTCCTCGACGGGACGCTCCAGCAGATCCGTGGCGACCGCCTCGACCAGCGTGAACCCGCAGGTCAGGGTGGGGCGGGCGCGCCCGCCGCGGGCCTCGTGCAGCCGCACCACCAGATCGCCGCTGCGGTCGTCGGCCAGTTTGACGGCGGTGACCACCACCGCCGCGTCGTCCACCGAGACCAGCGGAGCCACCGCACCGGACCCGGTGACCGCCCGCTCCGGCAGGTTGATCCGGTGCCCCTCGCGCACCGCGTCCCCGAGGGTCGCGCCCGGGACCAGCGCGTACCGGAAGTGGTGGGTGCCCTGGTCGGTCTCCGGGTCCGGGAAGCGCGGGGCGCGCAGCAGGGACAGCCGGATCGTCGTCGTCGTGCCGCGCTCGCCCTCGGTCCCGCCCTCCCGGACGGTGCGCGTGACGTCGTGCCCGTATGTCGCGTCGTTGACCAGTGCCACGCCCCAGTCCGGTTCCGCGGCGTGCACGAACCGGTGCGCGCACGCCTCGAACTTCGCCGCCTCCCAGCTGGTGTTGGTGTGGGTCGGCCGGTACAGGTGCCCG
The DNA here is from genome assembly GCA_001418405.1 of Streptomyces diastatochromogenes. Lineage (GTDB taxonomy): Bacteria > Actinomycetota > Actinomycetes > Streptomycetales > Streptomycetaceae > Streptomyces > Streptomyces albulus_C. The sequence goes on along the minus strand of LIQL01000554.1, from coordinate 2,289 downwards.
AACTGGGTCTCCGCCGCGTACCGCTCGGCGTGCAGGTCCAGTGGGAACGCGGCCTTGAGGAACTTCTCGGTCTCGTGCCAGTCCACCTCGGTGTCGACGTCCAGCCGCCGGTGTCCACGCGCCAGCGTCAGGGTCTGGACCGCCCGCGACCCGCCGAAGCGCCGCACCACGCGCACCGTCGCGGCGTCCGCGGTCGCCGCGATGAGTGCCACCTCGTCCGCCTCGGTCAGGTCGGTGACCACCTCGCGGTAGAAGGCGTCGACGTCCCAGGCATCCCACATGTTGGGGAAGTCCGGATGGATCTGGAGCAGGTTCGCCGCCGTGCCGGGCGCGACGGCCTCCCGCCCGGCGGTCACGTCGTACGCCGAGACGACCAGGCCCCGCTCGTCGACCTCGATCCGCAGCAGGTCGTGCTGGAGGACGAAGCCGCCGCCGGGGCGCGGTCCGGCGGTCACCGGGGCGCCCTCGCCCACCGGCGGCGCGATCGCCCCCGCTGCCACCCCGGACCGGGCGTGCGGCGCGGAGTTCGCCACCAGCCGTCGGTCGCCGGCGCCGGCCAGGGCCGTCAGCGCGGCACCGATCAGCTCCTCCGACTCCGCGGCGACCGCGGCGTAGGTGCGCTCCGCCTCGCGGTGCACCCAGGCGATGGAGGAACCGGGCAGGATGTCGTGGAACTGGTGCAGCAGGACGGTCTTCCAGAGCCGTTCCAACTCCGCGTACGGATAACGGAATCCGGTGGTGACGGCGGCGGTCGCCGACCACAGTTCGGCCTCCCGCAGTAGGTGTTCGCTGCGGCGGTTGCCGCGTTTGGTGCGGGCCTGGCTGGTGAGCGTCCCGCGGTGCAGTTCGAGGTAGAGCTCGCCCACCCACACCGGTGCGTCGGGGTACTCCGCCGCCGCCCGCGCGAAGAAGTCGCCGGGCTTCTCCCAGTGCACGGTCGGCGAACCGTCCAGGTTCTTCAGCCGGCGCGCCTTGGCGACCATCTCGCGGGTGGTGCCTCCTCCGCCGTCGCCCCAGCCGGTCGGCGCCAGGGAGTGCCGCGCCGTGCCCTTCTCCTTGAAGTTCCGTGCCGCATGGGCGAGTTCGGCGCCCGAGAGCTGGCAGTTGTAGGTGTCCACCGGCGGGAAGTGGGTGAAGATCCGGGTGCCGTCGATGCCCTCCCAGCGGAAGGTGTGGTGCGGGAAGGAGTTCACCTGGCTCCAGGAGATCTTCTGCGTCAGCAGCCACTTCGACCCGGCCGCCTTGATGATCTGCGGCAGACCGGCCGCGAAGCCGAAGGTGTCCGGCAGCCACGCCTCGTCGTTCTCGACCCCGAACTCCTCCAGGAAGAAGCGCTTGCCGTAGACGAACTGACGGGCCATCGCCTCCGACCCGGGCATGTTGGTGTCCGACTCCACCCACATCCCGCCCGCCGGGACGAACCGGCCCTCCGCGACCGCCTGCTTGACCTTGGCGTACACCTCGGGCCGGTGCTCCTTGATCCAGGCGTACTGCTGCGCCTGCGACATGGTGTAGACGAACTCCGGTTCGTCGGCCAGCAACGCCGTCATGTTCGCCGTCGTCCGGGCCACCTTGCGGACCGTCTCGCGCAGCGGCCACAGCCACGCGGAGTCGATGTGCGCGTGCCCCACCGCGCTGATCCGGTGCGCGGACGCCGCCGCCGGCGCCGCCAGCACCCCGGCCAACTGCCGGCGCGCCGCCGCGGCCGTCCCGTTCACGTCCTGAAGGTCGAGCACGTCCAGCGCCCGGCCCACCGCCCGCAGCACCTCCCAGCGCCGCGGGCCGTCCACCGGCAGCTCCGCCATCAGCTCGCCCAGCACCTCCAGGTCCAGGATCAGCTCCCACACCTCGGTGTCGAACACCGCCAGGTCCATCCGCGCCAGCCGGTACTGCGGCTCACCGCCCGCGGTCTCCGGGTCGCCCAGCGCCGTCGGCTGGAACGGGGGGACGCCGAGGATGACCGGGTTGGACGCCGCCTCCAGATGCCACTCGACGCGTTCGCCGCCGCGCACCGGCGCCCCCACCCGCACCCACTGGTTGCGCGGGTTGAGGCCCTTGACCGGCGTCCCGTCCGCCAGGTACACCAGCGCCTCGCACTGGAACCCCGGCATCCGCTCGTCGAACCCCAGGTCCAGCACCGCCTCCACGGTGCGCCCCGCCCACGCCGCCGGCACCGTGCCGCGCACCCGGAACCAGGTCGTCGCCCACGGCGCGCCCCAGGCGTCCCCCACCGCCACCGGGGTGTGCCGGTGGCCGAGGGGTTGGCCGCCGGCACACCCCGGTGGCGGT
>LIQL01000553.1 GCA_001418405.1 Streptomyces diastatochromogenes | reverse complement strand
TTGGCCTTGATGTCGGCGCGGGCGGTGGAGCCGTAGACGAGCAGGACGGCGTTGGCGTGCCCGGCCGCGATGGCGTCGGCGGCGTGCGCGGCCATCACCTCCCAGGTGGCGCCGCCGACCGAGGTGGAGTCCACCCAGGTGGGGCGCAGCCCGAGGTATTCGGCGACCTCGACGGGGGCGAGGGTGCCGAGTCCGGCCGAGGCGAAGCCGTCGATCACCGACCGGTCCAGGCCGGAGTCGGCGAGCGCCCGGCGGGCGGCCTGGGCGTGCAGGGCGTACGGGGTGGCCTCGTCCACCCGTCCGCAGTCGGAGAGCGCGACTCCGGCGACGGCGACCTTGCGGTTCCGGGAAGGGGTCCCTGGCGTCAGCCTCATAAATCTGACGGTACATCAGATTTGAGGGAGTGGGCAGAGGCCCCGGTGTACGGCTTCCCCTGCGCCCGTCTCTAGGAAAGTGCCGCCCGGATGCCTACTATGACGGGCCGTCAGATCGGACCCCGTTCGAGCGGACGGGCGTCGCCGCACGGCCGGGAGGAGCCCGCCGATGGATGCCGCGTTCACCGAGGAGCAGGACGAGATCCGCCGCACCCTGCGCGCACTGCTGGGCAAGCGCTGCGGCCCGGACGAGGTCAGGGCCGCGGTCCGCACCCCGGCGGGCCACGACCAGGCGCTGTGGCGGCAGCTCGCCGGGCAGTTGGGGCTGCCCGGCCTCGCCCTGCCCGCCGCGTACGGCGGAGCCGACTGCGGCCCCACCGAACTCGCCCTGGCCTGCGAGGAGACCGGCCGTGCCCTGCTGCCCGCACCGCTGATCGGCACCGCCGTGCTCGCCGCGCCGCTGATCCTCGCACTGGGCGGGGAGGAGCAGCGCGCCGCACTGCTCCCGCCGCTCGCCGCCGGGGAGTTGACCGCCACCCTCGTCGTCCCCGACGGGCGGCTGGCCACCGCGCTGGCACTGACCGGGCCGAACGACGGTGACTGGGCCGGCGGCGGCCGCGCCGGCGGGATCCAGGCACGGCAGGTCGACGGTGCCTGGCGGCTCTACGGGGAAGCCGGCCAGGTCCTCGACGGACACACCGCGGACGTGCTGGTGGTCGCCGCGCACACCGGCGGCTTCGCGCGCAGCCGGACCCTGCTCCTGGCCGTGCGCACCACGGGCCCGGACGGCACCGAGACGCCCGGACTGCTGCGGACCCGGCAGACCGCGATGGACGAGACCCGTCCGCAAGCACGCATTGAACTCCGCGACGTGGCAGCGGAGTTGCTGGGACCCGACCCGGCCGGGGACGACGGCGCGGTGGTTGCGGCGCTGGCCGCCACCGGGGCGACGGCGGCCGCGTGCCTGGCGGCCGAGGGGGTCGGCGCGGCCGACGCGGCGCTGTCCCGCACGGTCGGCTACGTCAAGGAGCGCACCCAGTTCGGCCGCCCGATCGGGTCCTTCCAGGCGGTGCAGCACCGGCTCGCCGACCTGTACGTGGCGGTGCAGGCGGCGCGCTCCGCCGCGTACTACGCGGCCTGGGCGGCGGGTGGCGCCCACCCCGAACCCGGGGCGGGCGGCCTGGCGCTGGCCCAGTCGCTGGAGGCGCTGCGCGCGGTCGCCGCCGAGGCGGTGCAACTGCACGGCGGGCTCGGCTTCACGTGGGAGCACACGGCGCACCTGTACTTCAAGCGGGCGGCCTGTGACGAGCTGCTGCTGGGGCCGGTGCACCGACTGCGGGCCCGGGCGGCGGAGCAGGCCGGCCTGTTCGGGGCCGGCGGGTCGGACGGGGCGGGCGCGGACGACCCCGCCGGCCCGGTGGCGCGAGCGGCGGTCGGTGCCTGATGGACCGACGCACACGGCTGGTGCAGAAGATCTCCTCGACCCGCACGTTCGCCCGGATCGCACCGCACGTCATCCCCGCGCTGGACCGCGCCGTCCACCGACTGTCCGGCGGGAAGGCGCTGCTCAGCACCCGGATGCTGCCCGGCGTCGTGCTGACCGCCACCGGCGCCAGGAGCGGCCTGCCGCGGAGCACCCCGCTGGCCTGCATGCCGCAGGACGACGGCGGCTGGCTGCTGATCGGCAGCAACTTCGGCCGCCCGGGACACCCGGCCTGGACCGGGAACTTGATCAAGAACCCGGAGGCGGAGGTGAGTTGGCGGGGTCGGGACGTCCCGGTGCGGGCCCGGCTGCTCACCGGCGAGGAGCGCGCGCGGGCCTGGCGGGCGGCGCTGGAGTTCTGGCCGCCGTACGCGGCCTATCAGGCGCGGCTGGAACGGGAGATCCGCCTGTTCCGGCTGGACCGGCGCTGACCTGCCCGGACGGGGCCGTCATACGCGCGCAGCGGGTGCCGTACGGCCCCGAAAGGGCGGTCGGCACCCGCTGCGACGTGGTACGACTATGGCAGGACGGACACAGGACGACGTGGGCGAACTGCCCCGGCGACACCGGGACATCGGGGATGCGACGGCCTCCCCGGCGGTAGTGCGGGGGCTGGGGCGAGACGGTGCGGCGCGGCGGGAACGGCGGCTCGGCGGCCCGAGCGGTGCGGCGGTCCCGACGCGGACCCTCGGGATCCGGGCGGGGCGGCCCGCTACTTGGTGGGCTTCTTGCCGGTGACGCCGAAGTGCACGAGCAGGGCCAGGTTGGGCTTGAGGTCGGCCTGCTTGACGCCCCAGCTCTGGAAGCCCTTCTGGTGGCCGGCGACCGCCGCGAGCATGGCGACGATGGAGCCGGCCATGGCTGCCGGGCTGACGTCCTTGTCGACCTTGTTCTTGGCCTGGAGCTCCTGGATCGACTCCGTAAGGGAGTTGGTGACCGCGTTGAGGATCTTCATGCGGATCTTGTAGAACCGCTTGTCGCCCTCGGCGGCACCCAGGTCGACGACGCGCAGGATCGCGTCGTGCTTGCGCCAGAAGGAAAGGAAGCCGTCGACCAGCTCCTCGGCGGCCTGCCAACCGGATTTGCCCACCCAGGAGCGTTCGGCGACGAGATGGGTCAGGCTCGCGCCCTCTTTCGCCATCTCTTCGGCGATTTCGAGGACCGCACCTTCAACGTCCGGGAAGTACTGATAGAACGTCGCGGGTGAAGTGCCCGCTTTTCGGGCCACATCGATGACTTTGACGTCCCGATAGGGGGACGAACTGAGCATTTCACTGAGGCAGTCGAGGAGCTTTTGCCGCGTCGCCTGTCCGCGGCGGCCGGCAACTCTGCCGTCGACGGTTCGCACTTGTCCTGTCATGCCGTCAGCTTACCGAGGGGTGATCGGAGCGCGATTTGGCTGCCTGCAAATGGGGACGGGGGAGTTCGGCCCGTCCGGCGCCCGTAGCCGTGCTGGTTGGGGGCCCGGCGGCCGCCGGGACTGGCTGCCCAGGCATTGGTCCGATCCAGTGAATGCTGTTATCAACAGGCTGTGGACAACATCGGTGGACAAGGGGGCGGGCGTGCCGCATCGGGTGCCTGGCGAGGGGAGTGGGGGAATCCCCGCGCCGCGCGCGGTGTCACGACCGCGAAATCGCCGCGGGCGAAGCAGAATTGATCCGGTGACGCAAGGCGGAGTGCGGGGGAAGGCGTGCGGACGGATGACGGGCGGGGAAATGGAGCGTTTTCGGCCACGGGGGGCGGTTGGTCGCCTGGCTTCGCGTCGGGCGTCGAGGGGGCGGCGGAGACCCGCCAATCCGTCCGCCTGGGCGGAACCAGTCCGTCCGGATGGGGCGATGGGCGGCGGAAATTCCGCGAACGGCACCCCCGCGCGGGCCGCAACTGGTCGGTAACCCTTCGGCAATCACCCGTCCCCGGACGTATCGGAGCACGTCAGGGCGGGGTGGAATACGCCGGGTAATGGGCTTGTTGCGTACCGCAGGGGGTGAGTCGTGACACGGCCGACAGGCCCCGGGTTCGCAACCGCCGGCCCGGCCAGGAAGAATCAAGGTGCGTACGGCCGTTTCGGCAGCCCTGGCCGCAGGCGGTGAGACGCTGCGCGGGGCAGTCGCCCTCGGCGGCTCGTGGCTTTGGAGAGTCTCGTTTTATGCCCCACGGGGAGGTGGCAGGCAAGTGGTGGAGCAGCTGACGCAGCACGATCCCCGGCGGATCGGCCCGTTCGAGGTCCTCGGCCGTCTCGGGGCCGGCGGCATGGGACTGGTCTATCTGGCGCGGTCGGCGTCCGGTCGGCGCGTGGCGATCAAGACGGTCCGGTCCGAACTCGCCGAGGACCAGCTGTTCCGGGTCCGGTTCACCCGCGAGGTGGAGGCGGCCCGCGCGGTCAGCGGCTTCTACACCGCGGCCGTCGTCGACGCCGACCCCCGGGCGGCCGTGCCCTGGCTGGCCACCGCGTACGTGCCCGCGCCCTCCCTGGAGGAGATAGTCAATGAGTGCGGGCCGCTGCCGGTCCAGGCGGTGCGCTGGCTCGCCGCCGGCATCGCCGAGGCGCTCCAGTCCATCCACGGCGCCGGCCTCGTCCACCGCGACCTGAAGCCGTCGAACGTCCTGGTGGTCGAGGACGGCCCCCGGGTGATCGACTTCGGCATCGCCTCCGGGGTGTCCAACACCCGCCTGACGATGACCAACGTGGCCGTCGGCACGCCCGCCTACATGTCGCCGGAGCAGGCCCGCGACTCCCGCAGCGTCACCGGCGCCAGCGACGTCTTCTCGCTCGGCTCCACACTGGTCTTCGCCGCCACCGGGCACGCGCCGTTCCACGGCGCCAACCCCGTCGAGACGGTCTTCATGCTGCTGCGGGAAGGCCCCGACGTGGCCGGACTGCCCGACGAACTGCGCCCGCTGATGGAGTCCTGCATGCAGATGGAGGCGGTCCACCGGCCGTCCCCGGCCGATCTGCAGTCCCAACTGGCGCCGCACCTCTTCAGCTCCGGCAGCGACGACAGCGGCACCGCGTCCGCCTGGCTGCCGCCCGGCGCCGTGGCGCTCATCGAGCAGCGGCGCGGCGGCGGCCGGGGCGCCGTGGCACCGAGCATCCCGCGGGCCGCCGCCGCACCCCAGGACGCCGGCCGCAGGGAGCCGGTGGCCGCGCCGCCCATGCCGCAGGCCCCGCCGCAACCCGTGCCGCAGCGGGCCGAGGGCTCCCGGCCGGCCGAGGGCTGGCCCGGCCGGATCGGCGCCGGCCCCGGTGCGCACCGCGCCGCCGACGCCCCGCCGCAGCACGGCCCGGCCGCCGCCACGAACTGGGTCCGGCCGCCGGCCGGGGCACCCGCGGCCGTCGTGCCCCAGCAGGGTGCGGTCACCGGCGGCTCCGGTGGGGAGGCCGTGCCGGCGGCCCCGCCGGAGCCGCCGTCCGCCGAGCCCGGCCGCTGGCGCCCCTGGCGGTTCCGGATGTCGAACGACGTCTGGGGCACCCCGGTGGTCGCCGGCGACCTGCTCTACGTCACCTCCTTCGAAGTGCACGCCCTCGATGTGGGCAGCGGCCGACGGAAGTTCAAGACGCGGGACGTCGCCTGGGCGATGACGGTCGCCGAGGGCCGCATCCACGCCTCGGACGGCCCCACCCTCTACGCCCTGGACGCCGACGACGGCGGCGAGCTGTGGCGCCTGAGCAGCGAGGGATGGGTCTACGCCCTCACCGCGGACCGCGGCACCGTCGTCACCAGCACCCGGGGCGGCGGCGTCCAGGCGCGGGAGGCCGCCACCGGCGAGCGGCTGTGGGAGCTGTCCGGCGCCCAGACCGAGTTCGAGACCCCCGAGGCCGCGCCGGTCCAGCACGAGGGCACGGTCTACGTCTGGGCCGACGCCCGGCTCAAGGCGCTTCAGGCACGCACCGGCGTCGAGCGCTGGTCGTACCCGGTGGGCGACGCGGCGTCCTGCGGCGGCGTGCCGGTCCGGGTGCTGCCCGCGTCGGACGGTGCGGTGTACGTGGTCGCCGGCACCCGGGTGCTGGCCCTGGACGCCGCCCGCGGTGACGTGCGCTGGCACTTCGAGGCGCCCGCGGCCTTCCTGAGCCCGCCCGCCTTCGCGCCCGGTCCGGCCGTCACCGGCGGCGGCCTCTACCTCGCCGACTACCTCGGCACGGTCTACGCGCTGGACGCGGCGGACGGCCGGGACCGCTGGCGGATCGCCACCGAGTCGCGCCAGTCCACCGAACCGGTCCTGGTCGCGCACGGCGCCGTCCACCTGGGCAGCGGCAAGGCGCTCTACACGCTCGACGCGGTGACCGGCACCCCGCGCTGGCGCTTCCAGGCGGGCGCCGAGGTCGTGGGCTCCCCGGTGGTCGCGGAGGGCCGGGTGCACTTCGGCTCCAACGACCACTGCCTGTACACCCTCGACGCGATGGGCGGTCAGCTGCGGTGGAAGCTGGCCACCGGCGGTGAGATCACCGGCTCTCCGGTGGCGGTCGGCGGGGTGGTCTACGCCTGCAGCAAGGACCGTTGCGTGTACGCCCTGGACGCCGCCAAGGGGACGGGGTTGGCCCGGCGCCCGTAGGCGGGGCTCCTCGCTGGCGGGCCGTCACCCGGGCCGTCACCGGGGTGCGTCCGGCCCGCTCGGCCCCGGGTCGTGCGGTGCCTCCGGTCCGTCCGGCGGGGCGGGCCAGTCCGGTCGGGTCGGTCGGGTGGGCCGGTCGTCCGGGGGGTGCTCCGGGGCCGGCCGTTGGTTCCGGCCCCACTCCACGGG
>LIQL01000552.1 GCA_001418405.1 Streptomyces diastatochromogenes | reverse complement strand
ACGTGAAACACCGCCCCTCTCGGGCTTTCTTGCCTGGTCGGGGGCCGTTTCACGTGAAACGGCGCTCGCCGGTACGAACCCTGTAAACACGTGTGACGCATGAGACTGCGCTCACGGTAGCCGCCGGTTGACATCCCGAAGCGCTGAGTGCCTGCGTGGGCGCCCTGAGCCCCCTTCTCGTATATGGGGAGTCGGCGGACGTCAGTTCAGGGCGGCACATGGCGACTCAGGCGCCTACAAACCCCCATGAGTGTCGGCGCTACCGGTAGACTGGTGACAATCCCGCCCACTCGCGGAACAAGTCGAACGACGAGCCGCTCCCACCTGTCCTTCGCGGGGAGATCGCAACAGGTGTGGAAGGGCTCGTGCTGTGCCAGAAAGGGCGCTTCGTGGCCGACTCCGGCGACCTCAACGAGAACAACATGGCTGCTACCGAAGAGGGGGGTTCGGCCGGCGCTGTGGGCGACTCCTCGGTGGAGAAGTCGTACGACGCCAGCGCGATCACCGTCCTTGAGGGCCTGGACGCGGTTCGCAAGCGCCCCGGCATGTACATCGGCTCAACGGGCGAGCGCGGTCTGCACCACCTCGTGCAGGAGGTCGTCGACAACTCCGTCGACGAGGCGCTGGCCGGCCACGCCGACACCATCGAGGTGACGATCCTCGCCGACGGCGGTGTCCGGGTCGTCGACAACGGCCGCGGCATCCCCGTCGGCATCGTGCCGTCCGAGAACAAGCCGGCCGTCGAGGTCGTGCTGACGGTGCTGCACGCCGGCGGCAAGTTCGGCGGCGGCGGGTACGCGGTCTCCGGTGGTCTGCACGGCGTGGGCGTGTCCGTGGTGAACGCCCTGTCGACCCGGGTCGCGGTCGAGATCTGCACGGACGGCTACCGCTGGACGCAGGAGTACAAGCAGGGCGTGCCCACCGCCCCGCTGGCCCAGCACGAGGCCACCGACAAGCACGGCACCTCGGTCACGTTCTGGGCCGACGGCGAGATCTTCGAGACCACCACGTACAGCTTCGAGACGCTGTCGCGGCGCTTCCAGGAGATGGCGTTCCTCAACAAGGGGCTGACCATCTCGCTCAAGGACGAGCGCGCGGACCACGTGGACGAGGACGGCAAGCCGCTCTCGGTGCGGTACCACTACGAGGGCGGCATCGTCGACTTCGTGAAGTACCTCAACTCCCGCAAGGGCGAGTTGGTGCACCCGACGGTGGTCTCGGTGGAGGCCGAGGACAAGGAGCGGAACCTCTCCGTCGACCTCGCGATGCAGTGGAACACCCAGTACAGCGAGGGTGTCTACAGCTTCGCGAACATCATCCACACGCACGAGGGCGGTACCCACGAGGAGGGCTTCCGCGCCGCGCTGACCGGGTTGATCAACCGCTACGCGCGTGACAAGAAGCTGCTGCGCGAGAAGGACGACAACCTCACGGGTGAGGACATCCGCGAGGGTCTGACGGCGATCATCTCGGTCAAGCTCGCCGAGCCGCAGTTCGAGGGCCAGACCAAGACCAAGCTGGGCAACACCGAGGTGAAGACCTTCGTCCAGAAGGTCGTCCACGAGCACCTCAACGACTGGCTGGACCGCAACCCCAACGAGGCCGCGGACATCATCCGCAAGGGCATCCAGGCCGCCACCGCCCGGGTCGCGGCCCGCAAGGCGCGCGACCTGACCCGCCGCAAGGGGCTGCTGGAGACGGCGTCGCTGCCCGGCAAGCTGAGCGACTGCCAGTCCAACGACCCGACCAAGTGCGAGATCTTCATCGTCGAGGGTGACTCCGCCGGTGGCTCGGCCAAGTCCGGCCGCAACCCGGAGTACCAGGCGATCCTCCCGATCCGCGGCAAGATCCTCAACGTCGAGAAGGCCCGGGTCGACAAGATCCTTCAGAACAACGAGGTCCAGGCGCTGATCTCGGCCTTCGGCACCGGGGTCCACGAGGACTTCGACATCGAGAAGCTCCGGTACCACAAGATCATCTTGATGGCGGACGCCGACGTCGACGGTCAGCACATCAACACCCTGCTGCTGACCTTCCTGTTCCGCTTCATGCGACCGCTGGTCGAGGCCGGGCACGTCTACCTCTCCCGCCCGCCGCTGTACAAGATCAAGTGGAGTCGGGACGACTTCGAGTACGCCTACTCCGACCCGGAGCGGGACGCGCTGATCGAGCGCGGCAAGCAGAACGGCAAGCGGATCCGCGAGGACTCCATCCAGCGCTTCAAGGGTCTCGGCGAGATGAACGCCGAGGAGCTGCGCGTGACGACCATGGACGCCGACCACCGGGTGCTCGGCCAGGTCTCGCTGGACGACGCGGCCCGCGCGGACGACCTGTTCTCCGTCCTCATGGGCGAGGACGTCGAGGCACGCCGCTCGTTCATCCAGCGCAACGCCAAGGACGTCCGCTTCCTCGACATCTGAGCCCTGTCGGCCCGCACACCAGCCGCAGCTCGAAAGGACTTTGAACCACCATGGCCGACGAGAACCCCCCTGTGACCCCGGACGGCGTGACCGCCGAGGGCGCGCCCGCCACCATCGACGGCGTCGGGATGCGCGTCGAGCCCGTCGGGCTCGAAACGGAGATGCAGCGCTCCTACCTCGACTACGCGATGTCCGTCATCGTCTCGCGTGCGCTGCCCGACGTCCGCGACGGCCTCAAGCCGGTGCACCGCCGCGTGCTCTACGCGATGTACGACGGCGGCTACCGCCCCGAGAAGGGCTTCTACAAGTGCGCCCGCGTCGTCGGCGACGTCATGGGCACGTACCACCCGCACGGTGACACCTCCATCTACGACGCGCTGGTCCGCCTTGCCCAGCCGTGGTCGATGCGGATGCCGCTGGTCGACTCCAACGGCAACTTCGGCTCCCCGGGCAACGACCCGGCCGCTGCCATGCGGTACACCGAGTGCAAGATGAAGCAGCTGTCGATGGAGATGCTCCGGGACATCGACGAGGAGACCGTCGACTTCCAGGACAACTACGACGGCCGCAACCAGGAGCCGACGGTCCTGCCGTCCCGCTTCCCCAACCTGTTGATCAACGGCTCGGCCGGCATCGCGGTCGGCATGGCCACCAACATCCCGCCGCACAACCTCCGCGAGGTCGCCGAGGGCGCGCAGTGGGCGCTGGCCCACCCGGAGGCGTCCAGCGAGGAGCTGCTGGACGCGCTGATCGAGCGGGTCAAGGGTCCGGACTTCCCCACCGGTGCGCTGGTGGTGGGCCGCAAGGGCATCGAGGAGGCGTACCGCACCGGCCGCGGCTCGATCACGATGCGCGCGGTGGTGGCGGTCGAGGAGATCCAGAACCGCCAGTGCCTGGTGGTCACCGAACTCCCTTACCAGGTCAACCCGGACAACCTCGCGCAGAAGATCGCCGACCTGGTCAAGGACGGCAGGATCGGCGGCATCGCGGACGTCCGCGACGAGACCTCCTCGCGCACCGGCCAGCGGCTGGTCATCGTCCTCAAGCGGGACGCGGTCGCCAAGGTCGTCCTCAACAACCTCTACAAGCACACCGATCTGCAGACCAACTTCGGCGCGAACATGCTCGCGCTGGTCGACGGCGTGCCGCGCACCCTGTCCCTGGACGCCTTCATCCGGAACTGGGTCACGCACCAGGTCGAGGTCATCGTCCGCCGGACGAAGTTCCGGCTGCGCAAGGCCGAGGAGCGCGCCCACATCCTGCGCGGCCTGCTCAAGGCGCTGGACGCCATCGACGAGGTCATCGCGCTGATCCGGCGCAGCGACACGGTCGAGGTGGCCCGCGAGGGCCTGATGGGCCTGCTCCAGATCGACGAGATCCAGGCGAACGCGATCCTGGAGATGCAGCTCCGCCGGCTGGCGGCCCTGGAGCGGCAGAAGATCACCGCCGAGCACGACGAGCTCCAGCGGAAGATCAACGAGTACAACGCGATCCTGGCCTCCCCCGAGCGGCAGCGCCAGATCATCAGCGAGGAACTCGCCGCGATCGTCGAGAAGTTCGGCGACGACCGGCGCAGCAAGCTGGTGCCCTTCGAGGGCGACATGTCCATCGAGGACCTGATCGCCGAGGAGGACATCGTCGTCACCATCAGCCGTGGCGGCTACGTGAAGCGGACGAAGACCGACGACTACCGCTCGCAGAAGCGCGGCGGCAAGGGCGTGCGGGGCACCAAGCTCAAGGAAGACGACATCGTCGACCACTTCTTCGTCTCCACCACCCACCACTGGCTGCTCTTCTTCACCAACAAGGGCCGGGTCTACCGCGCCAAGGCCTACGAACTCCCGGACGCCGGACGGGACGCGCGCGGCCAGCACGTGGCCAACCTCCTGGCCTTCCAGCCGGACGAGCAGATCGCGCAGATCCTGGCGATCCGCGACTACGAGGCGGCGCCCTACCTGGTCCTCGCCACCAAGGCCGGCCTGGTGAAGAAGACCCCGCTCAAGGACTACGACTCGCCCCGCTCCGGCGGCGTGATCGCGATCAACCTGCGCGAGCAGGCGGACGGCACGGACGACGAGCTGATCGGCGCCGAGCTGGTCTCCGAGACCGACGACCTGCTGCTGATCAGCAAGAAGGCCCAGTCGATCCGGTTCACCGCGACCGACGAGGCGCTGCGCCCGATGGGCCGCGCCACCTCGGGCGTGAAGGGCATGAGCTTCCGCGAGGACGACGAACTGCTCTCGCTGAACGTGGTCCGGGAGGGCACCTACGTCTTCACCGCGACCGACGGCGGCTACGCCAAGCGCACCGCGGTCGGCGAGTACCGCGTCCAGGGCCGCGGCGGCCTGGGCATCAAGGCCGCCAAGATCGTCGAGGACCGGGGTTCGCTGGTCGGGGCGCTGGTCGTCGAGGACACCGACGAGATCCTCGCGATCACGCTCGGCGGTGGCGTGATCCGCACGCGGGTCAACGAGGTCCGGGAGACCGGCCGTGACACCATGGGCGTCCAACTGATCAACCTGGGCAAGCGAGATGCCGTCGTCGGCATCGCGCGCAACGCCGAGGCCGGCCGCGAGGCCGAGGAGGTCGACGGGCCCGACGGGCCCGAGGAGACCGGTGAGGCCGAGGAGTCCGGGGCCACCGCAGCCGAGGGTGCGCAGCCCGCGGCGGAGTAACACGAGGAGTAGGTCGTGAGTGGAGCCACGGGCGCTGCGACGGGCGGAGCGGAAGTCACACAGGACTCCGCGCCGGAACCCGCAACCGAGGGGGAACGCAGCGCCCGTGGCTCCGTCGCGTCCGACGGCACCCCGGACGAGGGCGCCCATGAGGGGGGAACCGTGAGCAACAGCCGACAGCCGCAACCGCAGCCCCAGCCACAGAGCCGGGGCGGCCAGGGGAAGCCCCAGGGCGGCACGCAGCAGCCGTACCAGCCGCCCCAGGCGTATCCCACGGGCGGTGCGGAGACCGGAGCCGGTCAGGCCGTCCGCAAGCCGCGTACGGGCGCCGGCACGGCCCCGCGGACGCGCAAGGCCCGGCTCCGGGTGGCGCGCACCGATCCCTGGTCGGTGATGAAGGTGAGCTTCCTGCTGTCGATCGCGTTGGGCATCTGCACGGTGGTGGCGGTGGCGGTCCTGTGGATGGTGATGGACGCGATGGGCGTCTTCTCCACCGTCGGCAAGACGATCAGCGAGGCGACCGGCTCCGCCGAGGGCGGTGGCTTCGATCTGCAGTCGTTCCTCTCGCTGCCGCGGGTGCTGCTGTTCACCTCGGTCATCGCGGTGATCGACGTGGTCCTGGCGACCGCGCTGGCCACCCTCGGCTCGTTCATCTACAACCTGTCGGCGGGCTTCGTGGGCGGGGTGGAGCTGACCCTCGCCGAGGACGAGTGAATGCTCGTGGCGGGCGTCTGCACCGGGTGTTCCCGAGGCTTCGGGAACCGATTTTGGGAACGCCTCTGAAGTGCGCTAATCTTCTGGTGCAGCGAGCGAGCGGCTATAGCTCAGACGGTTAGAGCGCTTCCCTGATAAGGAAGAGGCCCCAGGTTCAAGTCCTGGTAGCCGCACCGCACACACGGCCCGGCCGGAGGATTCTCCGGCCGGGCCGCTGCTTTTGGGCGCGCGCCCGGCCGGTGGACCGTGGGAACGGAAGTCGGGGGCGATTCGTTGTGAAGGGGCGGGAGTTGAGGCCGGTTTGGCACCCCCGGACGGGGTGTTGTCGAGTACGGGCTAGATAACCGATCGGTATCGGCCGGTGTGTATCATCGGCCGACATAGGGTCCCCTACGTCAACGAAAGACGAGGTCGCGCGGTGAAGAAGCTTCTCCTGGTCGCACTGGCCGCCATCGGCGGGCTCCTCGTGTACCGCCAGATCCAGGCGGATCGCGCCGAGCAGGATCTGTGGACGGAGGCGACCGACTCCGTGCCCGCAGGTTCGGGTGTGTGAGACCACGCACAGCACAGTTCGTATGGACCCCGGTTGCCCCAAGGGCGACCGGGGTTTCGTACGTGTCGGGGGCGGGCAGGCTCTCGATTTGCGATCGCACATTAATGAGTTGCAGCGGCAAAGTCGCTGGTCGTGATGTCGATGTCCGGGCTGTGACCGGCGGACGCGAGGGGGACGGGACGTGGCACGACCACCACGCAGGGGGGCGACGCTGGAGGTACGGGTCCCCCCTGCTCGGACGAGGTTGAGGGCGTGGGGGGTGCTGCTGGCCCTGACCGCGGTGGCGCTCCCGGCCGCGTCGGCCCCGCGGGCGTCGCCGCCCACCGCCGAGGGGAGCGGGCTGGTGATGGTGCTCGACTCCTCCGGCTCGATGGCCGGCGGTGACGGGGCCGGGAGCACCCGCATCGCCGCCGCCCGCAAGGCCGTCGGCACCGTCGTCGACGCCCTGCCCGCGGGGTATCCCACCGGTCTGCGGGTCTACGGCGCGGACAAGCCCAAGGGCTGTGACGACACCCGGCTCGCCCAGCCGGTCGCCCCGCTGGACCGGGACGGCCTCAAGAAGGCGGTCGCGGGCGTGATTCCCAAGGGCGACACCCCCATCGGGCTCTCCTTGGCAAAGGCCGCCCAGGACCTTCCCCGGCCGGCCGCCGGCGCGGGCGGCAAGCGCACCATCGTGCTGGTCTCCGACGGTACGGACACCTGCAAGACCCCGCAGGCCTGCCAGATCGCGTCCCAACTCGCCGCGTCCAGCCCCGATCTGCACGTCGACGTCGTCGGCTTCCAGGCCGCCGGCGCGTCCCGCAGCCAGTTGGAGTGCATCGCCAAGTCCGGCAACGGCCAGTACTACGACGCTCCGGATGCCGCGTCGCTCGCCCGACAGCTGCAGCGGGCCGGCCAACTGTCCGCGGCGGGCTACCGGTTCCGGGGCACCCAGGTCAGCGGCACGGACGACCGCAAGGGCGCACCCGTCGTCCGCCCCGGGCAGTACCTGGACAGCATCGGTCCCAACGAGAAGCGCTACTACGCCGTCGATCTGGACGCGGCGTCGGCGGCCGACTTCTCCGCCACCGTGGTGCCGCCGCCCGGCGCCGCGGTCGACACCCTCGACACCGTGCGCACCCAGATCGTGTCCGGTGCGGACGGCAGCTGCCAGTCCTCGACCGCGATGTTCGGCCAGCGGGAGGGTGCCACCCCGCTGACCTCGGCCGTCAGCCGCATCCCGTCGCAGGGCGGCACCGGCACCTGCGACAAGGCGGGCCGGTACGGGCTGGTCGTCGAACGGCGCGCGGACACCGGCTCGGACGCCGCGCGCTGGCCGATGGAGCTGATGTTTCACGTGGAACAACCGCTGGCGAAGGGCGCCACGCCCGCGCAGTCGGCACCGGAGTACGGCGCGGGCGGCAAGGCAGCCACCCTGCCCACCACCCAGCCCAAGGACGTCACCGGCGGCACTGGATTCAATGACGCCCGCCCGCTGGGCCCGGGCGTCTGGCGGGACCAGATCCTCCCCGCGCAGACGCTCTGGTACAAGGTGCCGGTCAGCTGGGGCCAACAGCTGCGCTACGACGTGGAGTTCGCCAACGCGCCGCGGTCCGGCCAGAGCATCCGCACCTCGTTCGGCAGCACCCAGGTCTACACGCCGTTCCGCGCCCCCGTCGGCAGCGGGACCGGCGTCTTCACCTCGCAGGTGCCGTACAGCGGGCGACCCGCCTCGCTGAGCATGGGAACGGTGCCGGTCTCCTGGAGCAACCGCTACGAGACGTACCCCACCGTCATCCCCGTCCACGCCAAGGGCGACTTCTACATCGCGGTCACGCTCGGCGCGAGGTCGGCGCAGATCGCGCAGAACCCGAAGATCGGCGTGGTGCTGCGGGTCGCCGTCCTCGGGCGGGCGAAGGCCGGTCCGGAGGTCGCGGCGGCCGACCAGGACGAGGTGCCCGACGGCGGTTCGAGCCCGGCGGCCAGCGGGACGACGGGCGGTCACTGGCCCGCGATCCGGGTCGCCGGCGTCTCCGTCGGCGGGCTGGGCGTCCTCCTGCTGGCCGGGCTGGGGCTGTCGTACGGCTGGGCCCGCCGGAAGCCGCGGTCGGGCAGCGGGGGAGCCGCGCGGTGACGCGGCACGCCACGGGGATGCGGGGCCCGGCCACCCTCGCGGCGCTGGCCCTGCTGGCGCTCACGGCGGCGCCGGTGGCCGCGGCCGCCGGCGCACCGGGCTATCGGACGGCCTCCGGCAGCAAGCCCGTCAAGGGGGCCGAGAGCGCGGCGCAGGCCCCGCGACTCGGCCGCGGGCAGCACGTGGACACCTTCCGGCGGGGGCAGACCAAGTACTACGCGGTCGCCCTCGACGACATCAGCAACGCCTACTTCTCGGTGGTCGCCGCGCCCCGCCCGGGCACCAAGGTCGAGGACTACACCGACCGACTGACCGTCAAGGTCGAGGACAGTGGCGGCACCACCTGCGGCCCGGACGGGACCGCGCAGTTCCACAGCGGCGGCACCGCCTACCCGGTCGCCGACTACGCCGCGCGCCTCATCGGCCCGGACGTCTCCAACTGCCAGCACGCCGGCCCCTACTACGTGGTCGTCAGCCGCGAGGGTCCGCTGACGTCCGGTCCGGAGCCCTGGGCCGTCGAGATCGGTCACCTCACCGAACCCGCGCTCAAGGGCACGGCCCCGTCCCCGTCGACCCCCGGCGGCTGGAGCTCCGCCACGCCCGCACCGCCCACGGACGCCACCACCCACCAGGTCCTGGGCGGCACCGGGTTCAACGACGCGGCCGCGGTCGGAAGGGGCGTGTGGCGGGACCATCTCGCCCCCGGCGAGACCCGCTTCTACCGCGTCCCGGTGGACTGGGGACAGCGCCTCAACCTCAGCGCCGAACTCCCCAACTCCACCGGATCGACAACCGCGTTCGTGCCGAGCGCGCTCGGGCTCACCGTCTACAACCCGGCGCGCGGCGCGGTCAGCCAGGACGGCTTCGTCCCGTTCGACGGGAAACCGGCCGCGGCGAGGGCGTTCACCGCACCGGTGGCCTACGGCAACCGCGCGGCACCGCAGCGCGCGGTCGCCGGGATGCGCTTCGCCGGCTGGTACTACGTGGCGGTCACCTTGAGCGCGCGCACCGCGGTGGCCTTCCCCCAGGGGGCCGCCCTCACCCTCCGGGTGGACCTCCGCGGCACTCCGCAGGCCGGCCCCGACTACGCCTCGCCGGCCGGTGACCTCGGCACCCCGCCGGGCGACGACGGCACGGGACGGCCCGCGCAGGGGGCGGGCGGCCCCCGGACGGCCGTGGCGTACGCGGGGATCGGCGTCGGGGTGCTGCTGCTGGCCGGGCTGGGCGCCTGGACGGTGCTGGCCCGGCGGGCCGCCGCCCGAGGGGCCGTCCCGGCCGTCCCGCCGGGCCCGGAGCTGCCCACGGACCAGCAGACGACCCGGGCGTCACCCCGCCGGTCCGCACCGCCGGGGGAGGGCTAGGGCCCGTCAGTCGGCGAGCAGTGCCCACACCCCGACCGCGATGCACAGCAGCGCCACGATCAGGACCGGGACCGCGACCTTCGGGGGCGGTCCCGGTCCTGATCGTG
>LIQL01000551.1 GCA_001418405.1 Streptomyces diastatochromogenes | reverse complement strand
GTACTACGACGGCAGTGACATCCCCGGTCAGCCGAAGATCGGGACGTGGCTGAGCAAGGACGTCCCCGACCTCGTCCGGGAGAACTTCCGCACCCTGAAGACCCGCAACGCCTGGTGCATCATGGGCTCCTCGTCGGGCGGCTTCTCGGCACTGAAGAACGTGCTGCAGAACCCGAAGGACTTCAAGGTGGCGATCCCCAACGGGCCGGACATCGTGCCGGACTCGCCGCTGTGGCGCGGACACCTGTCGGCGATGCGGGCGAACAACCCCGAGGTGCTGGCGCACCAGCTGATCGCCCGCGGCGGGCCGGACGTCTACCTGGCCTTCCAGGACGGCTCCAAGGAGAACACCGTGCTGCCGAAGGTGCGGAAGTTCATCGCGCAGTACGGCCGCGGACCGGTGAAGACCCGGCTGCAGGTCGTGCCGGACGGCACGCACAGCGGCGCCACCTACGTCCAGGGCCTGGGCATGGGCACGATGCAGTGGGTCAGCGCCCACATGCAGGGGCCGACCGGCTGAGGGCGGCACGCCGAGGGCAGCACGGCACTGAGGGCAGCACGGCCCTGAGGGCGGTCGCGGCGGACACCGGTCCGCGGCGGCCGCCCTCGTCGTGCGCCGGGTC
Organism: Streptomyces diastatochromogenes; assembly: GCA_001418405.1. GTDB lineage: Bacteria > Actinomycetota > Actinomycetes > Streptomycetales > Streptomycetaceae > Streptomyces > Streptomyces albulus_C. Next base: position 2,559 of record LIQL01000551.1, on the reverse strand, counting down.
ACGGTGCGCAGTCGACGTCCTGGAGGGTGATCGGGCGGGAGTCCAGGCCGACGTAGGCGGTGAAGGAACGGCGGGTTCCGCCGTCCCAGTGGGTGGTGACGGTGGCCCATCCGACGCCCGCGGACTGGGCGGTGGTGACCTTGCCGACGGTGATCGACCGCGGGGCGTTCTGGGCGCAGAGCAGCAGGTCGTAGCCGTCGGCGTGGGCGGCGCGGTCCTTGAGGTGGGCGGAGACCTGGTGGTCGCGCTGGTAGCGGGTGGGGCCGTGGTGGCCGTAGAAGCCGGTCAGGAAGCGGTGGACCTCGGCGGCGGTGTGGCGGCCGTTGGGGTCGCTGCGGACCGTGGCGGCGGCCGGGCCGGTGGCGGCGAGGGTCAGGGCGAGGGCCGCGGCGCAGGCGGCGACGGCGGTCGTGACGCGGGTGGGATGCGGTGCGGTACGGGACATGGCAGGTCCTCACCTTCGGGCGTGTGACTGCCTAGACACGCACACCCGACGGAAGGTTGCGTTCCGGGGCGGGCCGGACAAAGGGGACAGGTGTTCGTGGCCGGGCGGCCGAGCCCGTGGGCCCGGCCGGCTACGACACCACGTCCTTGCGGGCGAAGCCGCGGAAGGCCAGCGCGGTCAGCACCAGCGCGTAGGAGACCGACACCGAGGCGCCCTGGAGCATCCCGGTCCACTCCAGTTGGGGCTGGAGCGCGTCCGCCCACGAGTACTGCCAGTGGGCGGGCAGCACCGCGCGCCAGTCGCCGAGCGCGGTGACCTGGTCCAGGACGTTGCCGACGATGGTCAGTCCGACGGCGCCGCCGACCGCGCCCAGCGGCGCGTCGGTCACGGTGGACAGCCAGAACGCCAGCGCGGCGGTGACCAGTTGGCTGACGAAGACGTAGCCGGTCACCACGGCCAGCCGCAGCACCGCGTCGCCCGGGGCGAGCGCGCCCCCGGTGGGCAGTTGCAGCGGCCCCCAGCCGTACGCGGCGGTGCCCACCGCCAGGGCGACCACCGGCAGCAGCAGCATCGCGGCGGCGCTGAAGACCAGCCCCACGGTGAACTTGCTCAGCAGCAGGCGGGCCCGGGGCACCGGGGCGGCCAGCAGGTAGCGCAGCGACGACCAGCTCGCCTCCGAGGCGACGGTGTCGCCGCAGAACAGCGCCACCGGCACCACCAACAGGAAGCCGGCGGAGACGAACAGCGCGGTGGCGGCGAAGTTGGCACCCGAGGCGGTGGCGGTCGTCATCAGGCTGATCCGGCCGGTGGAACGGGTGCCGGGGTCGCCGCCGATCGCGAACGCCGCGACGAGGACGAACGGCAGCAGCGCCAGGATCGCGCCGATCACCAGGGTGCGGCGGCGCCGGAGTTGGCGGCGGGCCTCGACGCGCAGCGGCAGGGTGCGCCGGGCGCGGTAGCCGGGCGCCGCCGCCGGGGTGGTCGCGGTCATCGTCCGTCTCCTTGGATCAGGGTGAGGAAGGCGTCCTCCAGGCGGCGGTGCGGGCCGACGCGGTGCACCGGGACGTCCATCCGGACGAGGTCGGCCAGCAGCTGCGGGGTGCCGCCGGGCGTGGCGAGCCGGACCAGCAGGCCCTCGTCGGCGCGGGCCGCGAAGTCCACGCCGGACAGCGCGGCGACCTTCTCCACGACGGCGTCGGACAGCGGCGCGGCGTCCCCGACGTCGATCAGCACGGTGTCGCCGGAGCCCACGACGTCGCCGACCGGGCCGGCCTGGACGAGCCGGCCGCGGTCCATGACGACCAGGTGGGTGCAGCTCTGCTCGACCTCGGACAGCAGGTGGCTGGAGACGATGACGGTGCGTCCGGCCGCCGCGTAGCGGATCATCACCTCGCGCATCTCGCGGATCTGCGGCGGGTCCAGGCCGTTGGTCGGCTCGTCGAGGATCAACAGGTCCGGCAGGCCCAGCATGGCCTGGGCGAGGGCCAGGCGCTGCCGCATGCCCTGGGAGTAGGTGCGCACCGCGCGCTGGAGGGCGTCGCCCAGGCCGGCGATCTCCAGGGCCTCCTCGGTGTGCGCGTCGGCGGCGGGCCGGCCGGTCGCCTGCCAGTACAGGTCGAGGTTGGCCCGGCCGGACAGGTGCGGCAGGAAGCCGGCGCCCTCGACGAACGCGCCGACCCGGGACAGCACCGGCGCGCCCGGCCGGATCGCCTGGCCGAACACCCGCACCTCCCCGCCGTCCGGCCGGATCAGGCCCATCAGCATCCGCAGGGTGGTCGTCTTGCCGGCGCCGTTGGGTCCCAGCAGCCCCAGTACCTGGCCGCGTTCGACGCGAAAGGTGAGGTCGCGGACGGCGTACCGGTCGGTGGACTTGGCGTAGCGCTTGGTCAGGTCGGTGATCTGCAGCGGGACGTCGGCCAGGGCCGGGTCGGGGGCGGGCGCGGCGGTCCTGCGGCGGGCGGTGAGCAGCAGCAGCGCGGCGACGACCGCGGCGCCCGCGGGCAGCGCCCAGGTCCAGGCCGGCAGCGGGGCGGCGGCGCTGCGCACCTCGGGCGCGGTGGGCACCTCCAGGGTGCCGGTGGCCGCCGGGCCGCCGGCCAGGGAGACGGTGTAGG
>LIQL01000550.1 GCA_001418405.1 Streptomyces diastatochromogenes | reverse complement strand
GGGTGGGGCCGGGGCCCGTGGGCCGGCCGGGCGTCAACCGATCGCCACATGCTCCCATCGCAGCACGGACCGCGGTTCCGGCCCCGCCTGGCCCTCAGCCACCACCGGCCACGGCATGAGCAGCGGCGAGAGCCGCCCCGGGGCGATGGTGCGCCGGGTCGAGCCGCCGGGGCCGGGGCCGGCGGCGGGTGCGGAGGTGCAGCCGGCCGCGGCGAGGGACGCGGCGGCCAGCGCGGTGGCGAGGAGGGGAGAGATACGGCGCACGGTCTCACGGTGCGGGAGGCGCGCCCGGTGGCCAAGCGACGCGCCGGGACGTCACGCGGACGAACGACAGCGGCGGACCCTCCTGCACGTCCGTGCCGGGCGGCCCGGCCGGGCTGCGGTTAGCGTCGGGGGCGGGGTCGGCCGAGGGAGAGGTGGGCGCGTGACGGTGTGGGTGCCCGTCGTCTTCGCGGTGCTCGCGGCGGCGTGCAACGCTTTGTCAACGGTGCTTCAGCGCCGCGCGGCACGCACCGTGCCGGTCTCCGCCCGGCTCCGGCTCGGCCTCTTCGCCGACCTGTTGCATCGGGCGGCGTGGCTGGGCGGGATGTTGATGGTGTTGCCGGCCGCCTGTTTCCAGGCGTTGGCGCTGTCGTTGGGCGCGCTGTCGGTGGTGCAGCCGCTCTTCGTGCTGGAGCTGCCGTTGGCCCTGCTCATCGGCCGGGTGTTGCTCGGCGGGCCGGTGCCGGTGCGGATCTCGGGGCGTGGTTGGGCCGGGGTGGGCCTGCTGGTCGTGGGGTTGGGCATCGCGCTGGCGGCGGCCGCGCCCACCGTGGGCCGGGACCATGCCCCGTTGAGCCGCTGGGTGCCGGCCCTGGTCGTGTGCGTGTCGGTGATCGCCGTGACGGTCGGGGCGGGGTTGCGCCGCGGGGCCGGCAGTGTGCGCGCGGCCTGCTTCGGTGCGGCGACCGCGGTGGGGTACGCGCTCACCGCCGCGCTGCTCAAGGACGCCACGCATGCGTGGGAGCGCGGCGGTCCGGCGGAGTTCTTCGTGTCGTGGCAGACCTACGGTTTCGCGCTGATGGGTGTGCTGGCGTTGTTCATGATGGAGAACGCGATGCAGTCCGGTCCGTTGACCGCCTCCCAGCCGGTGCTCACCCTGGGGGACGCGCTGATCAGCCTGTCGCTGGGGGTGACGCTGTTCGACGAGCGGGTCCGCATCGGCTGGTGGCTGGTGCCGGAGGCGCTGGGCGTCGGCCTGATCCTGTGGGGGGCGGTGTTGCTGTCCCAGGTGTCGCTCGCCCGTGACCTGGCGACCGGTCAGACGGGGGAGCGGTTGGACCGGTCGTCGCGAGGGCGGAAGCGGGGGCGCGGCTGAGCATCGATTCACCGGTCTGTTCCTGAAGTGATCTTTTGAGGAGGCGGGTGTCTCGGCGACTTCGGCGTCCGGGACGAGCTCTGCGGTTTCCGGGGTGGGCACTGCGGTCGGGTACGTGATCTGCTGCCGGAGCGTGAAGAACGTGCATCCTCGTAGGTCACAAGGCGCTCTTTCACTTCCCCCGTCATCCACCGGCATCGGGCGCGGATCGAGGTTTAGTCTCACGGGAGTTGATGTTCCCCGGCTTCGGGAGGATGACCTATGGCAGCCGTGCACGTGACCGTGTGGGATGACCGCGATCGGGTTGGAGGAAGCCGGGCCCGGACAGCTTCTGGGGCCCCGGCGGCCGCTGTTGCCCCGGCCCTCTTCATCCACAACATCTTCACCTGGGGCAGCGACTCCATGTACGGGTTTGCGGGGCAGCGGCCCCTCGCGGACAGCAGGCGGCTCCTCCTGTTAGATCGCCGGGGCTACGGCGACAGCCCGGACACCGCGCGCAGCGACTTCGACGTCGATGCCGAGGACGTCGTGGAGGTTCTCGGCGACGGGGCCTCCGGCGTGGGGCTCGGCGGCGCCCACCTCGTGGGGCACGGGAACGGCGCCGTGGCCGCGCTCATCGCCGCCGCGCGCCGACCCGACCTCGTCCGCTCCCTTGCCCTGATCCAGCCGTCCGCCTTCACCGCCGCCGCGCACCATCCAGTCGTCGCCGATCTCCTCGACCGGGTGCGCGACGGTGCCCCGGGCATCCCGGACGGCGTTACGCCGGAGCAGTATCTCCGTGCGTCCACCGAGGGGTTGGGGATGGCCATGCCCGAGCCCACGTCGCGCCGGCTCCGTGCCGTTGCCACCTCCATGGGGGAGCGGCCCGTCTGGGAGGCGGAGATCCCGCTGGAGGCGGTCCGGGGCGCCGCTCTGCCGGTTCTGGTGATCTGCGGAACCTGGGAGCACGCGCCGGCCGCCTACCGCGAGCACGTGGGGCTTCCCCTCATGGCCGTGGCCGAGTCCCTCACGGACTCCCTCGGGGGCCGTCTCCTGCGGGTGCCCGGTTACTACCCGCACACCCAGGAGTCCGCCGCCGTCAACGCCGCCCTGCGGGAGTTCTGGGGCTGATCCGGTTCGGCAGTCGGCTGCCGGTCCCGCGCGGCCCACGCCGGCCTGGCGGTCCGCCTCATCCGAGGTAGGCGGGGGCGACCGCGGACGTCATCATCCGCCGGGCGGTGCCCGAGCCGTCGGCCGGGACCGTCCACAGGTCCGAGCCGTAGTCGCCGGGGAGCGCGTAGACCAGGGTGGCGTTGCCGGACCAGAGCGCCTGGTCGTCGATGTTGCGGTGTTCGGCGGTGGCGGTCTCCTTCATGGTGGCGAGGTCCAGGACGTAGAGCCGCCAGGGGGCGTCGGGGGAGGCGCCGGGCACGCGCTTCTTGTACGCGATCCGGGTGCCGTCGGGGGAGAGCGAGGGGCACTCGACGTTGGTGTGCAGCGTGGTGAGGGTGCGGGTGGTGCGGTCGCCGCGGACGAGGTAGGTGCGGCCGCCGGTGGCGAGGGTCGCGTAGAAGCGGGTGTCGTCGGCGAAGGTGACGCCCCAGATGTTGATGTCGGAGGCGTGGTAGGGCCGGCCGTCCTTGCGGACGGCGTACTCCTCCAGGTTGTCGTCCAGTGCCCAGGTGCGGGTGTCGGCGATCGCGGTGCGGGTGGAGAAGGCGGTGCCGGCGTACGAGTCGCCGCTGACGAAGACCGTCCAGGCGACGGTCCGGCCGGAGGGGGAGACCCGGGCGCGGGGG
>LIQL01000055.1 GCA_001418405.1 Streptomyces diastatochromogenes | reverse complement strand
CCCGGCACCGCGGCCGACCAGCCCCGCGCAGCGGCCCCGCGCCGCAGGCGCAAACAACAACCCCCACGGCGGGACGGCCGACAACGTGGGAAACCCCGCCAGGCGCAGCGACCCGTCAGCCGCCGCTCAGTTGGGAGGCGCTCGGGACCTGGTTGGTGACCTCGGCGCCGTTCTTCTTGCCGACGTCCTTGACGTTGTTGATGACGTTCTGGAACTGGTCGACGTCGCCGGGACCGGCCTCGCCCTTGCGGAGCTTGGTGCCGAGGTTCTTCAGCGAGTCGATGCCGCTGTTGAGGGGGGCCAGTGCCTTGGAGAGCGTCGGATCGCCCTGCGCGTTGCGGACCGCGGCCTTGAGGCGGTTGTAGGTGAAGACGCCGGCCAGGCCCGCCTTGACCAGTGTGGTCTTGCGGTGGTCGGCGCCCTTCTGGAACCCGCCGGCCTTGTACGGCTTGATGATCCACTGGTAGGTGGCGCCGGCTGCCAGGCCGGCGTTGGTCACGAACCGCGTCTTGGCGAACTTCTGCTTCTCCACCGAACTGGTGGGGCTGGGCGAGCCGGCGGGTGAGGCGCTGGCCTGGCCCTCGTCCTTCTTCGAGCCGCCGCAGGCGACGGCGCCCAGGCTCAGCGTGCAGGCCAACGGCAGTGCGACGGCGGCCCGACGCAGGGCGGCGCGGTTGCGGACGGGGGGCTGCGGAACGGTCACGGCGCGCCTCCGGCGGGCTCGGTTCGGCTGGGGAGCATCGTCCGCAGCCTGTCCCGCCCGTCGGAGGGGCGCCAGCCGGAATCGGCCGTATGGGGGCGCCCCCACCCGGCCGGGGCAGTGTCCGGGGCCTACCGACAGCAGTCCGGCGCCAGCCCGACCGGCAGCCGTTCGCCGCCGAAGACCGCGGTGGTGGCTTCGTCGCCGCCCAGTGCGGCCACCGCCAGCAGCAGCGAACCGGCGGTCCAGGACGTGAGTTCCCGCGGCCAGATCGCCTGGTCCTCGAAGACGTAGCCGGTCCAGTACATGCCGTTGTCGGCGCGCAGGTGCTGGATCCACTTGAGGATCGTCACGGCCCGGTCGGACTCCCCCATCGCCCACAGTGCCAGCGCCAGTTCCGCGCTCTCGCCGCCGGTGACCCAGGGGTTGGGCACCACGCAGCGCACGCCCAGGCCGGGGACGACGAAGCGGTCCCAGTCCGCGTCGATCCGCTCCCGGGCCGCCGTGCCGCGCACCGCGCCGCCCAGCACCGGGTAGTACCAGTCCATGGAGTAGCGGGACTTGTCGAGGAACCGCTCGGGGTGGTGGCGTATCGCGTGGCCGAGGCGGCCGAGGGCCAGTTCCCAGTCGGGCTGCGGCTCCTCGCGCTGTTCGGCCATGGCCAGGGCGCAGCGCAGTGCCTGGTAGACGGAGGACGAGCCGGTCAGCAGGGCGTCGCGGACGGGCGTGCCGTCGTCCTCCCGCTTCCAGCCGATCTCGCCGCCGGGCTGCTGGAGTTCCAGGACGTACTCGATCGCCGCGTGGACCGCCGGCCACATCCGGTCGAGGAACGTCTCGTCCCCGGTGGACAGGTAGTGGTGCCAGGCCCCGACCGCGAGGTAGGCGCAGAAGTTGGTCTCCCGGCCGCGGTCGGTGGGGGCCGCGGCGTCGCCGTCGGCGTAGGCGGCGTACCAGGAGCCGTCCTGGTTCTGGTGGCGGACCAGCCAGTCGTAGGCGGCCTCGGCGCGGTCGTGTTCGCCGGCCGCGTCCAGGGCCATGGCGGCCTCGGTGTGGTCCCACGGGTCGAGGTGGTGGCCGCGGAACCAGGGGATGGCGCCGTCGGTGCGCTGGGTCGCCACGATGCCGGCGACCGTTGCGGCGGCCTGTTCGGCGGTGAGCACGCCCGGCAGGACGAGCCGTTCGGTGCGCCCGGGACTCGTCACTTGGCGGCCCCGCGGGCGGCGGCGGGCTTGGCCGCGGAGCGGGTGCGCTTGGCTGCCTTCGGCGCGGCCGGCTCCGGCTGCGCCGCCGGTTCGGGCAGGTGCGGCTTGGTGGCGTAGGCGACGAAGCTCTTGCCGATGAGCGGGTTGAGGGCCTGTTCGGCGAGGCGGGTGGCCAGCGGCTTCTTCATGATGTCCCAGACCAGCAGCTTGTGGTACGCCTTCACGGGCAGCGCCTGGTCGTTGTCCACGCCGAACGCGCACTTGAGCCACCAGTAGGGGCTGTGCAGCCCGTGGGCGTGGTGGGTGCCGTAGGGCTCCAGGCCGGCCTGGCGCATCTTGTCGAGGAGTTCGTCGCCGCGGTAGATGCGGATGTGGCCGCCCTCGACCTCGTGGTAGGCGTCGCTGAGCGCCCAGCAGACCTTCTCCGGGCCGTAGCGCGGCACGGTGACGGCGATCCGGCCGCCGGGGCGCAGTACCCGGACCATCTCGGCGAGGACGCCCTTGTCGTCCGGGATGTGCTCCATCACCTCGGAGATGATCACGACGTCGAAGCTGTCGTCGGGGAACGGCAGCGCGAGGGCGTCGCCCTCCATGGCGACGGCGGAGGCGCCCGCCGGGGCCTCACCGGCCTCCTTCATCGCGGCGAACCACTTGGCGACCTCGCGGATCTCCTCGCCGTTCCGGTCCAGGGCGACGACCTGCGCACCGCGCCGGTAACACTCGAAGGCGTGCCGACCGGCGCCGCAGCCCAGGTCGAGCACGCGGTCGCCGGGGGCGAGCGGGAAACGGGAAAAGTCGACGGTCAGCACGGCGTTTACGCTTTCGTCCGGCGGTCAGGGGCGGGGTGGAGTGCGTCGTGGGCGGCGGGTGGACGGCGTGCGCGGGTCACCGGCGGCCGGTGGCCCGCACGGCGGCGCCGGCCGCCTGGCGGGCGATGGCCTCCCGGTAGCGCTCGGCGGTGCCGATGGCGGCCTGCCGCCAGGTGAAGCGGGCCAGTACCCGTTCCCGGCCGGCGGTGCCCAGTCGGCGGCGGAGCCCCTCGTCGCCGAGCAGTCGCAGCAGGCCGGCGGCGAGTGCCCCGGCGTCGCCCGGCGGCACCGCGAGGCAGGTCTCGCCGTCCGGGCCGGCGACTTCGGGGATGGCGCCGCCGGTGGTGGCGAGCAGCGGGGTGCCGGTGGCCATCGCCTCGGCCGCCGGCAGCGAGAAGCCTTCGTAGAGGGAGGGCACGCAGGCGATCTGGGCGCCGCGCACCAGGTCGACGAGTTCGGCGTCGCTGATGCCCTTGACGAACTCGATGGCGCCGGACAGGCCGAGCCGTTCGATGGCGGCGGCGACCGGCCCGTCGTCGGCCCGCTTGCCGACGACGACCAGGTGGGCCTCGGGGTTCTCGGTGCGGACCTTGGCCAGCGCCTCGACGAGGTGGACCAGGCCCTTGAGGGGGACGTCCGCGCTGGAGGTGGTGACGATCCGGCCGGGCACCTCGGGGACGGCCGGGTCCGGGGAGAAGAGGTCGGTGTCGGCGCCGATGGGGACGACGTGGATCCGGCCGGGGTGCACGCCGAGGTCCTCGACGATCTCCTGGCGGGAGGAGCCGGAGACGGTCAGCACCGACGGCAGCCGCCGGGCCACCCGCTTCTGCATGCGGGTGAAGCCGTACCAGCGGCGGACCGAGGCGCGGCGCTTCCAGCCCTGCGCGGCGGCCAGGTCGAGCCGCCGGTCGACGGTGATGGGGTGGTGGATCGTGGTGACCAGCGGGGCGCCGAGCGCGTCCGGGCCGCCGAGCAGGCCGTAGCCGAGGGTCTGGTTGTCGTGGACGACGTCGAACTGGCCGCGGTGGGCGGCGAGGTGGCGCCGGGCGCGGAGGGAGAAGGTCAGCGGTTCGGGGAAGCCGCCGGTCCACATCGTGGCGACTTCGAGGCCGTCGATCCAGTCGCGGAACTCGTCGCGGCCCGGGGTGCGGAACGGGTCGGGCTGGCGGTAGAGGTCGAGGCTGGGCAGTTCGGTCAGCGTCACGGCCCCGGGTCCCGTCCGGGCGGGGTCCACGCCGTCGAGGACGGGGTAGGGCTGGGCGCCGATGACGTCGACGGTGTGGCCGAGGCGGGCCAACTCGCGGGAGAGGTGGCGGACGTAGACGCCCTGACCGCCGCAGAACGGGTTCCCCTTGTACGTGAGCATGGCGATCCGCAAGGGACGCTCACCGTCCGTCGGGGCGGAGGCCGAGGGGGTCTCCGCCGGGCGGGGCGCGGCTGCCTGGACGGCCTCTGCGGTCACGCACGGCCCCCTTCTCGCTGGACTTTCGCCGGAGCGTAACCGCTGGCGGTAATCTAGAACAAGTTTCAGAACTGAAAAGCTACTGATCAGTTCACCGAGTTTCGAATCTACCGGCCGGGAACGGAGCGAAAAGAGCCACACCAGGTGATTCGCGCCACGGCATGGGCCCTGCCATGCTGTGCCGATCGCACCACCGGCACGCACCGCATCGCGGACGGAAAGCCACGGAATGGGACACATGACTACGGAATCCAAGGCGGCCGGGCCGGCGCTTCCGGCGAGTCCTCCCTTGACCGAGCGTCAGGAGGCCCGGCGCCGCCGCATCCTGCACACCAGCGCCAGGCTCGCCAGCCGCGGCGGGTTCGACGCGGTCCAGATGCGCGAGGTGGCCGAATCCTCCGGGGTCGCGCTCGGCACCCTCTACCGCTACTTCCCCTCCAAGGTGCACCTGCTGGTCGCCACCATGCAGGACCAGCTCCAGCACATGCACGAGACGCTGCGCAAGCGCCCCCCGTCGGAGGAGGACCCCGGCGCCCGGGTCGCCCAGACGCTGATGCGGGCCTTCCGCGCCCTGCAGCGCGAACCGCACCTGGCCGACGCGATGGTGCGCGCGCTGACCTTCGCCGACCGGTCCGTCAGCCCCGAGGTGGACACCGTCTCCCGGCTGACCACGGCGATCATCCTCGACGCCATGGGGCTGGACGGTCCGCCCTCCCCCGAGCAGCTCTCCGCGGTCCGGGTCATCGAGCACACCTGGCACTCGGCGCTGATCACCTGGCTGTCCGGGCGGGCCTCGATCGCCCAGGTGAAGATCGACATCGAGACGGTCTGCCGGCTGATCGACCTCACGACCCCGGTGCGGCCCCACCACCGTCACCCTCCCCGACGGCACCACCTCCACCACGGTCTACGACGCCCACGGCAACCCCCTCAACGTCACCGGCCCCGACGGCACCACCTGGGCGCACACCTACAACGCGCACGGCCACCGCGTCGCCACCACCGACCCCGCCGGCGCCACCACCACCTACACCCACGACGCCCGCGGCAACCTCGCCTCCGTCACCGACGCCCTCGGCCACACCACCCGCATCGACTGCGACGCCGCCGGCCTCCCGCGCTCGGTCACCGACCCCCTGGGCCACACCACCCACTACCGCCGCGACGCCTTCGGCCGCACCACCTCAGTAACGGACCCCCTGGGCGCAACCACCCACCTCCAGTGGACCGTCGAAGGAAAGCTGGCGGCCCGGACCGACCCCACCGGCGCCAGGGAAGAGTGGACCTACGACGGCGAGGGCAACCGCCTCACCCACACCGACGCCGTCGGCCAGACGACCCACTTCTCCTACACCCACTTCGACCTGCTCGCCGCCCGCACCGACCCCGACGGCGTCCGCTACGAGTTCGCCCACGACACCGAACTCCGCCTCACCCAGGTCACCAACCCTCAGGGCCTGACCTGGAACTACACCTACGACGGCGCCGGCCGCCTGATATCCGAATCCGACTTCGACGACCGGGTACTGTCCTACGCCCACGACGCGGCGGGCCAACTGGCCACTCGCACCAATGCTTTGGACGAGGTCACGACGTACACCCGTGACCCCCTCGGTCGCATCACGGAGAAGAACGCCGCAGGGCTGGTCACCACCTACGTGCACGACCCCGCCGGCAACCTCCACCAGGCCACCAACCCCGACGCCACCGTCACCTACACCCGCGACATCCTGGGCCGCGTCCTGACCGAAACGGTCAACGACCGCACCATGACGTTCACCTACGACATCCTGGGCCGCCGCACCTCCCGCACCACCCCCACCGGCCACCACACCACCTACAACTACGACGCGGCCGGCAACCGCACCGGCATGGACATCGCCGGCCACCCCTTGTCGTTCTCGTACGACGCCGCAGGCCAGGAACTCACCCGCACCATCGGCAACAACCTCCACCTCACCCACACCTGGGACCCCACCGGCCGCCTCACCAGCCAGTCCCTCTCAGCGGCAGCCACCGACCCCACCGGCACCGCCCAGGCCGAGGTCCAACAAGTCCTCCAACGCACCTACACCTACCGCCCCGACGGCCACCTCACCGCCATCGACGACTCCCACACCGGCCGCCGCACCTTCGACCTCGACCGCGCGGGCCGGGTCACCGCCGTCCACGCCACGGACTGGACCGAGACCTACGCGTACGACGCGGCGGGCAACCAGACGTATGCGGCTTGGCCTGACCGACATCCGGGGGCTTCGGCGCGCGGTGAGCGTGCTTATGAGGGGACACGGATTACCCGGGCGGGGCGGGTTCGGTATGAGCATGATGGGTTGGGGCGGGTCGTGCTCCGGCAGAAGACACGCGTGTCGCGGAAGCCGGATACCTGGCGGTACGCCTGGAATTCGGAGGACAGACTTACTTGTGTCCTTACGCCCGAGGGTTCCACCTGGCGCTATCTCTACGATCCCCTCGGCCGCCGGGTAGCTAAACAACAGCTGGCGCACGACAGGGCCACTGTTGCCGAGCAGACGGACTTTACTTGGGATGGGCACACTCTCACCGAACAATTCGCACGAAATCCAAGTTCCTCTAAGTTCGTTGTCCTCACATGGGATGTAAAGGGTTTTCAGCCCGTTTCTCAAACTGAACGCAAGCTGCCCAATCCCGAACTGCCGTCGACTGACAGCCGCTTCTTTTCTGTCGTTGCTGGTTCCGTTGGAAACCCTGTTGAGCTCGTATCGGAAGCTGGTGAGGTCGCATGGCGAACTCGTGCGACAACCTGGGGTTCCAGCGTATGGAATAATAGGGCCGTCGCATACACGCCATTGAGATTCCCTGGGCAGTATTTCGACCCTGAGACGGGCCTTCATTATAATTGTTTTCGGCACTACGACCCGTTTGTGGCGCGATACGTGTCGCCCGACCCGCTGGGTCTGAGCCCGGCAGATAACCCCGTCGCGTACGTCAGTAATCCTCTCTCTAAATTCGACCCGTTGGGGCTAATGTCTTGTGGGGCGAACGCGAGTGATGATGTAGTTAGACTCTATAAGGCTCCACAGCGGGGGCTCGGTCGGCACCAGTACGAAAATGGGTACCTTCCAGAGGATTTTCCTGGAGGGGATAATCACCCATCAGGATTCGATGGGCGTGCTTATTTCGCCAAGGATGATTTTGAGGTCCCGTTGACGAAGTATGCAAAATTCTACGGAGAAGGGGTGATTGAAGTATCGGTGCCGGTCGAGGATTATGTGCGCCTTTTTCGGAAATATGAAAGGCTATACGAAGGGGGGCCGGCTGTTGAAGTTCCCATCCCGCACGAAGGTATGAAGCATCTAAATGAGTATGAGAGGCGTTGGTATAAATGATCGGTGATCAAGTTTGGCGTGATGCAAAGCAGGCGCTTCCCTTTGGTTCTCAAGTGGAAGCCACCGTTTTGCGGCATCTCCCTTTCGGCTTTTTCGTCGAAATTACGGATTTCCCTGAAGTGGCGGCCGTGGTGGATGGCATTTCTTATTTCCGTGCCGGTGAAGTGGCTGACCTGGCGGACTGGCCCGCTGTTGGAGACGTCATCCAAGGAGTTGTTGTGGATCACGTCGAGCATAATCGCCAGGTGAAGCTGAGGGTCGGTTGAGGGTGCACAATTTCCCAGCTCAGTGCGTGCACGAGTAAGGACCTTTGTGTGCGCCACGTTGTGGTAACTGGACTTTAGAGCGCAGTCGGCGATGGCAGCCTAGTACTTGCGATGACTCTTTGTCGTGGCGGAGACAATGGCGTCTGTGGGTAGCTGCGCCTCCTGAGGGTGGCGACCCATGTGCGCTGAAGTGACCCCGAATTGTCCGGTGGGGAATGGAAGGGACGTCGTGGGTCCCGGGTTTGTGCACTGCCACGCCGGCGGCGCCGCAACGCGTTGAGGGTGATCTCTGCGATGCTGGCGCCGCTCGCCCTTGTTAGGCGGCCCTGTTAGTCGCCTTGCTTATCGAGATGCAGGGGGTGCCGGGCCCTCGGGGGCAGGCTCATCGTCAACTGGTGCCGGCAGCCGCCCCAGCCTGCTGTCCGCGATGCGGAGGGTGTTGGCGAGGGCGGCCGTGGTGCGGAGGAGGGTTAGGCGGAGGAGGAGGGGGCCGGCGGCTTCGTTGTGGAGGGTGGTCTCCGCGTCGGTGTAGGCGATGGCGGCGTTGCGCATCTGTTGGGATTCCATGCGGTCGGCCTTGCGGGTGAGGTAGCCGTGGCCGTCGCCGGAGGGGGCGAGGTAGCAGGGGCGGCCGTCCCACGTCGACCAGGGGAGCAGCCGGAGCGCGGAGCCCGGTTGTTGGGGGTTGTCGGGGTCGTAGGTCATCGTCGGACCACTTCCGTCGCGGGGGCGTTTGTGCATACAGCCACGAGTGTCAGTGACGGCGAGTAGCGTGAGAAGTGCGGAGGGTGTGCCTTCGTGTTCGTCACGAGGGGGTTGACGCGGTGAGCAGCGTCTACGGGGAGTGGCTCCGGGAACAGCGGAAGTTGGCAGGGCTTACACAACAAGAGCTTGCCGAGGCGGCGGTGATGACGCGCACGCACATTGCCCACATCGAGGCTGGGCGTCGTGTCCCGTCCGAGGAGGACGCGCGGCGGTTGGATATGGCGCTGAACACGGGAAACGTGCTCAGCAGCTTCCTGCCGAAGGACGACTCGACCATTGCCGAGCACTTCAAGTCGGCGCGTGAGCTTGAGCGGCAGGCCACGTCGATTTGGGAGTACGCACTGGCCTATGTGCCCGGCATCTTGCAGACGAAGGAGTATGCGCGTGCGGTTATGGGGGTGGCGTACCCCCCGCGGGGTGATGAGGAGCGTGACAGGCTCGTTGTCTCACGCCTTGAGCGGGCTCTCATCCTTGCGGACCCAGTGACGCCCGTAGTGTGGGCGCTGCTTGATGAAGCGGTGCTACGTCGTCCTGTCGGTGGTCCAGAGGTCATGGCTGAGCAGCTCATGCACATCGTCGGTTTGGCGGAGGGCGGGCGTGTTCGCGTGCACGTGTTGCCGCTGACGTTAGGCGTGTACCCGCTTATGCAGGGGATGTTGTCCCTGATGTGGTTCGAGGACCAGCCTCCGGTTGCCTATTCCGAAGGTCAGTCCATCGGCAAGGTGCAGGACTCTCCATCAGAGGTTCAACGATTGCAGAGTGTCTACGCTCTTGCATTGGGTGAGGCTCTCCCGATGACGGAGTCTCTCGCCTTGATGCGAGCAATAGCAAAGGACTACGGACACCATGGCTGAGCGCACGATCCGGGGCGCAGCCGCGCGGACCGGCTGGCGTAAATCTTCCTACAGCGGCCCTGATAACGACAGTTGCCTGGAAGTCCTCGACCACCACCCCCACGGCACCCCCGTTCGCGACTCCAAGGTTCCGTATGGGCCGGTGATCGTTGTGCCGGCGGGGGCTTGGGGGGCGTTCGTGGGTGCCGTGAAGGGTGGGGTGTTCGGGTT
>LIQL01000549.1 GCA_001418405.1 Streptomyces diastatochromogenes | reverse complement strand
CCCGGAAGGGACCCCGCGACGCCACGGCCCGCCGTACCCTGGCGGTGCCCGCCCGACCCCGCACCGTCACCTGCCGAAAGGGCCCGGCCATGCCCGCACTCCCGCTGATCATCGACACCGACACCGGTTCCGACGACGCCGTCGCCCTCCTGCTGGCCGCCGCCAGCGGACTCGGGGACGTCCGGGCGGTGACGACCGTCGCCGGCAACGTGCCGGTCACCGTCGCCGCCCGCAACGCCCTGATCTCCCTGGAGACCGCCGGCCGCACCGACATCCCCGTCCACCTGGGCTGCGGCGGGCCGATGCTGCGCGCCGCGTCCGGCGCGACGGAGGTGCACGGCGAGGACGGGATGGGGGACAACGACCTGCCCGACCCCAGCGCCACACCCCGCGACGGGCACGCGGTCGAGGCGCTGCTCTCCCATCCCCGCCGGCATCCCGGGGAGTTGACGCTGGTCACCCTCGCCCCGCTGACCAACATCGCCGCCGCCCTGCTGATCGACCCGGAGCTGTTCACCCGCTACCGGCACGTGTACTGCATGGCCGGCGCCCCCGACCTGGCGGGCAACGTCTCGCCGACCGCCGAGTTCAACGTCTGGGCCGACCCCGAGGCCGCCCGGATCGTCACCCGCGCCGCCACCGCCGACAAGGTCACCTGGATCGGCTGGGACGTCTCCCGCAAGGACGCCGTCATGAGCCCCGCCGACCAGCAGCGGCTGGCCGAACTCGGCACCCCCATGGCGACGTTCGCCCACCGCATCAACCGCACCGTCGCGGAGTTCGCCCGCACCGTGACCGGACTCGCCGGCTACGACCTGCCCGACCCCATCGCCATGGCCGTCGCCCTCGACCCCGGCCTCGTCACCGAGCAGGAACGGGCCCACGTCGAGATCTCGCTCGCCGACGAGACCCGCGGGCAGATGGTCATCGACCGGCGACTGGTCGCCCCGCCCGCCAACCTCACCCTGGTGCGCCGCGTCGACGAGGCCGGCTTCAAGAAGCTGCTCTTCGACACCGTCGCCGCCCCCGACCCCCGCTGAGCCCGGCCGGCGGACGGGCACCGCCGGCGCCCTGGGACGCCTCGACCGCGCCGACGCGGGCCGCCTGCGGCAAACCCGCCGGGCCCACAGATCGCCCGGACGGGTGGTCCCCCGCCGGAAACCCCGTCGCGGAACGGGCGACGGAGGCTACTCCTACGGCTGAGCGGGCACCTCACCTGCCCGTCGAACTGCCGCCGTGCCCCCGCCCGTTGGGAGAAGCCCGTGACCACCGTCCTGCCCGGATCCGACCGCCCGCTGCGCCGCACCCTCGGCGAGCGTCGGATCGCCCTGGTCGCCTGGCGCCTGCTCGTACTCCAGAACGCCGATCCGACGGTCGCCGCCGGCCTCGCGGAGTTCTCCACCTACCGCGCCCATCCCTGGCGGCGGGTGGAGCACACCATGGACAGCGGCAAACGGCTGTTCTTCGCCGACCAGGAGGGACTGCACCGCGAGATCGGCCGCCTGGAGCGGACCCACCGCCGCATCCAGGGCACCGACGCCGACGGCCGCAGCTTCACCGCACTGGAGCCCGCGGTCCGGGTGTGGGTGCTGGTCACCCTGTACGAGTCGATGACCGCGATGGGGGAGCTGTCCGGAGCGCCGCTGGGCCCGGCCCAACGCGAAGAGCTGTACGCCGACTTCCGCTCCGTCTGCGACACGTTCGAGCTGCCCGCGGAACTCTTCCCGGCGACCGCCGCGGACGTGCCCGCCTACATGGAACGCACCATCCGCGAACGCCTGGAGTACACCGGGGCCGCGCACGACCTGCTCTTCGACATGCTGCGCCAGGCCCCGGCCCCGCGCCGCCTGGGGCGGCTGCGCCCCGCCTGGCCGCTGCTGCGCCCGGTGATCGCACGCCTGCTGACCGCCCTGACCCTCGCGGACCTGCCACCGTCCTTCCGCGAGCGCTTCGGCCTGCGCCGCAGCCGCAGCGCCGCCGCCCTGTCCTGGACGCTGCACCACGGCGCGCGGCACGTCGTGACGCGGCTGCCCGACCGCCTGCGCTACCGCTCGGGGACGGCCGGTGGCGGCACGGCGGGGCGGGCCACCGCCGAGGAGCCCGGTGCCGGGGGCGCCGTGCCGGTAGGGCGGCCGCCGCGGCCCCGCCGCTCCGGCCGCGGCACCACGCGCCGGGCCCGCGTCGAGACCTTCTTCCGGCAGGTGCTCGACCAGACCGGCGACGGGTACCTGACCGCCGCCGACCTCCAGGCGATGGCGCACAACGTCTGCTGGCAGCTGGAACCGTCCGAGGACCGGGAGGCCGAGGTGTACGCCGGCTTCGACGCCTGGTGGCAGCAGATCCGCACCTCCATGGACACCGACGGCGACGACCGGGTGTCGCTGGCGGAGTTCAGCACGGCCGTGCTCGCCGGCGTCGACCAGGACCCCGCGTACCTCGACAAGGGCCTGCGCCCCGCACTGCGGGCCCTCTTCCGCGCCGCGGACACCGACGGCAGCGGCCGCCTGGGCGCCGACGAGTACCGGGTGCTGTTCGGCAGCTCCCGCATCCATCCGGCCGAGCTCAACCACGGCTTCCGCCAACTCGACGCCGACGGCGACGGGGAGATCACCGAGGAGGAGTTCCTCGCGGCGTTCACCGCCTACTTCACCGCCCGCGGCGACTCCGCGGCCGGCGCCCAGCTGCTGGGACGGCCCTGACGCCGGACACCGGGCCCGGACCCGGTCGGGCCGCCGCCCGCCGGCGCCGGCCCCTCAGCCGGTGGGCTGCGGCCGCCAGGTCGCGGTGATCGTCAGCGACGCCCGCCCGCTCCCGGCGACGACGCCGAGCTTGAGGTCCTGGCCCACCTGCACGCCGAACTGCACCGACACCTCGTCGGGGGGCCGCTCGGCGGCGGTGACCGCGTCGTGCACCTCCTGGAGCAGCGGGCCCAGTGGTCGCAGGACGGTGCGCAGCGCCGCCACCGCCTCCGCCGCGGCCCGTCCGCCGCCGTGGGCCGCGCCCGCCTCCGGTGCCGTTCCGCCCAGGAAACCCTCCGCCGCGGCCGCGCCGGGCAGCGCGTCCGGCCGGGTCGGGTCCGGCGCCGGTGCGAGTTCCAGGCGGATGGACGTCCCGTCGGCGAGGGCGAGTTCAGCGTCGTGCGGCACGTCCCTCATTGTGCCGATCACCGGCGGCGGCGACAGCGGAACGGCCGGATCGGCGACCGCCGGCGCGCGCCGCGGCCGCCCGCGGGCCCGGTGCCGTCGCCGCCGGTTTGGCGCGGTCGCCGGCCGCTGGCGTAAAGTTCCGCCGAAGCTCGAACAGGCAATCCCGAGGTCCCACGGCCGGCCTGGAGAGACCGAACGATCCCAGGAAAGCGGCAGCGGCGATGACGGTGACCGAAGAAGGCCGGGCCGAGCGCACCGGAATCGACGCGGAGCGGATGGCGATCTGCTTGAGCGTCCTGGAGGAGCTGGACGCCCTCCCGGTGGACCACCCCGACGCGATCACCATACGGCGGGCCACTGCCGGGATCTTCCGCGAGGTCAAGCGCCGCCGCCGGCAGGAACGCCGCTCCGCCAAGACCGCCCACGACAAGGCGGTCACCGAGGCCACCGCCACCGGGGCCGCCGACCGCATCGACGACGAGACGATGGGCCGCTCCCTGGCCAGCTCGGTGAGCACGGACCTCGCCGGCATCCTGCAGCGGCCCCGCTCCTGCTACGTCTGCAAGTCCCGCTACGTCGAGGTCGACGCCTTCTACCACCAGCTGTGCCCCTCCTGCGCCCAGGAGAACCGGGCCCGCCGGGACGCCCGCACGGACCTCACGGGGCGGCGCGCGCTGCTCACCGGTGGCCGCGCCAAGATCGGCATGTACATCGCGCTCCGGCTGCTGCGGGACGGCGCCCACACCACGATCACCACCCGCTTCCCGAACGACGCGATCCGGCGCTTCACGGCGATGCCGGACAGCGCGGAGTGGCTGCACCGACTGAAGATCGTCGGGATCGACCTGCGCGACCCGTCCCAGGTCCTCTCGCTCGCCGAGACGGTGTCCGCCGAGGGCCCGCTCGACATCCTGATCAACAACGCCGCGCAGACCGTGCGCCGCTCGCCCGAGGCGTACCGCAAGCTGGTCGAGGCCGAGTCCGCGCCGCTGCCCGCCGGCGAGCTGCCCGCGGCCGTCGTCCTCGGCCACTTCGGCAGCGGTGCGCCCGCCCTGCCCGCGGCGCCCGACGGCACGTCCGGGCTGTCCGCAACGGACCTCACCGCCCTCGCCCTGACCAGCGGCTCCGCCTCGCCGGCCCGGATCGAGGCCGGCACCGCGATCGACGCCGGCGGTCTGGTGCCCGACCTGCACGCGACCAACAGCTGGATCCACACGGTGGACGCGGTCGACCCGGTGGAGCTCCTGGAGGTCCAGCTCTGCAACATGACCGCGCCGTTCCTACTGGTCAGCAAGTTGCGTCCGGCGCTCGCCGGGTCCCCGGCCCGCCGCAAGTACGTGGTGAACGTCTCGGCGATGGAAGGCCAGTTCAGCCGCGGGTACAAGGGCGCCGGCCACCCGCACACCAACATGGCCAAGGCCGCGCTCAACATGCTCACCCGCACCAGCGCCCGCGAGATGCTGGAGACCGACGGCATCCTGATGACCGCCGTCGACACCGGCTGGATCACGGACGAGCGTCCGCATCCGGACAAGATGCGGCTGGCCGACGAGGGCTTCCACGCCCCGCTGGACCTGGTGGACGGCGCGGCCCGGGTCTACGACCCGATCGTCCGCGGCGAACAGGGCGAGGACCTGCACGGCTGCTTCCTCAAGGACTACGCCCCGTCCCCCTGGTGAGCCGATGGCGGCGGGCCCCGCGCCGTACCCTGGTGACGTGACCACGACCACCTCCGGATCCGCTGCCGCGCCGGACTCCGACGACGTCCGCCGCCTCGCGCTCGCCCTCCCGCAGACCGCGGAGAAGCAGGCGTGGGGCATGCCCACCTTCCGGGTCGCCGGGAAGATGTTCGTCACCGTGCCCGACGACGAGTCCTCGTTCGCCGTGCGGTGCCCGATGCACGAGCGCGGCGAGCTGATCGCGGCGGAGCCGGAGAAGTTCTGGGTGCCGCCGCACGAGGCCGGCTCGAACTGGGTCCGGGTGCGCCTGGCCGCCCTTGAGGACCTGGACGAACTCCGCGACATCCTGCTCGACTCGTGGCAGCAGGCGGCCCCGGCCGAACTCGTCGCGGCCTACCTCACGACCCGCTGAACTCCCGGTCGGGCACCAGCACCGCCGCCCCTTGGACACGATCGCCGGCCAGGTCGGCGAGGGCCTCGGGCGCCCGGCCGAGCGGGTACGGGCTGGTGGTGACCCGGATCCCGATCCGTGCCGCGGTCCTGAGGAACTCCTGCCCGTCGTCCCGGGTGTTGGCCGTCACGCTGCACAGGTTCCGCTCGTAGAAGAGGTGTTCCTGGTAGATGAGCGGCGGAATGTCGGAGAGGTGGATGCCGGCGACGGCGAGCGTGCCCGACCGGTCCAGCGCCGCCAGCGCCACCGGCACCAGATCGCCGACCGGCGCGAACAGGATCGCCGAGTCCAGCGGTTCGGGCGGCCGGTCGTAGGCATCGCCGGTGGACACCGCGCCCAGCGAGCGCGCCAGCTCGCGGGCGCGCGCGGACCGGGTCAGCACGTGCAGCCGGGCCCCTTCGGCCACCGCGACCTGTGCCGCCAGGTGCGCCGAGCCGCCGAAGCCGTAGAGGCCCAGCCGCCCGCCCGGCGGAAGGGCGCAGCGCCGCAGCGCCCGGTAGCCGATGATCCCGGCGCACAGCAGGGGTGCCAGCGTCGTCGCGGGCGTGGATTCCGGCAGCGGGTAGGCGTAGTCGGCGGGGAGCAGCGTGAGGTCGGCGAAGCCGCCGTCCGCGTCCCAGCCGGTGTACTGGGAGGCGGGGCAGAGGTTCTCGGCGCCGGCCCGGCAGTACCGGCACTCCCCGCAGGTGGCCCGCAGCCAGGCCCCGCCGACCCGGTCGCCGGTGCGGAAGCGCGTCACCGCCGCACCCGCGGCAGCCACCCGGCCCACGATCTCGTGTCCCGGTACGGTCGCCGGCCGGTGCGCTGGAAGATCACCCTCAGCGAGATGCAGATCCGTACGACAGACACCACAAGCCTCCACCGTCACCAGGAGTTCCCCGGGGCCGGGCTCGGGGACGGGGCGGCGCACCGGTGTCAGCGGCCCGGAGGCCATCGGCCCCGGTCGCTCGACGGCCCACCCGGTCAGCGACTCGGGGGGTGCGGCGCACGCCATGTCCTTAAGCGTCCCGCCGGCCGGTCGTCCCGGCAAACGCTGCGCCGGCCGCCCGGCCGGTTCCGGCACGGACAACTTCTACAGTGATGTAGATTTTCGGACCGCACCTACCCAACGACCAAGGAGAGGATGTCCCGTGGGCATCATCAGCTGGATCGTGCTCGGGCTCCTGGCCGGGGCGATAGCCAAGTTCCTGCTTCCCGGGCGCGATCCGGGCGGGCTGGTGGGCACCACGCTCATCGGCATCGCCGGTTCGTTCATCGGCGGCTGGCTGTCGGCGAAGTTCCTGCACCGGCCGATCGCGCACAACTTCTTCGACCTCGCGACCTGGATCGCGGCCATCGCCGGCGCCCTGGTCCTGCTCGTGGTCTACCGGTTGCTGTTCGGCAATTCCCGGAACTGAAGCGGCGCTCGCACCGGCGGCGGTATCGATTTCCGTCCCGGAATGTCGGCTTCTACTGTGAGGTGGATCGTGGATTCGTCGGTGGAAGCCGGAACTGCCGTGCCGGCGCGTCCGTTTCCAGTTGAGACCGACACATGGGGAATCAGATGAGTGTGAATTTGAGCAAGGGCCAGAAGGTCAGCCTGAGCAAGTCGGACGGCGGCGCGCTCAGCGTGGTCCGGATGGGGCTGGGCTGGCAGGCGGCGCGCCGCAAGGGCTTCCTGGCCCGGCTGACCGCCCGCGAGATCGACCTCGACGCGTCGGCCGTGCTCTTCGCCGGCCAGCAGCCCGTGGACGTCGTCTTCTTCAACCACCTGGTCAGCGACGACGGCTCGGTGCGGCACACCGGCGACAACCTCGTCGGCGGCGCCGGCCAGGGCGGTGACGACGAGTCGATCCAGGTCGACCTGGCGCGGGTGCCGGTCCACATCGACCAGATCGTCTTCACCGTCAACTCCTTCACCGGGCAGACCTTCGAGGAGGTGGAGAACGCCTTCTGCCGGCTGCTCGACGACGCCACCGGCCAGGAGCTGGCCCGTTACTCCCTCTCCGGCGGCGGTTCGCACACCGCCCAGATCATGGCCAAGGTCTTCCGGTCGGGCGGCGGTTGGGAGATGGCCGCGATCGGCACGCCCGCCCAGGGCCGCACGTTCGAGGACCTGATGCCCGCCATCGCCGCGCATCTGTGACTCCCGGCCCGCGCGTCCCCGGTTCCGTTCCCGGCCTGCCGGCGGGCCGGGGCGCGCGGGTGCACCGCCGGTCGTCGCGCGTGCCGCAGGCAGGCCCGGCGGCACGGGTCAGGGCGCCCCGGGTGCGGTCGGCCCCGAGAAGCCCGGACGGCCGAAGTCCGGGCTGCTGAAGTCGGGGCCGGCGAAGTCCGGTGAGCTGTAGCCGGGGCCGTCGGACGGCGCCGGACGGGGCTCGCCGCCGCCGGACACCCCGGCCGTGGCCGGGCGGGGGAGCGCCGGCCGGCCACCGGGTCTCCCGTCGCCCGTCGCGCGGTCGATCCGACCGAGCAGGAAGGGTGTGATCGCCCGCTCCAGCAGCGCCAGTTGCCAGGCTTCGTGCGCCCGCACGACCGCCGGATCGGTCTCGTCCGGCGTCCGGGCCTCGGCCGCCGCCCGGTTGCGGGAGGCCGCCACCAGCAACCAGACCAGCCCGGTCAGCGTCGCCACGACGGCGACCCCGGCGGACGTCCAGCCGGCCGCGATCAGTTCGTCGGCGAGCCGGGACGGTGCCGCCACGGTGTGCAGGCCGAAGCCGAACAGCAGGAAGACGGCCGCGGCGGTGGCGGCCAGTCCGGGCACCAGCACGCCCAGCGCGGGGAGCACCCCACCGCTGCGGGACGTCGTGCCGACGGCCGGCGGGGGCGGTACCGCCCGGGTGCCGTCGGCCGCGGCGCCGCGCAGGCGGACGAGTTCGCGGTGTTCGGCGGCCGCCGCGGCGGCCAGTGCGTCGCGTGCGTCGAACGCCGCGCTGCGCAACTGCTCGGCGTTGAGGGCACCGGCCGTGCGCGACAGTGCCGACCTGACCTCCGGGGAGTTCAGGGCCTGGTCGACGGTGCGCTCGAATGCGGTGGTGTCCGGTGCCTGTAAGCGGTCGTTCTGGTGCACGTGTATTCCCCGATGGATAGAGGGCCAAGATTGCCCGACGGTCCGGCCCGGTGCCGGGCGGCGCCCCGCGGACGGTGGCGTGTTGCGGCCACTGTCCGGACAACGCGGCGCACCCCTTGATGGTTCCCTGATTGCGCAATCCCTAAAGTGTTGCTCATGGACGAAAAGGACGCGGTATCGGTCGCGGTGCCGGGCGTGGGTGTCGAGGTGGAGCGGTGGGAGGTCGCGGTGCTGACCGGCGGCCCCGCCGACGGGGTGCGACTGCGGGTGACCGGCCGGCCGGGCGTGCTCCAAGTGAGCCGTCCCTGCCGGGTGGAGAGCGCCCCCGACGGCCTCCAGGTCGCGGCACTGCACATCTACCGCCGCGACCTGAAGGTCAAGAGCGAGCCGCTGCGGTACGGCTTCGACGGCGTGAGTCCGTGAGGCGCGCGGCGGGTCGGGCCCCGGAAGCGGGGTAGGCCCTCGGTGGGCGGTCCTCGCCGGGCCGCCCGCGAGGAGCGGTCCCACGGTGGGCGGCGGTCCTCGGTGGACGGGGTGCGGTGCGTGGTGCCGGTCGGTCGACGTCAGTGTGCGGGGTTCGGGCCGGCTTCCCGCTCCGCGTGGGCGGCGGCCGGTCGCTCGGTGCCCATGCCGCCGGGGGCCGCGCCGCCGGTGGTGCCCGTGGCGGCTGCGCCGGGCGCCGGGTGGATGGTGCGCGCGGCCTCCGCGTGCTCCGCCGGGCCGGGGGCGTAGGCGGTGGTCGGCGGCGTGCCGTCGTCCTCCTTCATCGCCTTGGTCTCGCTCTTGAGGATGCGCAGCGACTTACCCAGTGCCCGGGCGGTGTCCGGCAGCTTCTTGGAGCCGAAGAGGAGAATCACCACGAGCGCCACGATCAGCAGGTGCCAGGGTTCCAGTCCATTGCGCAGCATCGCTGCCACCCTTCTCTCGTTGTCACCACGGTCGGTCTTCGCGGCCGTCGTCGCGCGGACCCGGCCGGAAGTTCACTTGCTACATTGCGCAACTGTATAACCCTGGGCAGGGGGGATCCGTCTGCCGGCAGGAAAAAGCACGGACGAGGGTGTACACGTGACACGCAGCCACGCGGCAGGGGCCGCACACGGAGGCGGCAAGGGGGGCGGGGAGGGACTCGTCCGGGGACCGCGGCGCGGGGTGCTCATGACCGCCGCGACGCCCCTGTCGCTCCTGG
>LIQL01000548.1 GCA_001418405.1 Streptomyces diastatochromogenes | reverse complement strand
CGGCGGGGTCGTCGGCGTCCGGGATGCAGTGCAGCACCGAGACGAAGAGCGCGGCGACCGGCTCGTCGAGGTCTATCAGCCGGCGGACCTCCGGGCTGTCGAAGATGCCGTCGGTGTCCCGCATGTCGGCCTGGATGACGGCGGTGTTGTCGTTCTCCTCCAGCAGCGCGCGGCCGTGCGCCAGCACGATCGGGTCGTTGTCGACGTACACCACGCGGGACCGCGGGTCGACCTGCTGGGCGACCTGGTGGACGTTGTCCTGCGTCGGCAGGCCCGAGCCGTGGTCGACGAACTGCCGGATGCCCTGCTCCTGGGCCAGCCAGCGGACCACCCGGCGCAGGAAGCGCCGGTTGTTGATCGCCAGCACCTGGGTGCTCGGGACGACCTTGCTCAGCTCCTCGCACGCCTCGCGGTCCACGGCGTAGTTGTCCTTGCCGCCGAGGTAGTAGTCGTACATCCGCGCGACACTCGGGATGCTCACGTCGACAGCGCTGGACAGCGGCCGGGTTTCTTGGCTCATTCCCCACTCTTCCCGTCGGATTGCGGTGACGGCCACCGTACGGCTGCCGCGCCCCGTCTCCAACTGCCGTGACGCCGTGGGCAGTCGACCGGTTGCACCGACCGGCGCGGGCCGCGCGCCCCGCGCCAGCGGCGGGCCGTCGTCGAGGCGCCGTCGTCGGCGGCGCCGGGACGCCGTCGGGACATCGCCGGGGCGGCGCCGGCGGGCGATCCGCGCAGGCGTTCTCATCCGGCTCTCACGTTCCGCTCATGGGTCGGTCACACGGGGTGGTTACGGTCGATCCCGGAGCCGCGGCCCGGCGGCCCGTGAGGAGACGGCACCGTGTACCACCTGAGCGGCGTGACCAAGCACTACCGACGCGGCGGTGACCTGGTGCGGGCCCTGGACGACGTCGGCTTCTCCCTGGCGGCCGGCGGTGCGCTCGCCGTCCAGGGGCCGCCCGGCGCGGGCTCCTCGACGCTGTTGCGGATCCTGGGCGGACTGGAGCGCCCGACCCGGGGCAGCGTGCTGCTCGACGGTACGGATCTGGCCACGGTCACCGCGTCCCGGCTCGGCCGGATCCGCACCGAATCGATCGGGCTGCTCGGCACCGGCGACGACGAGGCCCTCGGGCCGCTCGCCGGGTCGACCGTGCGGCAGGGCGTGGCCGCCGCGCTGGCCCCGTTGGGGCTGCGGCCGGTGGACCGCTGGGAGTTGGCCGGGGAGGCGCTGGCGGAGGTCGGGCTGGCCGACCACGGCGACCTGCTGCCGGGGCAGTTGGACCGGTACGCGCGGCGGCGGGCGGCGCTGGCCCGGGCGTTGGTCAAACGGCCCGCGGTGCTGCTCGCGGACCGGCCGACGGAGGGGCTGCCGCCGGCCGCCCGGGCGGACTTCGCCGCGTTGCTGGTGCGGGTGTGGGGCGAGTACCGGCTCACGTGCGTCGTCGCCACCGACGACGAGGCGCTCGCCGGGCGGGCGACCCGGCGGCTGGCGCTCGCCGGCGGCCGGGTGGCGGCGGTCGGCCGGGTGGCCGGTACCGGTCGGGGCGGGGCGACGGCCTGGTGTGCGGGCGGCGTCGACAGGTAGAAGAGGGGGCATGACCACAGAACAGAGCGAGTCCACCGACCGGGCGGTGCCCGCCCGGCCCGTCGGCGCACGACCGGGGCCGCCCGGCACCGCGGAGATGGTGCGTGCCAACGAGGCCAACTGGGACGCGCGCACCCCGGTCCACGTCGCCAGTGCCTTCTACGGGCTGGACGGGACGCGGAGCGCCGAGGACTGGTTCGCGCCGTTCGAGTGGGCCGACCTCGGGGACGTGGCCGGACGCGACGTGCTGCACCTCCAGTGCCACCTGGGCACCGAGACCGCGGCGTTCGCCGACCGGGGGGCGCGGGCGGTGGGGCTGGACTTCTCCGCCGAAGCGGTGGCGCAGGCGCGGCGGCTGGCCGCGGCGACCGGGCGGGAGATGGAGTTCGTCCGGTCGGACGTGTACCGCGCGGTGGAGGCGCTCGGCGACCGTCGGTTCGACGTGGTCTACACCGGCAAGGGCGCGGTCTGCTACCTGCCGGACCTCGCCGCCTGGGCGGGGACCGTCGCCGAACTGCTGCGGCCGGGCGGCACGTTCTACCTGGTGGAGTTCCACCCGCTGCTGAACGCCCTCGGCGCGACGCCGCCCGCGGACCCGGCCGCCCCGCCGCTGTTGCTCCGCAACGACTACCTGGCCGGTCGGGGCGCGCTGCGCAGCGACACCCCCACCACCTACACCGACGGCCCGCCCCTCCAGGGCGCCACGACGAGCTACGAGTGGCGGCACGGCGTCGGCGAGGTCGTCACCGCGGTGGTCGGGGCCGGGCTGACCGTGCAGAGCGTGCGGGAGACGGAGGTGCTGCCGTGGCCGCGCTTCCCGTCGATGGTGCCGGACGCCGACGGCTGGTGGCGGCTGCCGGACTCGGAACCCATCATTCCGATGCTGTACGCGCTGAAGGCGGTCAAGCCGTAGCGGAACACGGGGCGGCTCGCACCGGTGGGTGAGGGCGTCAGTCGGCCCGGCGGTGGACCGAGCGCAGCAGCTGGTCCTTGTGCGGGCCGGTGACCCGCCACGTCAGGTCCCAACGGTCCGCGGCGAGGACGGTGAAGGTGCCCTCGTAGTGGTCCGCGGCGCAGGGGTGGACGGCGGTCCACCGGCCGCTGCGCAGGTCCAGGTCGTGGAAGGGCCGGCCGTCTTCGAAGGTGACGGCGGCGGTGCCGTCGGGCCGGGGCCGCAGCCACAGCGTGCGGGTCGCCGGGTGCTCGACGCCCTGCCAGGTCAGCACACCCTCCTCGGCGTGGCGCAGCACGCCGTCCGGGCCTTCCGGGGTGAAGTCCGCGGTGCCCCGGAAGGTGCCGGTGGTGTCGGCCCGCAGGTCGTGCACGGTGCGCTCGATGTGCCAGCGGCCGGCGAGGTACGCGGCGGCGTCGGGGACGAGGTGCATGCCCCCATTGTCGGACAGCGCCGCTCGGTCACCCCATCGGCCCCACCC
>LIQL01000547.1 GCA_001418405.1 Streptomyces diastatochromogenes | reverse complement strand
GGGGTGGGCACCGGCTCGGGGTCCCGCCGCCGCAGGGTGGGGAGCAGCGCCCGGTCGCCGGAGAGCAGCCGCTTGATCGGTGCCTTTGGCTGGGTTTCTGCGGTGTCGTGCGGGTAAGGGGCGGCGGATTCCGCGGTGTTCGGCAGGACGAGCGTCCCGGGCGGGAGGGGGGCGGCGGACGCCGCCAGCGCGTGCAGCCGGGCGTTCGAGGGCCGGTCCGGCTGGGAACGCAGCAGGTCGATCACGTGCTGGGTGTACACGCTGATGCCGTCGGCAGTGCCGGAGAGGCCGGGCGGCGTGATGACGCCGTAGACCTCGGCGTTCACCTCGGGCGGGCCGCCGAGCTCGTGGAGGACGGTCCAGGCGCCCTTGTCGGCGGCCATGTCCACCAGCACGGTCGTGGGACCGCGCCGCTGGCGGAGCTCGTTGTGCACCCACTCCCAGGGCAGCGCCGTGTAACGCGTGGTGGCGGGGCTCGAACCGGCGGCGGCGAGGTGCAGCCGGTGGTTCTTGCGGTCCACGGTCAACTGCCCGGCGAGGTAGACGAGCAGGGGGCCGGACGCCGCGGCGGCCGTGCGCAACCTGATCAACATGGTGTTCTGGTCCGGCGCCCCGTCGAGGTGGACGAGGTCCGCCGGCTGGGTGCTGCCGAGCAGCACGGGTACGGGGACGGCCGTCAGCGCGGCCAGATTGGCGCTGGGTATCACCTGGACGGTGCGACGGTGGGTGGCCCTGGCCCCCGCGATCAGCAGCACGTGGCCGCGCTGTTCCTCCCCGCTGGTCTGCATGGATGCACCCTACTCATGCCGCGGCCCGGACGACGGACCGGCTGTCGGATATTTGCCGCACCGCGACGCGCCGGGGCCCGTCGCACGGCGTCCGCGCCCCGTCACCACGCGTGGCGCCCCGACGCCCCCCGCGGACCCGTATCAGCCGCTCCCCCGGGGCCGGCCGCCGGGGCTCGGTGCGGCGCACGTACGGCATGGACGAAGATAGGTGCATAGCGAACGCGTACGCGAGAGGTCCCTCAGCCATGCCCCACATCACCGTCGACTACACCGCACGGCTGGCCGGCGCCTTCGACCGGCAGGCGTTCGTGCGGGAGCTGCACCCGATGGTGCGCGACGAGGCCGGCTCGGCGGGCGTGTGCAAGACGTTCTTCCGGCCCGCCGCGGACACCTACGTGGGCGAGAGCGACGCGGCGCGGGTGGCCTTCGTGCACGTCGAGGTCGGGCTGCTGCCGGGGCGCTCGGAGGAGCTGAAGGCCCGGCTGTCGCGGGACGTGCTGGCGCTGCTCGACAAGCACCTGCCGGGGGACGACGCGCACGAGGTGGTGTCGTCGGTGGAGGTGCGGGACCTGGCCGCCTCGTACCGTTTGCAGCACTCGCCGCAGTAGTCGCGCGGGGGTCCGGGTACCGGCGGCCGGCACCCGGACCATGGGCCGCGCCCAGGACTAGAAGCTGAAGGTCATGAACGCCCCGTACCCGGCCCCGGCGGCCTGGGTGAAGAAAGCGACGAGGTCGTCGTAGGCGCTCTCCAGCCAGGCCAGTTCACCCTCGGCGTCGAACCGCCAGACGTTGGGGTACACCCCCTCCGACGCCATCTTCTCCGGGGCGTAGTGGGCGGCCAGCTGCTCCCACGGGGTCGCCCGCAGTTCCCGGGCGACGCTCGCGACCTGCTCCGCGGACCACCCGAACAGGGTGCCGTCGTCCACGATCTGCTCGCCGTCCATCAGGAAGTCGAACTGCACGTCCGTCGCGTCGATCAGGAACTGCAGGCCGGCCCACGCCTTGTCCGGACCCCCGTAAGGGCGGTCCGGCATCGGGAAGTCCTCGCTGGTGTACAGCTCGTAGACGAACGCGTTGGCCCATTCCGGGTCCTTCTCGGCCCTGTCCAGTTCCTTCGTCGTCGCACTGATGAATCCGATGCTCACGCCCATGGCGCTGCTCCCCCTCTGCGGTCGGTGACCGACCCGCTTGCTGCACTGACTCGACCGACTCGCCCGCACGGGCCGTGCGGACGACTCCTGCGTGCGGACCGCTTGTTCGGGCGCCTGCCCGAACGGCGAGCGCGAGTGTTCCACGGGGCACTGACAAGGAGGCTCGGTGCGGGGTCGGTCCAGGCGGTAGCTGCCCGGAGCTCGGGAGCGCGGCGGGGCGCGCCGCGACGGTCGAGCGCGTCCCGGCGGCGGGACGCGCTCGCTCAGGAGCGGTGCGGGCGCCGGTGGTGGGTGGCGGCGTCCACGCGTACGGCGGCGAGGGCGGCGTCCGGGGCGGGCGCAAGCGGGCTGGCGGCGTGCGCGTGGGGGACGGTGCAGGCGCGGAGCCAGGCACGCAGCAGGGCGCGCGGCCAGGCGGGGGGCCGGTTCATCGTGCGCGGGCGTGGTCGACGGCGGCGCGGGCCAGGCCGGTGATCAGCAGGTGGGCGCGGGTGCCGTCGCCGTCCAGTTCGGGTTGGAAGAGGGTGGCCAGGAAGAAGGGGTGGTCGGGCAGTTCGGCGATGCGGACCTCACCGGCGTCGTCGGTGCCGGTGAAGGCCAGCCCGTGTGCGCGCAGCAGGTCCAGGTGCCGGGGGTTGGGGGCGTAGTTGCAGTGGTAGCGGGCCGGTGTGCGGTCGGCACCCAGCAGTTGGGCGGCGCGGGAGCCGGGGGTGACGTCGACGATGCCCTCGTGGCCGACCAGTGAGCAGGCCAACGGGACGACCACCGCGTCCTCGTCCGCGAGGTCCGGGGTGTTCTCGGCGTGACCGGCGCGGTCCCGTCCGCAGACGTTGCGGGCGAACTCCAACAGGGCGTGTTGGAACCCGCCGCAGGTGCCCAGGAACGGGATGCCGGACTCGCGGGCCGAGCGGATGGCCGCCAGGATGCCGGACTCGCTGCGGTAGGGGCTGCCGGGCAGCACCCAGACCGCGTCGAATCCCGTCAGGTCCTCGTGCGCGTCGGCGGACGGGATCCAGTAGGCGTCCAGGTCGAGTCCGTCGCGCAGCCGGAGCGCGTCGAGGAGGGCGGGGATGCGGGCGTGCGAGCGGACGGCTTCGGAGCGGTCGCCGACCAGGGCGATGCGGGCGACTGCCGGGCCTCGCCCGGCGGGTGCGGTGCGGTTCATGCACGTCATCCTGGTGCGCGCGCCTGGATCAGGTCCAACGATGATTCGTGCATTGCGGATAAGTGATTCTGATCGGCGTGCGATACTCGGGCGCATGGACCCGCATCTGTTGCGCACCTTCGTCGCGGTCCTCGACCACCGCTCCTTCTCCGGCGCCGCCGCGGTGCTCGGCTACACCCAGTCCGCGGTCTCCCAGCACATCGCCGCCCTGGAAGCCGACTTGGGCAGTCGCCTGGTCGAGCGGCGGCCGGTCGCGCCCACGCCGGCCGGCGCCCGCCTGTTGGAGCACGCTCCCGCCCTGCTGCTGCGCCTGGACGCGGCCCGGGCCGACATCGCGCGCCTGCACCAGGCACGTCCGACCCGGTTGACGGTCGCCTGCTCGCCGGCGGCGCTGGGCGCCACGGTGGCCCGGTCCCTGGCCGACCTGCGCGCCGCGGCCCACTCGCTGGACGTGGAGGTCCGGGTCATGGGCCGGGACGCGGTGCTCGCGGAGGTGCTGGCCGGGCGCGCCGACCTCGGATTCGTGGACGGTGCGGCCGCCCCCAGCGACCCGTTGCCGATGCCCGACCTCGGGCCGATGACCACCCTCGCGGCGGCCGAGGAGACGTTGGCGGTCCTCTTCCCGCACGACCATCCGCTGGCGGGGCGCCGTGCGGTGCGGTTGTCCGACCTCGCCCAGGCACAGTGGATCGACGCGTCCGACACCGCGGTTCCGCTCGATCGGTTGCGTGCCGTCTGCCGCGCCGAGGGCTTCCGTCCGCGGATCCGCCACCGCGGCACCGACCTGCACGGCCTGGCCGCGCTGACCGCCGCCGGCCACGGTCTGACGGCGCTCCCCCTGTCGGTGGCGGCCGCGCTGCCCGGCATCGCTGCCGTCCCGGTGAGCGCACCCCGGCTGGTCCACCGCACCGAACTCGTGCACCCCGCCAACCCCGTTGCTCCCGCGCGCCAGTTGGCCGACTTGCTCACCACCCGCGGACTGGCCGCACACACCGGACAAAGCTGACCGGCGCCGGGACGACCGGGCGCCGCCCAGACCGCCCCGGCCATGGTCCGAGTGCGGCCGGCCCCTTCGTCCCGGCACCGCGGACGGCCCGCCGGTCCTCCCCGTCGCCGTGCGGGCAGACGGGACGTCGACGCACCGTGCGGCCTGCCGGTACGGGGGACGGACGCCCTGGTCGCCGGCTCACTGGTGGCCGAACATGGCGCATTGCAGAGCCTGTTGGAGCGTGTTCAGGACAACGCGCCTGGTGACCGGCGCAGACCGCAGCCGACTGCACCCGGGCGGCGCCGAACACCGTGGACGTACGCCTCGCACGCCTGAGCGCCCACCGAACCGCCCCGCCTGGCGCCTGTCCCACTCCTCCGCGCGCGCCAACACCACCCTGGAGCAAGGCATCGGCCGCACACCGCCGCGGTGGACATCCGCCCAGGCCGGAGCGGTTCCAGGCAGCTGACCGGGCGGCGCCCGGGGCGTGTTGCGCAGGCACGAATCGGCTCATCCGGACCCGGTGCACTTCCGTCAGATCATCCCGCCAAGGCCGTCCCCTCTCCCGCAGCACGGTCGTTGGGCGTATGGTGACTGGAATCTCATTCCCCCGTGAGGTTAGGAAACACATGACTGAGTCCGTTCTCCATCAGACGATCCAGAATCTCGAAGGCGTACTGCCGGAGCTCGAAGAGCAGGAACGGCACCTGCGCGGCCAACTCGACGCCGTGGTGCAGCGGGCGACTTCTGCCCGCAGTGCACTGGAGCACCTGCGGGTGTTGACCGGTGCCCCCGTCCCCGACAGGCAGTCGGTGGCGGTTGGTTCGGTCACCGTGGTGGCGCCCGCGGATGCGGATGCCGCCGGCCAGGAAGGCTCCGCCGAGGGCCGGGCCGCGGACGCCACCGCGGCGCCGGTCGCCGACGAGCCGGCGGCCGAGCCCGAGGGCGCGGGGTCCGTCGTGCCCCAGCCGCGGGCCGCGACGTCGCCGCGCGCCAAGCGCCGCACGGCGAAGAAGCCGGCCGCCAAGAAGGCCGCACCGGCGAAGCCCAAGGCGAAGAAGGCGGCGCCCAAGCGGGCCGCGGTCGCCAAGCAACCAACCACCAAGGAAAAGGACAAGGACTCCGGCAGCCTGTTGGACGCCGCGCTGGACGTGTTGAAGGGCTCGGGCACGCCGATGCGTCCGCGGGACATCAACGAGGCGCTGGGCCGGGAAGCCACCCCGGGACAGATCGAGTCCGTGCGCAACACCCTCGACCGGGCCGTGAAGAAGACGGACCTGGTCACCCGCCCCGGGCGGGGCACGTACGCGGCGGCCTGACCCGGCCTCCGCACGCGGTGCGATTGCGGGCCCGCCCACCAGCGGGCCCGCACGGCCGTCCGCGCGCCGGCCCCGGCACGACGGTGCAGCGCCCACCCAACTGCCGTGCCTGCCACGAGGGATGGGGATCGCCCCGGCCTCGGCCCCACTGGCCTCCCCGGGTCTTCGGGCGTTCCCCCGCGTTCTCGCTCGTTCGCGCGGCTACGGTGCGACTCCCCGCCGCGCGGTCGGAAGCTGTAGCGGCCAAGGGGTTACCGTGTGGGCATGACCCCTGTGCACGGTGCATCACTCGACCTCCCCACTCCGGACGGGACCGCCGACGCCTACTTCGCCCACCCCGACGACGGCGCTCCGCACCCCGGAGTCCTGCTCTACATGGACGCCTTCGGCCTCCGGCCCTCGTTGGAGGCGATGGCCAGGCGACTGGCCGGGCACGGCTACGCGGTGCTGGTGCCCAACGTCCTCTACCGCGCCGGGCGCGCTCCCCTCGTGGAGCTTCCCGAACACGTCTCCCCCGCCGACCGGCCCGAGATCTTCACCCAGCTCTTCCCCCTGATCCGCGCACTGACCCCCGAACTGGCGATGCGGGACGCCGGGGCGTACCTCGACTGGCTGGCCGCCTCGCCGCAGGTCGCCGACGGCCCCGTGGGAACCACCGGTTACTGCATGGGCGGCGTCCTCGCGCTCCGCACGGCAGCGGCCTTCCCCGACCGGATCGCGGCCGTGGGCGCGTTCCACGCCGGCAACCTCATCACCGACGCGGCGGACAGTCCGCACCTGCTCCTCGACCGCATCACGGCGGAGCTGTACTTCGGCCACGCCGACCAGGACCACTCGATGTCGGCCGAGCAGATCGAGCAGCTGGAGCGGGCGTTGGACGCCGCGGGGCTCCGGTACCGCAGCGAACTGTACGAAGGGGCCCAGCACGGGTACACCCAGGTCGACACCGCCATGTACGACGCCGAGGCGAACGAACGTCACTGGCGGGCGCTGGTGGACCTCTTCGGCCGGACGCTCTGAGGCAGCAGACGAACGGGCCTGGCGGCCGGGCGGAGCGCCCCGCTCGCCGGGCCCGGGCCGGGCGCCGGTCGCGGTGGATGCCGCGGCCGGCGCCGTCGCGGCTCAGCAGCCGGTGCCGGTCGGGGTGAACCGCAGTCGGGCGTGGTCGTCCGCGCCGAGTGCCTGGTGGTAGGTGGCGGAGGTGACGCGGTACCAGACGGCGTCCTTCTTCGGGTCGCCGTTGACGTCGTCCAGCTTCACGCACCAGCGCTCCGGGCGGATCACCCGGCGGTAGGACTCGGTGCCGCGGGTGGTCTGGTGGCAGTCCTGGTAGTGCTCGGTGGTGTACCAGGTCTTTTTGGTGCGGCCGCTGCGCTTGGTGTGCTTGACCTGCCGGGTGGCGGGCGTGCAGGTGGTGACCCGGTGCGGGCGGGTGGCCGCGGTCGTCTGCCTGGTGAGGTGCCGGACGCCGGCGCGCAGTCCCGAGACGCCGTCCGGGTGCGGCGGAGCGCCCTGGGTGCCGGTCGCGGTGCCGTGGCCGCCGCTGCCCGGCCCGGACGCGGCGCCGTTCGTGCCACCGCTGCACGCGCCCAGGCCGCCCACGAGCAGCACCACCATTCCGGCCCGTACCAGTCGGTGCTTGTTGCGCATGTCGTCCTCTGCGGTTGGTGGGTGGTTCCGCCGCCGCCCCGGCCCGGGCTCCCGGAGGTGCCGGCACCGGTGGCCGCCGGTCTCTCCTCCGGTGGCCGGGCACCGCCCGCGCTGCGGCAGCGGTCAGGCTATCCGAGTGCCTGTGCGGGGCCGTGGCCGGGGCGTTGGCGGATGCCCGTGGGTACGCGTCAGCGCCTGAGGACCTTGCGCGAGAGGACGTTGCCCAACAATTGGGCGGCCTGCACCAGGACGATGAGGATGACGACGGTCACCACCATCACCCGGGTGTCGAACCGCAGATAGCCGTGGGTGATCGCGAGGTTGCCGACTCCCCCGCCGCCCACCGTGCCGGCGATCACCGAGAAGTCGATCAGCGCGACCAGCATGAACGTCATGCCGAGGATCAGCGGTCCCAGTGCTTCCGGTACCAGGACCGTCAGCAGGATCCGCACCGGAGGGGTGCCCATCGCCCGGGCCGCCTCGATGACGCCGGGTTCGACGGCGAGCAGGTTGCTCTCCACGATGCGGGCCACGCCGAACGTGGCGATCACCGTCATGGGAAAGACGACCGCGTCGGTGCCCACCGCCGTCCCGATCAACTCCCGCGTCACCGGGGAGAGGACGACGATCGCGATCAGCGCGGGCACCGGGCGCACGACGTTGACCACCGTGCTGAGGACGACGAAGACGGCCCGTTGCTGGAGGATGCCGCCCTTGCGGGTGGCGTAGAGGGCCAGTCCCACGACCAGGCCGAGCAGGCCGGAGAGGGCGAGGGTGGCCAGCACCATGTAGAGCGTCTGGCCGGTGGCTTCGGTGATCTTGGGCCAGAGCAGGCTCCAATCCTGCTGGATCATGCGCCCACCTCCGCCAGCACGGACGCGGTCACGGCGTCGTCCACACCGTGCTTCCGCAAGGCCGCGGGCAGCAGGTCGAGGAGCGGTGACGCCTGCACGGCGCTGCGGACGAACGCCCGGGTGGTGGGGTGTTGAGGCGCGGCGAACAGCTCCCGGACCGGGCCGGTCTCCACGATCCGCCCGGCGTCCAGCACCGCCATCCGGTCGCAGACCGCCCGCACCACCTCCATCTCGTGGGTGATCAGCACGATCGTGACGCCCAGTTCGTCGTTGACCCGCCGCAGGAGCGCCAGCACCTCCTGGGTGGTCTGCGGGTCGAGCGCCGAGGTCGCCTCGTCGCAGAGCAGCACCCGGGGTTCGGTCGCCAGGGCGCGGGCGATGCCGACGCGTTGCCGCTGGCCGCCGGAGAGCTGCTCGGGGTAGCGCTTGGCCTGGTCGGCGAGGCCGACGAAGCGCAGGGCTTCCGCGGCGCGTTCCCTGGCTTCGGCCCGGGTGGCGCCGGCCTGTCGCAGCGGGTACGCGACGTTGCCGAGGACGGTGCGGGAACGGAAGAGGTTGAACTGTTGGAAGACCATGCCGATGTCCCGTCGGGCGGCGCGCAGTTGGCGGCTGCCGAGGGCGGTGAGCTCCTGGCCGGCCACCGTGACGGTGCCGGTGGTGGGGGTCTCCAGCAGGTTGATCAGTCGCAGCAGGGTGGACTTGCCGGCGCCGCTGTGGCCGACGATTCCGAAGACACTGCCCGGGGCGACGGCCAGCGACACCCGGTCGACGGCGAGCGTCCCGTCGGCGAACTCCTTGCTTACGGAGTCGAGTTCGATGACGTGGCGGGGTTGCGCGGTGGGCTGTGGGGTGGTCACGACGCCCCCTTGAGCTGGCGGTCGACGCGGGCGAGTTCCGCGGCCAGTTCGGCCGCGGAGAGGTTGAGGTGGACGGCCGTGCCGTTGGAGGTCCGGCGCGCCTCGTCCTGCACCGGCTTGCTGGCGTAGAGCTTGACGACCTTGGCGTAGTCGGGGTTGTCCCGGTCCTTGGCGCGGGCCGCGATGACGTTGAGGTAGGGGCGGATGTCCGGGCTCCGCGGGTCGTCCTTGAACAGTGCGGTCTGCGCGCGGATGCCGGACAGCGAGGCGACGCCGTCGTTGATGACCGCGGCGTCCACGTCGGCGAGCAGCCGGGGGGTCTGCTGGGCGTTGACGGGGGTGAAGCGCAGGTGGTGGGGGTTGGCGGCGATGTCGTCCGCGGTGGCGTAGAGCCCGGTGCCCTTCTTCAGCTCGATGAGCTTGGCCCGGGCCAGCAGCCGCAGGGCCCGTCCCTCGTTGGCCGGGTCGTTGGGGTGCGCGATCCGGGCGCCGTCCGGGAGGTCGGCCAGCCGCTTGGCCTTCTTGGAGTACAGGCCCATGGGAACGACGCTGGTCGGCGCCAGCGGCACGATGTCGGTGCCGTTCTCGGTGTTGGACTGGGCGAGGAACACCAGGTGTTGGAAGGCGTTCAGTTCGATGTCGCCGGCGGCCAGCGCCTTGTTGGGCAGCGAGTAGTCGTCGAACGGCACCACCTCGACGTCGAGGCCCTGCTTCTTCGCCTCCTCGGCGAGCACGTCCCATTCGGTGGAGTCGCCGCTGACGCCGACCCGGATGCGGTGCGCCTGGGAGCCGGCGGTGCCGCAGCCGGCGACGAGGAGGGTGAGGGCGGTCGCGGCGGCGGTCGCCAGGAGTGCGCGGCGGCGCGGCGCGGCGGGTCGTCCGCTCTCGGGGCGCCGTGCGGCGGGGTGCGGGGCGGTGTGGTGCATGGTGTGCGTTCCCTAGGGTGGTGGGTGTGGGTGTGGGGCACCGGGCTCTTGTGGAGCGGCGGCCCCCCGGGTCGGGTGGTCGTGGCGCCGGGGCGGTCAGGGCCGTTCGGCGTGGTGGCAGGCGGCCGCGGAACGGTCGGGGCCGGGTGCGGTCAGGGCCGGGGCCTGCCGTTCGCAGCGGCTGCGCCGGTCGGCGTCGTGCGTCGCGGACAGTGCGGCGTACAGCGGGCAGCGGCTGCGGAAGCCGCAGCCGGTGGTGCGGCGGGTGGGGCTCGGCGGGTCTCCGGGGAGCAGGATCCGTTCGCGTCCGCGCTCGCGCACCGGGTCCGGCAGGGGCACTGCCGACAGCAGGGCACGGGTGTAGGGGTGTCGGGGCGCGCCGAACACCTCGGCCACCGGCCCGTGTTCGACGGTGCGCCCCAGGTACATCACGCTCACCCGGTCGGCGATGTGCCGGACCACGGACAGGTCGTGGGAGACGAAGAGGTACGACAGGCCGAGTTCGGCGCGCAGGTCGGTGAGCAGGTTGAGGACGCCGGCCTGGACGGAGACGTCGAGGGCGGAGACCGGTTCGTCCAGGACCAGCAGCCGCGGTCGGACGGACAGGGCACGGGCGATGCCGATGCGTTGGCGCTGGCCGCCGGAGAAGGCGTGCGGGGCGCGGTCCGCGTGGTCCGGGGAGAGTCCGACCAGGCGCAGCAACTCGGGGACGCGGGCGGCCGCCTGGGCCCGATCGGCGCCCTGGGCGCGCAACGGCTCGGTGATGATCTCGCCGACCGGCAGCCGGGGGTCCAGGCTGGACAGCGGGTCCTGGAAGACGATCTGCACCTGGCCGCGCAGTTCCTTGCGCACGGCCCGGTCCAGGGTGCGGGTGTCGTGGCCGAGCACCTCCACGGTGCCGCCCTCGGGTGCGGTCAGGCCCAGGACCTCCATCAGCGCGGTGGTCTTGCCGGAGCCG
>LIQL01000546.1 GCA_001418405.1 Streptomyces diastatochromogenes | reverse complement strand
CCTGCGGCTGCCCGGGCAGCCCGGCGGCTACGTGCGGGACGTCCGGGTGGCGCCGGAGCACCGCGGTGAGGGCCACGGCCGCAGCCTGATGCTCGTCGCCGAGCGCGAGACCCTGTCCGCGGGCCGCGGCTCCCTGGCGCTCAACGTCGCCGCCGACAACGTCCCGGCCCTCGGCCTCTACCGGTCGCTGGGCTACCGGACCACCGCCTACCGCATGTGGAAGCCGATCCTCTGAGCAGCAGCCCGCCGGGCCGGCCCGAGCCGGCCCGGCACGGCCGGCTCTTCCCGGTGCGTCAGCCGGCCGCGGCGTCCTGCTCGGCCAGCAGCCGCTCGACGATCTCCTCGATCCGCGCGCGCAGTCCGTCCTGGCTCTTGCCACCGTCCAGCCGTTCGCCGCCGATCTCGTAGGTCGGGGTGCCGGTCACGCGGATCGCCTTGCCCTCGGCCTGGTCCGCGTCCACGACCAGCAGGTGCCGTCCGTCGACGAGCGCGGTGTCGACCTCCTCGGCGTCCAGCCCCAGCTCCGCGGCGATGTCCACCAGCGCCTGCTCGCCGCGCTTGCCGAGTTCGTCGGTCCGCGCCAGCACCGCCTCGACATACGCCCAGCCCTGGCCCTGCTCGGCGGCCTCCTCGGCGGCCTGGGCGGCCGCGTAGGCGTGCTTGTGCTTCGCCAGCGGGAAGTGGCGCAGCCGGATCTCCAGCCGGTCCTCGAAGCGCTCGCGCAGCGCCCGCACGTCCGTCAGGGCGGTGGCACAGTCCGGGCACTGCAGATCGCACCACATGTCCAGGACAGGGCGGACGGGGCTGACGGGGGTGCTGGGGCCGGAGGCGGCGGCGTCGTTCATGCGGCCAGTCTTCCAGCCCGTCGACCCGGGGAGGAACCCGGACCTGCGGAGGAGGGCGACCCGGAGATCTCCCTGAGGTCCTGGTCGGAACGTGGCCTGGGCGGGGTCCGAGAGGGCAGGATGGAAGAGCGCGCGGAACGCCCGCTCGCCCCTTCGACCGGCAGGAGGACCGGATGCTGACCTCGACAGTCTGTGCCGCGGTGTCGGCAGCGGGCTTGGGCATCGCCGCGCTGACCGCTTACCGCAAGCGTTTCCTGGCCGCGACCCGGATCGCCGCCTTCGCCCTCATCCCGATCGGCCTGGTCATGACGGGCGTCGTCGACTGGGTCACCAGCATCGTCTTCAAGCCCACGGTCTGGGCCGGGTTCGGGGTGCTCGCGGTCTCCGCGGCACTGTTCGCGCTCACCAGGCTGGTGGAGCGGCGCCGCGGGGTGGCGGGCCGCAAGGAGCGCCGGGCCGCGGCGGGTTCCGAAGCGGCGGCGGTGGCCCCGGCCGCCTCAGCGCCGTCCCTCGGCCCCGGTCGGAAGGCCCCCACCAGCGCCGCGGCCCCGAGCGCCGGAAGCGCCCCCAAGGATGACTTCTCGGACATCGAAGCGATCCTGAAAAAGCACGGGATCTGATGAACTCCCCCTGCTGAGGGGCCCATTGCGGGCTCCGGGACGATCATCTGCGCGATGATGCGCGCGAGATGAACGATGAGTGCGCCCTCGCCCAAGACGACGCCCCGTCCGCCGAACCGCGCGGTTGCCTGTTCGCGCTGTCCCAGCCGCCGCTGATGCTTTTCCTAGCCGTGATCGGCCTGCTGCTCCTCCTAGGAGCGGTGCACGACCTCTACATCCTCTGACCCCCGGCGCCGTCCGATGTGACGGCTCCGCCCGGGGGCGGGTAGCGGCTCCTCGGCCGGTCAGCCCGCCGCCTCCCGCCGCCGTGCCCGGTACGCCGCGACGTGCAGCCGGTTCCCGCAGGTCCGGCTGTCGCAGTAGCGCCGCGAGCGGTTGCGGGAGAGGTCCACGAAGGCGTGCCGGCAGTCCGGTGCCTCGCAGCGCCGCAGCCGCTCGCGCTCCCCGGCGACGAGGATGAACGCCAGCGCCATCCCGCCGTCCGCGGCCAGGTGGTCGGCGACCGTGGCGCCCGGCGCGAAGTAGTGGACGTGCCAGTCGTAGCCGTCGTGGTCGGTCAGTTGCGGCGTGGTGCCCGCGGAGGCGACCAGCGCGTTCAACCGCGCGGCCGCGGTGTGGTTGTCGCCGGCCGCGAAGATCTCCGCGAACCGTGCCCGCACGGCCCGCACGGCGGCCAGGTCGTCCGGACCGAGCGATCCCACACCGCTGACCTCGTTGCGCCGGACGAACTCGGTGAGGGCCGGGAGGTCGGTGAGGCTGTCCGGGGCACCGGGGGAGTCGCCCTCGGGAGCGGTGTTCAACAGGTCGACGACCGCGTCCAGCGCGCACCGGGTGTCATGGGTGATCAGCACGGTTCCGCTCCCTGGCCGGGTGGGGTCGGCCGGTGCCGCCCCGGTGTCGTTGGCGAATGGTCGCCGACTCTAGCGCCTGGGACAAGCCTCGGCGCCGTCCCCGCGGTGGGTCCGCGGTGACGGCGCCGAAGTGTGCCGTGTGAACTTGTCGGTCCTGCGCCGTCTCCCCGAGTCGGACGGTCGCAAGTGTGAGCGGGTGGATGCGGTGGGTTGCGTGCTGCGTCTCAGCTCTCCGCCAGGATGTGGGAGAGCTCCGTGTCGAGATCGAAATGGCGATGCTCCGTACCGGGCGGTACGGCGGCATCCGTTCGCTTCAGGAACGATTCCAGCGCCCGCGCCGGGGCTTCCAGCAGGGCTTCCCCTTCCGGGGAGCTCAGGGCGATGCAGACGACGCCCTGACCGTGGCTCCGGGACGGCCAGACGCGGACGTCGCCGGTGCCCGTGGGCCGGTGGAGGCCCTCGGCGAGGAGGTCGCGGGCGAAGACCCACTCAACCGTTTCCTCGGCTCCGGTGTGGAAGGTGGCGTGCACGGCATAGGGATCGGCCGTGTCATACCGCAGGCCCGCGGGTACAGGCAGTGAGGACTCGCTCGACACAACGAGGCGCAGGTGCAGCTCGCAGCTGACCGTGGTGTTCATAAGCGCCAGGGCCTTTCGCTCAGTGTGCGCTCGGGGATTCGCACGTCGGCGAAATCGACATGCCACCTACGGTGCCGTTGTAAACCCCTCTGACGGTTTTGGGTGGCTTCAGGTACCTCTTACGGCGGATTGCGTGAGCGTCCCCGGCGGTAATTTCGCCGGGCGATCCCGTCCGTTGCGCAAGCGTGACGAATACGCAGAGTAACGGAGCGGGGGGTGCTTTGCGATGATCTCCGTCGGTTCGGCGTGCCGGGCGCGGCGGCCGCGCCGGCGAACGGGCGGGGGTGGCGTCCGCTCCGGGTGTGCGGAGCTCGGCGGTGCCGCCGTGGTCGGGAGCGCCCCCGACGTGCGGTAATGTTGGCGATGCGCCCGGGCGATTAGCTCAGTGGGAGAGCGCTTCGTTCACACCGAAGAGGTCACTGGTTCGAACCCAGTATCGCCCACCCCGGACGACGGCCCGGAGACTCAAGTCTCCGGGCCGTTGCGGTTTTTGAGGGGTTTCCCGGGCGCCGGGGCGCACACTGGGATCATGTTCGCCCCCTCCGGTCCGCCCGGCCGGCTCCACCGCTACCACTTCCGTAGCGTGTGGCAGCTGAGCGCCCAGCCCACCGTCGTCTATGCGGTCCTGGAGCGGGGCGAGGCGTATCCCCGCTGGTGGCCGCAGGTGCGCGAGGTCGTTCCGCTCGACGATCGCAGCGCCAGCGCGCGGTTCCGGTCCTCCCTGCCGTACGAGCTGGCCGTGGTGGCGACCGAGGTCCGGCGGGATCCGGGGGGCGGGGTGCTGGAGGTCGAGATGGGCGGGGACCTGGTCGGTCGGGCGCGTTGGACGGTCGCGCCCGGGGCCGGCGGCACCCGGGTCGTCTTCGAGCAGGACGTGGAGCTCCGCAAGCCGGCGCTGCGGCGGTGGGCGCTGGTCGGGCGGCCGCTGTTCCGGATCAATCACGCGCTGATGATGCGGGCCGGACGGCGCGGGTTGGCGGCCTGGCTGGCCCGCGGATGAGGGGCTCGGCAGAGGAATTTGATGGAAGGGCGTGACGACCTGTATCGTTCAGGTCGTTCGCGGGGGAAACCCCGCCGGAACCCGGGCGATTAGCTCAGTGGGAGAGCGCTTCGTTCACACCGAAGAGGTCACTGGTTCGAACCCAGTATCGCCCACCGGGATCATGAACCGGGCCGCCAAGAGGCGGTCCGGTTCTTTTCATTGGACCGGTGCGGGCTTCGTCTTCGGAACGGTGATTCCGTTCCCTTCCCGGTGGACTTCGTGGGAATTCCCGACGGAATTCTGATGGGTAATCAGGCAGCGGTGGGGAGTTCCGGCCGCAACGGCCAATGCGGGTCGACCGACTCCGGGGAGCCGCTGCGGGCGAACCACGCCTGGAGGCCGCGCGCCTGGGCGGCGAACCAGACCGCCTGACGGGTGTGCAACTCGGCGGGTTGCAGCCCGTCCAGCCGGTCGGCGAAGCGCCGGCCCACCTCCCGGACCACGCGCAGTGCGGCCAGTGCGTCCGCGGCCGCCTCGTGGGCGTCGGCCAGGTCGACCTCGTAGTGCGCGCAGAGGTCGGTGAGGGTGCGGCGGCCCTTGCGGTAGCGGTCCAGGT
The DNA here is from genome assembly GCA_001418405.1 of Streptomyces diastatochromogenes. Lineage (GTDB taxonomy): Bacteria > Actinomycetota > Actinomycetes > Streptomycetales > Streptomycetaceae > Streptomyces > Streptomyces albulus_C. The sequence goes on along the minus strand of LIQL01000546.1, from coordinate 6,081 downwards.
GCTTGTCCAGGACCCGCGGGTCGAGGACGTGCAGGGGGTGCGCCCCCAGGTAGGCGTCGAGCGAGCTGGCGCGGTGGCGCTTCAACTCCCGCTCCAGGAGCGTGAGATCGAACGGGGCGTTCATCACCACCAACGGCCGGCCGGCCACCGCCTGGGCGGCCAGCGCCCGGGCCACCTCCTCCAGCACCGGCGCCGGCCAGCGGCCGTGCCGGGCGAGGTGGTCGGCCGTCAGTCCGTGCACCGCCGTCGCGGCCTCGGGTATCTCCACGCCCGGATTGACCAGCCAGCGGGTGACGCGCGGGGCGGCGCGCGGGGTCTCCTGGATCACCAGGGCGGCGGAGACGATGCGATCGCGCTCGACGTCGATGCCCGTCGTCTCGGTGTCGAAGGCGGCAAGTGGACCGTCATACCAGCGCGGCATCATCCAACTCCTCGCGGTCGTACGGGGGATGGCGGTGCGACGTCATCCGTGCTGGTGATACCCGAGTTGCAGTCGGCTCGAACCGCCCTTGTTTGCGGCCCGCTTGACGCGGAGACAACGACAGTGACGGGCCGGCGCACCGTGCGCGGTCCGGCGGCTCCCGTGCGCCGGACCCCGCCCCGCCGCCCGGAAGCAGACGATTCGGCACGGCCCGGAAGGCATCCGCGATGACCCTCGCGCAGCCCGAACCGGGCGGGCTGTCCCCCGCAAGCGGGCGGTACCCCCGGCCCTCCCCTACACCGCAGCGCGGTGGCCTGGCCACCACGGCCTGCATGGAAACCCTCCAGGTGGGCTACCTGCACGCGGTCGCCGCCGCGGCCGGTTGCTCGCTGGCGCAGCCCTTCCCGGACAACGGCATCGACTGGCACGTCAGCCATGCCGCGCCCGGTCACACCGTCGACGACGAAGTCACCATCAAGGTGCAGCTCAAGTGCACCTACCAGACCGCCCCGCGCCCACCGGGGCCGACGTTCGCCTTCACGCTCGACAACGACCACCTGGTGAAGCTGGCCCGCTCGCCGGTGGCGGTGCACAAGATCCTCGTCGTGATGCTCGTCCCGCGGGACCCGGACGACTGGCTGCGGGCCGGACACGACCACCTGGAACTGCGGCACTGCTGCTACTGGACCAACCTCGCCGGCCATCCGGTGACCGGCCGGCGCCGGACCACTGTGCGGATCCCGACCACGCGGATCTTCGACGACCGCGCGCTCCGCGAGATCATGACGCGGGTCGGGGCGGGAGGGAGACCCTGATGGCGCGGTCCACCGACGACTACGGTGCGGCACCACCGGATCCGGCGCGGCTCGACCCGACGGTGCTCACGGCCCTGTTGGCCCGGCACGGTTGGCGGCGCCGCAGCGGCGCGGTCGGCCACTACGCCCGTTGGACCCCGCCCGACGGGGCCGGCGGGACCAGTCTGCTGGTGCCCCAGGACCGGCGATTTCCGGACAGCGCCGAGTTGTTGGCCGAGGCGTTGGCCGCGCTGGAGCGGAGCGCCGCACCGTCGGCCCGCGAGGTGCTGGTCGGGCTCGCGGTGCCCAGCGACGAGGTCCGTTGGGAGCGCGAGGTCCCGGACGGCGGGCCGGGCACCGCGCACTGGGTGGCGCAGGAGCAGCTGCGCGCCGCGGCCCGCGCCCTGTTGACCGCCGGCGCGCTGGGCAGCTACGCCCGGGCCGGCTATTACGGCGCACGGCACCAACGGCGGGCCGAGGGGTTCCTCGGCCAGGTGTTGGTCGGCCCGGGCCCGGCCGGTCGGCACCTGGCCGCGTTCGTGCCCGTACGGGCCGGGCGGGGCGTGGTCACCGGCCTCCAGCGGGCCCTGCACGCGGCCCGGGACGCCACCGACTACCAGCGGGCCGCCGGCGGCATGGAGGCGTTCGACGCGGCGGTCGGACTGGGCGTCTGCCACGAGCTGGTGCAGGCGTTGATCGCGCTGGTGCGGGGCGCGGAGGGGGTCCGGATCACCCTGTGCTGGTCGCCGGCGGCCGGCGCCCCGGAGGGTTTCGCGGCCCGCCCCGAACCGGTGGAGTTCTCGCCCGGTGACCTGCCCGCGCTCCAGCGGGCCGCCCGGCGCTACGTCCGTGCCGAGCCGTCGCTGCCGGTGCGGGTGACCGGTTCCGTCGTCCGGCTGCGCCGGGAGCGACCGGACGGTCCGGGGTCGGTGCGGCTGCGGGTGATCAGCGGGGCCGACGTGGGGCAGGTGCGGGCGGCGCTGGAGGAGGAGGACTACCGGATCGCCGGCCACGCCCACCTGGCCGGGCTGCCGATCCGGGTCAGCGGCCGGCTGGAGAGCCGGGGCGGCTTCCGGCGGATCACCGGCGGTCGGGACGTCACCCCCGTCCAGGTCGATCCGGCCGATCGGGACCGGCTGATGAAGGCGCTGGCACAGGCGCCGCCGGAAGGCGGCGACGACGGATTCGACGACGCCGAGGAGGCGTGCGACGGGCCGCCGGCGGACGGCTGAGCGGGCGGCCGGCACCGTTTCGCGGTGTGGTCCTGCGGCTCGGTACGATTCGGGGGCGCAGCAAACGCTGACGCGCGAAAGACATGAGTCAGGAGAGACCGGTGTCAGACGTCCGTGTGACCGTCCAACGCGATTCCGAGCGGGAAGAACGCGTGGTGACCACGGGGACTACGGCCGCCGACCTCTTCCAGGGCGAGCGCAGCGTCGTGGCCGCACGGGTGGCCGGCGAGCTGAAGGACCTGGCCCACGAGCTGGCCGACGGCGACGAGGTCGAGCCCGTCGAGATCACCTCCGAGGACGGTCTGAACATCCTGCGGCACTCCGCCGCGCACGTGATGGCCCAGGCCGTTCAGGAGCTCTTCCCGGAGGCCAAGCTCGGCATCGGCCCGCCGATCAAGGACGGCTTCTACTACGACTTCGACGTCGAGAAGCCCTTCCACCCGGACGACCTCAAGCGCATCGAGAAGAAGATGCAGGAGATCCAGAAGCGCGGGCAGAAGTTCTCCCGCCGCGTGGTCTCCGACGAGGAGGCCCGCGCGGAGCTGGCCGACGAGCCGTACAAGCTGGAACTGATCGGCCTCAAGGGCTCCGCCGCGGACGCCGCCGAGGGCGCCTCCGCCGAGGTCGGCGCGGGCGAGCTGAGCATCTACGACAACCTCGACGCCAAGACCGGCGAGCTGTGCTGGAAGGACCTGTGCCGCGGCCCGCACCTGCCGAGCACCCGCGCCATCCCGGTCTTCAAGCTGATGCGGTCGGCCGCCGCCTACTGGCGCGGCAGCGAGAAGAACCCGCAGCTCCAGCGCATCTACGGCACCGCCTGGCCGACCAAGGACGAGCTCAAGGGCTACCTGGACTTCCTCGCCGAGGCCGAGAAGCGCGACCACCGCAAGCTCGGTGCCGAGCTGGACCTGTTCTCCGTCCCGGAGCAGATCGGCTCCGGCCTGGCCGTCTTCCACCCCAAGGGCGGCATCGTCCGGCGCGTGATGGAGGACTACTCGCGGCGCCGCCACGAGGAAGAGGGCTACGAGTTCGTCTACACCCCGCACGCGACGAAGGGGAAGCTCTTCGAGACCTCGGGCCACCTGGACTGGTACGCCGACGGCATGTACCCGCCCATGCAGCTCGACGAGGGCGTGGACTACTACCTCAAGCCCATGAACTGCCCGATGCACAACCTGATCTTCGATGCGCGCGGCCGCTCGTACCGTGAACTGCCGCTGCGCCTCTTCGAGTTCGGGACGGTGTACCGCTACGAGAAGTCCGGCGTCGTGCACGGCCTGACCCGGGCCCGCGGCTTCACGCAGGACGACGCGCACATCTACTGCACCCGCGAGCAGATGGCCGACGAGCTGGACCGGACGCTCACCTTCGTGCTGAACCTGCTCCGCGACTACGGTCTGGACGACTTCTACCTGGAGCTGTCCACCAAGGACCCGGAGAAGTTCGTCGGCTCGGACGAGGTCTGGGAGGAGGCCACCGAGACCCTCCGCCAGGTCGCGGACAAGCAGGGCCTCCCGCTGGTCCCGGACCCGGGCGGCGCCGCCTTCTACGGCCCGAAGATCTCCGTCCAGACCAAGGACGCGATCGGCCGCACCTGGCAGATGTCGACGATCCAGCTCGACTTCAACCTGCCGGAGCGCTTCGACCTCGAATACACCTCGGCGGACGGCACCAAGCAGCGGCCGGTCATGATCCACCGCGCGCTGTTCGGGTCGATCGAGCGGTTCTTCGCGGTGCTGCTGGAGCACTACGCCGGCGCCTTCCCGGCCTGGCTGGCCCCGGTGCAGGCCACCTGCATCCCGATCGGCGACGCGCACGTCCCGTACCTGGCGGAGTTCGCCGCGGAGGCGAAGGCCCGGGGGCTGCGGCTGGAGGTCGACTCCTCCTCGGACCGGATGCAGAAGAAGATCCGGAACGCGCAGAAGGCCAAGGTGCCGTTCATGATCCTCGCCGGTGACGAGGACCTGGCCGCCGGCGCGGTGTCGTTCCGCTACCGCGACGGTTCGCAGGAGAACGGCATTCCGAAGGAAGCGGCGCTGGCCAAGCTGCTGGACGCGGTGGAGCGTCGCGTCCAGGTGTGACGCGACGGTCTGCACGAGGGGCGGTCCCGATCGGGATCGCCCCTCGCCGCTTCCCCCGCCGGCCCGGGAGAATATGCTTCGCAACATGACGAGTGAGCCGGAACAGCAGATCGGAGTCGGGACGCAGGACGCCTTCCAGCGCCTGTGGACGCCCCACCGGATGGCGTACATCCAGGGGGAGAACAAGCCGAGCGGCCCGGGGGCCGACGACGGCTGTCCGTTCTGCACCATTCCCGCGAAGTCGGACGAGGACGGTCTGGTCGTCGCCCGCGGTGAGCGGGTGTACGCGGTGCTGAACCTCTACCCGTACAACGGCGGGCACCTCATGGTCGTCCCGTTCCGCCACGTCGCCGACTACACCGACCTCGACGAGGCGGAGACGGCGGAGCTGGCGGACTTCACCAAGCGGGCGATGACGGCGCTGCGCACCGCCTCCGGGGCGCACGGTTTCAACATCGGGATGAACCAGGGCAGCGTGGCCGGCGCCGGGATCGCCGCCCACCTCCACCAGCACGTCGTCCCCCGCTGGGGCGGCGACACCAACTTCATGCCGGTGGTCGGCCACACCAAGGTCCTGCCCCAACTCCTCGCCGACACCAGGGCGATGCTGGCCGCGGCCTGGCCGGTGTAGCAGGGGTGCGCGTCGGGTGAACGCGGCGACACGCACCCGAATGAATCGTACATATCGCACCGATTGGGAATTTTTGCGCCTCTAATGGGGTGGTGACTTCCCTAGATCGTCGCTTCGTGCTGCGCGCGGCCGCCTCGGCCGCGGCCGCCGGTGCGCTCGCGGCGGGCTGTGATCCGAAGCGGTCGGCGGACGACTCCGCCTCCCGATCGGCCGGCGGCGGCCCGACCCCCCAGGGGACGGGCCGGTCCGCCCCCGCCCGGCAGCCCGCCGCCCGGCCGCCGACCCGCGCCCCCGGCCTGCCCGCGGAGATCGAACACGGACCGCGCGACGGCCACGCGGTGGCCCTGACGTTCCACGGCAGGGGCGACCCCAAGCTGGCCGGGGCGCTGCTCGGCGAGGCCGAGCGGGCCGGCGCCCGGGTCACCGTCCTGGCCGTGGGCGAGTGGCTTGACGAGCAGCCCGCGATGGCCCGCCGCGTCCTGGACGGCGGCCACGAACTCGGCAACCACACCATGCACCACCGCAACATCTGCGCGTTGCCGGCCGCCGCCGCGCTCGCCGAGATCAGTCAGTGCGCCGACCGGCTGCGCAGGCTCACCGGCAGCATCGGCAGCTGGTTCCGCCCCTCGCAGACCCAACGGGCGACCCCCCAGGTGATCCGGCTGGCCCGTCAGGTCGGCTACCCGCACGTCCTGTCGTACGACGTGGACTCCCTCGACGCGAACGACCCCGGCGCCGCGGCCGTCCAGCGCACGGTCCTGGACGGCATCCGGCCGGGGTCGGTCGTCAGTCTCCACCTCGGGCACGCCGGCACGGTGGCCGCGCTGCCCCCGATCCTCGACGGCCTCCGCCGGCGCGGTCTGCGCGCGGTGACGACAACGGAGCTAGTGACCTGATGGCTGACCGGAACCGTACCCACCCC
>LIQL01000545.1 GCA_001418405.1 Streptomyces diastatochromogenes | reverse complement strand
TGTGTATAAGAGACAGTCCCCCTCCCCCTCTAAAAACCGAAACCGCCGCCCGACCCTTCAGGGCCGGCCGGCGGTTCGTGCGGTGTCCGGGGGTGGTCAGCCGCGGGCGTCCGCGATCTGTCGGGACATGATCGTGGTCAGCTCGTACGCGGTGTGCGAGGCGGCGACGGCCGTGATCTCTGCGTGGTCGTAGGCCGGGGCGACCTCCACCACGTCGGCGGAGACCAGGTTGCAGGACGCCAGGCCGCGCAGGATCTCCAGCAGTTCGCGGGAGGTCATGCCGCCGGCCTCCGGCGTGCCGGTGCCGGGGGCGTGGGCCGGGTCGAGGCAGTCGATGTCGATGGAGATGTAGAGCGGCCGGTCACCGATGCGCTGGCGCAGCTGGTCGGCGATCTCGTCGGCACCGCGCCGGTAGACGTCCGCCGAGGTGACGATGCCGAAGCCCATCTTCTCGTCGTCGGTGAGGTCCTTCTTGCCGTAGAGCGGGCCGCGGGTGCCGACGTGGGACAGCGCGGAGGTGTCGAGGATGCCCTCCTCGACGGCCCGGCGGAACGGGGTGCCGTGGGTGTACTCGGCGCCGAAGTAGGTGTCCCAGGTGTCCAGGTGCGCGTCGAAGTGCAGCAGGGCGACCGGGCCGTGCTTCTTGGCGACCGAGCGCAGCAGCGGCAGCGCGATCGTGTGGTCGCCGCCCAGCGTCATCATGCGGGCGCCGCTGCCGAGGAGGTCGTCGGCGGCGGCCTCGATGGTCTCCACGGCCTCGTTGATGTTGAACGGGTTGGCCGCGATGTCACCGGCGTCGGCGACCTGCGCCAGCGCGAACGGCGAGGCGTCCTGCGCCGGGTTGTACGGCCGCAGCAGCCGCGACGCCTCACGGATCGCGTTGCCGCCGAAGCGGGCGCCCGGCCGGTAGGAGACGCCGGTGTCGAAGGGGACACCGACGACGGCGACATCGGTCCGGCCGCCGACCTCGTCGAGGCGGGGCAGCCGGGCGAAGGTCGCGGGCCCGGCGTAGCGCGGGATGCGGGAGGAGTCGACGGGGCCCACGGGCTCGTTCGATGCGGTGGTCATGGGGGCAGAGTAGGGAGCGCCCGACGACCCGGGACATGGACATTTTCGCTCTCCGGACCGCGTGCGTTCGACGTTTTGTCCAGCCGCCGCCGCGTCGCGGCACCGTGTCCGGTCCGTGTCCACCCGGTGTCCGCGCTGTGGAACGCCCGACCTGGAGAGATCCGTACGGGCACAATGTCGCTATGCCGATAGCCGCTGCAGCCCCCTCGCGTGCCGAACTCGTCGACCACCTCGTACGGACCCGGATCGCCGGTGAGGTCGCCACCCCCCGCGAGAACAACCTCCTCCACTACCGCCGGCTCGCGAACGGCGACCGCCACTACTGGTTCGGCCTGGAGCTGGGCGACCGCTGGACGGACGAGCAGGACGTGCTGGCCGTGATGGCGGAGCGCTGCGGCGTCAACGACGACCCGCACCACCGGCAGGGCCAGGACACCATCGACCCCGAGCTGACCGTGGACGCCCTGGACCGCGCGGCCGCGGTGCTGCGCAAGGCGGCCGCCGACCGCCAGCGGGTGCTGTTCGCCACCGGCCACCCGGGCGGCCTGATGGACGTCCACCGCGCCACCGCCCAGGCCCTGCACGCCCGGGACTGCGAGATCGTGGTCATCCCCGACGGGCTGCACGCCGACGACGGCATGGTCTTCCAGTTCGGGGACGTGGCGATGCTGGAGCGCGGCGCGACGCTGTGGCACACCCACTCCCCGGAGCCGATGGCCGCGGTCCTGGACGGCCTGGAGCGCGCCGGCCGGCCCCTGCCGGACCTGGTGATGGCCGACCACGGCTGGGCCGGCTGCGCGGGCCAGCGCGGCATCCCCACGATCGGGTTCGCGGACTGCAACGACCCCGCGCTCTTCCTCGCCGAGTCCGAGGGCACCGTCCAGGTCACCGTCCCGCTGGACGACCACGTGTTGAGCCCCCGCCACTACGACCCGCTCACCGCCTACCTCCTGGCCGCGGCGGATCTGCTCTGACCCGGCGGCGTCGCGTCCGCGGGGTCCCGGTCACTCCTCCCGGGGCGCCCGGACGACGCCTTCCTGCACCACGGACGCCACCAGCCGCCCGTCCGCGGCGAAGATCCGCCCGGTGCCCAGCCCCCGCCCGCCGCGCGCGGTCGGCGACTCCTGGTCGTAGAGCAGCCACTCGTCGGCCCGCAGCGGCCGGTGGAACCACATGGCGTGGTCGAGGCTGGCCCCCACCACGTCGCCGACCGCCCAGCCGCCGCGCCCGTGGGCCAGCAGCACCGAGTCCAGCAGGGTCATGTCCGAGACGTACGTCACCAGGCAGACGTGCAGCAGCGGCTCGTCCTCCGGGCCGTCCAGTTTGCCGTCGGTGCGGAACCACACCTGCGAGCGCGGCTCGCGGACCGTGCCGGCGGTGGCGAACGGCGGCTCCTCCACGTAGCGCAGGTCGACGGCGGCCCGGGCCTCCAACAGCCGCTGGAGCATGTCCGGTTCGCGGAACCGGTCGGCGTACCGCGGCAGCATCTCGGCCTGGGTCGGCAGGGTCAGCGGGTCCGGTGCGGCCGGCATCGGCTCCTGGTGCTCCAGCGCCGCCTGCTCGTGCGCGTGGAAGGACGCGGTGAGGTGGAAGATCGGCTTGCCGTGCTGGACGGCGACGACCCGGCGGGTGGTGAAGGACCGCCCGTCGCGGATCCGGTCGACGGTGTAGACGATGGGTGCGCCGGAGTCGCCGGGGCGCAGGAAGTAGGCGTGCAGCGAGTGCGGAGGGCGGTCGGCGGGGACCGTGCGGCCGGCCGCGACCAGCGCCTGTGCGGCGACCTGGCCGCCGAAGACCCGGGGCACGACCGAGGCCCGGCTCTGGCCGCGGAAGATGTCCTGCTCGATCTGCTCCAGGGCGAGCAGGTCGAGCAGGGACTGCAGTGCGTCGTTCACGTGCGGGGTCCCTGCGCCCTACAGGCCCATGGACTTGGCGATGATGGACTTCATGACCTCGCTGGTGCCGCCGTAGATGCGGTTGACGCGGTTGTCGGCGTAGAGCCGGGCGATCGGGTACTCGTTCATGAAGCCGTAGCCGCCGTGCAGTTGCAG
>LIQL01000544.1:3682-4026 GCA_001418405.1 Streptomyces diastatochromogenes | reverse complement strand
ACAGCCCCCTACGTCGCCCCGACGACCCCCCTCCAACAGCGCCTGGCCGACCTGTGGCGCGACCACATCGGCGTCGAACCCGTCGGCATCCACGACAACTTCTACGACCTCGGCGGCCACTCCCTCCTCGGCATCACCCTCGTCGCCCGCATCCGCGAGAGCTGCCAGGTCCACCTCACCCTGCAGACCCTCTTCGACCACCTCACCGTCGCCGCGCTCGCCGACGTCCTCACCGAACCGACCCCCCGGACGGAGCGCACATGACGCCACCCGCACCACCACCGGCACACCCACACAGCCATCCACCGACGCACCGCAACCCACCGCACGCAGACCGGGCCGAC
>LIQL01000544.1:0-3597 GCA_001418405.1 Streptomyces diastatochromogenes | reverse complement strand
AGGACCCCGTCGACGCCGACCGGGCCCTCCGGGCGATCACCTTCACCACCGACTACGCGGACCTCCACGACGTCGACTTCGTGATCGAGAACGTCACCGAGAGCTGGGAGATCAAACAACGGGTCTACCCCGTCCTCGACGACGTCTGCCCTGCGCACTGCGTCCTCGCCGCCAACACCTCCGCCCTTCCCATCACCCGCCTGGCCTCCCTGACCCGGCGCGCCCCCCAGGTCCTGGGCATCCACTTCATGAACCCGGTCCCGATGAAGCCCGTGGTGGAACTGATCCCCGGCCACCACACCACGCCGACCACCGTGGCGATCGCCCAGGAACTGCTGGCCACCATGGGCAAGACCGCGATCGTCGTCAACGACTCGCCCGGCTTCGTCTCCAACCGCGTCCTCATGCTCACCATCAACGAGGCCGCCTTCCTCGTCCACGAGAACGTCGCCACCGCCGAACAGGTCGACGCGGTCTTCACCTCCTGCTTCGGCCACGCCATGGGCCCGCTGGCCACCGCGGACCTGATCGGCGTCGACACCATCCTGCGCAGCATCGAAGTCCTCCACGACAGCTTCAACGACAGCAAGTACCGCCCCTGCCCCCTGCTCAAGAAGATGGTCGACGCCGGACTGCACGGCCGCAAAACCCAGCAGGGGTTCTTCTCGTACGGGTCCCACGGCTGGGAGGCCGACCGTTGATCGACATCCGTTCCGACCTCGCGAAGTTCCTGGCCGACAGCTTCCCCAACCTGACGATCGCCGACGACGAGGACCTCTTCGGCCGCGGCATCGCCAACTCCCTGTTCACCATCCAACTGATCATGTTCGTGGAGAAGCACTTCGCCGTGCAGATACCGAACGAGGACCTCGAACTCGACAACTTCCGCACCGTGACGGCCATGACCAAGCTCGTCGAACGACTGACGGGAACCCGGCCGGATGCCTGACCCGTCACCCGACACCACCGCCTTCCGTGCCGTCGTCGACGCCGAGATCGCCCCGCTCGCCGACCGCTTCGACCGCGACGAACGCGTCCCCGACGAGACGTTGGCCCGCCTCGGCGAACTGGGATGGTGGGGCGCGATCCTGCCCACCGACGTCGGCGGCGCCGGGATGGACATGGTCACCCTCGGCGCCCTGCACGAGGAGGTCGGCCGCGGCTGCTCCTCCGTGCGCAGCCTGCTCACCGTGCACTCGATGGTGGCCCATGCCGTCGCCCGCTGGGGCAGCGCGGACCAACGCGAACGGTGGCTGCCCCGCCTGGCCAGCGGCCAGGCCCTCGGCGCGTTCTGCCTGACCGAACCCGAGGGCGGCAGCGACGCCGCCCAACTGGCCACCACCGCAACCCGCGACACCACCGGCCACCTCCTCGACGGGCACAAGCGCTGGATCACCGGCGGCCAACTCGCCACCCTGCTCCTGGTCTTCGCCCGCACCGAACGCGGCGTGACCGCCTTCCTCGTCGAACGTGACACCCCCGGCCTCACCATCCGCCCGCGCACCGGCATGTTGGGCACCACGGCGAGCATGCTCGCCGAGATCGACTTCGACCGCTGCCCCCTCGGCGCGGACGCGGTGCTCGGCCCGGAGGGCTTCGCGCTCGCCACCGTCCTCACCGGCGTCCTCGACATCGGCAGGTACAGCGTCGCCTGCGGCTGTGTGGGCATCCTCCAAGCCTGCATGGAGGCCAGTGCCGGCCACACCGGCCGGAAGGGCAACCGCCCCGCCCCGCTCGGCGACCACCAGCTCGTGCGCCGGATGCTCACCCGGATGGTCACCGACGTCCGGGCCGCCCGCCTGCTGTGCCGGGAAGCCGGCCGGCTCAAGGACGACAACGACCCGCGCACCATCATGGCCACCTGGATCGCCAAGTACTTCGCCGCCACCGCCGCCAGTCGCGCCGCCGCCGACGCCGTCCAACTCCACGGCGCCGCCGGGTGCTCCACCGACCACCCCGTGCAGCGGTACTACCGCGACGCCAAGGTCATGGAGATCATCGAGGGCAGCACCCAGGTCCAGGAGGTCCAGATCGCGGAGGAGGCGTACAAATGAGCAGCCGGACACCCGGCACCGCCGTGCCCGGCGGCCGACGCGACACCCCGCGCGACAAGCCGCCCCGCGGCCGGGTCAAATGCGTGGTCTGGGACCTCGACGACACCCTCTGGGACGGCGTCCTCCTCGAAGACGGCGACGTCACCCCCCGACCGCACCTCGTCGCACTGATCGAGGCCCTCGACGCCCGGGGCATCCTGCAGTCCATCGCCAGCAAGAACGACCACGATGCCGCCTGGGCCGCCCTCACGCGGTGCGGCCTGGCCGACTACTTCCTCCACCCCCAGATCAACTGGAACCCCAAGTCCGCCTCGATCGCGGAGATCGCCGGTGCCCTCAACATCGGCGTGGACTCCCTCGCCTTCGTCGACGACCAGCCGTTCGAACGCGAAGAGGTCGCCTTCCGCCACCCCCACGTGCTGTGCGTGGACGCCGCTGAAGTCGCCACCGCCCTCACGGAATGGGAAGAATTCCAGCCACGCTTCCGCACCGACGAATCGCGTCATCGGCGGGCGATGTACCAAAGCGGCCTCGCCCGCGACCAGGCGGAAAAGGCGGCAACGGCCACCGGCGAGGACTTCCTGGCCACCCTCGACATGGTCTTCACCCTCACCGCGGCAGCGGAAGCAGACCTCCAACGGGCCGAGGAACTCACCATCCGTACGAATCAGCTGAATTCCACCGGAAGGACCTACTCCTACGAGGAACTCAAGGTACTGTGCCAGTCGCCCGACCACCTGTTGCTCGTCGCCGAACTCGAAGACCGCTTCGGCCCGTACGGGAAGATCGGGCTGGCGTTGGTCGAGACCGGCGAGACGGTCTGGAGGCTGCGATTGCTGTTGATGTCCTGCCGCGTCATGTCCCGCGGCGTCGGCGCGGTCCTGCTCAACCACATCATGACCCTGGCCCGCGACAGCAAGGCGCGACTCCAGGCCGAGTTCGTCGAGACCGGCCGCAACCGCATGATGTTCGTGACGTACCGCTTCGCCGGCTTCCGTGAAGTCGCCCGCGAAGCCGACACCGTACTGCTGGAAGCGGACCTGACCCGCGTCCAACCCCCGCCCCGTCACCTCACCGTGGTGACCGACCCGACCTGACCCCGGCCCGACCGGACCGTCCCGCACAGGCACCATCGCCCGGACACTCCTCACCTTGGGTGGAGCACTACGCCATGGCAACCTTCGTCCTCGTCCACGGTGCCTGGAGCGGCGCCCACGACTTCCGTCGCGTCCGCGACCTCCTCCAACGCGCCGGCCACCAGGTCTTCACCCCGAGCCTGACCGGCATCGGCGAACGCGCCCACCTGGCGAGCCCGCAGGTCGGCCTGACCACCCACATCACCGACGTCGTCAACTGCATCCGCTACGAAGACCTCCACGACATCGTGCTGCTCGGCTTCTCCTGCGGCGGCTGCGTGATCACCGGAGCCCTCGAACACGTCGCCGACCGGGTACGACACCTCGTCTACCTCGACGCCTTCGTCCCCGTCGACGGCGAGGCCGCAGGCGTCCCCGGCGGCGCCACCCACCCCCGCCTCACCGAC
>LIQL01000543.1 GCA_001418405.1 Streptomyces diastatochromogenes | reverse complement strand
GGCAGCGTCGAGTCGGCCGCGGACAGCGCCCGGATGGCGCGGGCGGACCGCGGCCGACTCGACGCTGCCGGGCGTGGTGTGGTTCGGACTGATCGCCGGGGGCGTGATCTCCATCGGCGTGATGTACACGCTCCAGATCCGGCGTTCGGGGCGGGAGATGCTGATGGCCGGCGTGTTCAGCGCGCTGATCGCCTTCCTGCTCTTCCTGGTCTGGGACTTCGACGCGCCGTTCAGCCGCGGGCTGGCGGCGGCCGCCGACCCGTTCTTGGCGCTGTTCCCGCAGAAGTGACGGACGGGGGCGGTGCCGTGCGGGCCCGGTGGTCCGCACGGCACCGCCCCCGTCGCAGCTCCGCCCTCGCCCGTTGGCCGGCCGGTCAGCCGGTCAGCCGAACATCTCCGGTTCGCTGCGCGCGATCTGCTGGTACAGCGACTGGTAGTTGATCCACGCGACCAGGTCGGTGCCCAGCTGTTCCCGGGTGCGCACGGCGTCCTGAGGGGAGATCAGCACCGGTTTGCCGGCCGCCTTCGCCGTCAGCTGCACCTGGCAGCAGCGCTCCATGGTGAGGAACCACCAGGCCGCCGCGTCGACCGAGTCGCCGACCGTCAACAGGCCGTGGTTGCGCAGGATCACGGCCTTGTGCGGGCCGAGCGCGGCGGCGATCCGGCGGCCCTCCTCCTCGTCCACCACCACGCCCGTGTAGGCGTCGTAGAGGGCATGGTCCTCGTAGAAGGCGCAGACGTCCTGGGTGATCGGGTCCAGGAGCTCCCCGAGGGCGGAGAGCGCGCGGCCGTAGGTGGAGTGGCAGTGGGCGGCGGCGACGACGTCCGGGCGGGCCCGGTGGACCTGCGCGTGGATGGTGAACGCCGCCTGGTTGACGTGGTGGCGGCCCTCGACGACCTTCCCGTCGCCGTTGACCAGGATCAGGTCGCTGACGGTCAGCAGCGCGAACGACATCCCGAAGGGGTTGACCCAGAAGCAGTCGGTGAACTCCGGGTCCCGCACGGTGACGTGGCCCGAGACGCCCTCTTCGAACCCGTAGCGTCCGAACAGCCGCAACGCCGCCACGAGGCGTTCCTTGCGGTGGCGCCGCTCCTCCTCGATGCCGGCGTGCGTCGGCGGCATCGCGAACTGCAGGTGTTCGGTGGGTATCGGCGTCGGTTCGGGCATCGCGGTCCTCCTCCTGGCGCGCACGGCTCACGGCGCTCGGGCGGAAGCTACCCGCCGCGTCCCGCCAAGGCCAGGCCCGCGCCGTCCCGAACCGCACCGCGGGGCCCTCGCGGGGCGCGGGCCGGGCCCCGCACCCGCGTGCCGGCGGACCGGGCCTACTGCTCCGGTGTGCAGCCGCTGAGCAGTTCCACGCCGCGGAGCAGCGCGGAGTGGTCGAGCGCCCCGTCGCCGCGGGCCACCGCGGAGGCGATGAGCTGGGCCGCGGTGGCGCCGACCGGGAGGGGGGCGCCGACGGTGCGGGCGGCGTCGGTGACGATGCCCATGTCCTTGTGGTGGAGTTCGAGCTTGAAGCCGGGGGCGTAGGCGCGCTGGAGGAAGTTGTCCTTCTTGCGGGCCAGGACGGCGGAGCCGGCCAGCCCGCCGCCCAGGACGTCGAGGGCCGCGGCGAGGTCGACCCCGGACTTCTCCAGGAAGACCACGGCCTCGGCGACGGCTTGGAGGTTGACCGCCACGATCAGCTGGTTGGCGGCCTTGACGGTCTGGCCGGAGCCGTGCGGACCGCAGTGCACGAGGGTCGTGCCGACGGCCTCCAGGACGGGCCGGGCGGCCTCGAAGTCGGTACGTTCGCCGCCGACCATGATCGACAGCACGCCCTCGACGGCGCCGGCCTCACCGCCCGAGACGGGGGCGTCGAGGACCCGGATGCCCTGCTCGGCGGCCTTCTTCGCGAGGTCGATGGAGGTCTGCGGGGTGATCGAGGACATGTCGATCAGCAGAGTGCCGGGCCTGGCGTGGGCCAGGATCCCGTCGGGGCCGTAGGCGAGGGCCTCGACCTGCGGGGACGCCGGGACCATGGTGATGACGACGTCCGCGTCGCGGACCACCTCGGCGATCGACGACGCCTCCCGGCCGCCCGCGGCGACAAGGGCGTCGGCCTTGCCGGGGCTGCGGTTCCAGCCGAGCACGGCGTGCCCGGCCTTCGCGAGGTTCACCGCCATGGGACTGCCCATGATGCCGAGGCCGAGGAAACCGATGGTGCTCATAGCGCGCGACCCACTCACTTCCACATCGCGGATTTTGATTGCCGTAATACGGAAACCATCTTCCGCTCCCGCCCGCCGGTCGTCAACCACCACCCGCGGCGCGGCCCCCTCGCGAAACCCCCACAAACGGCGACGCCGCCGCCCCCGAGCAGGGGCGGCGGCGTCGCCGTCGGGCCTCAGCGGGAGGTCACTCCCACTCGATGGTGCCCGGCGGCTTGCTGGTGACGTCCAGGACGACGCGGTTGACGTCCGCGACCTCGTTGGTGATCCGGGTGGAGATGCGGGCCAGGGCCTCGTACGGCATGCGCGTCCAGTCCGCGGTCATGGCGTCCTCGGAGGAGACCGGGCGCAGCACGATCGGGTGACCGTAGGTGCGGCCGTCGCCCTGGACGCCGACCGAGCGGACGTCGGCGAGCAGGACCACCGGGCACTGCCAGATCTCGCGGTCCAGGCCGGCCGCGGTCAGCTCCTCGCGGGCGATGGCGTCGGCCTCGCGCAGCAGGTCCAGGCGCTCCTGGGTGACCTCGCCGACGATCCGGATGCCCAGGCCGGGGCCGGGGAACGGCTGGCGGTGGACGATCTCGTCCGGCAGGCCCAGCTCGGAGCCGACCATCCGGACCTCGTCCTTGAACAGCTGGCGCAGCGGCTCGACGAGCTCGAACTCGATGTCGTCGGGCAGGCCGCCGACGTTGTGGTGCGACTTGATGTTCGCGGTGCCGGTGCCGCCGCCGGACTCGACGATGTCCGGGTAGAGCGTGCCCTGGACCAGGAAGGCCACTTCCTCGCCCTCGGCGCCGGCCTCGGCGACGAGTTCCGCCTGGGCCTGCTCGAAGACCCGGATGAACTCCCGGCCGATGATCTTGCGCTTCTGCTCCGGGTCGGAGACGCCCTTGAGCGCGTTCAGGAAGCGCTCGGCGGCGTCGACGACCTTGAGCTGCACGCCCGTCGCCGCCACGAAGTCCTTCTCGACCTGCTCGGTCTCGCCCTTGCGCATCAGGCCGTGGTCGACGTAGACGCAGGTCAGCTGGTCGCCGATGGCCTTCTGGACCAGGGCGGCGGCCACCGCGGAGTCCACGCCGCCGGACAGCCCGCAGATCGCCCGCTTGCTGCCGACCTGCGCGCGGATCGCGGCGACCTGCTCCTCGACCACGCTGGTGGTCGTCCAGGTCGGCTCGATGCCCGCACCGCGGTACAGGAAGTGCTCCAGCACCTGCTGACCGTGCGTGGAGTGCAGCACCTCGGGGTGGTACTGGACGCCGTAGAGCTTCTTCTCGTCGTTCTCGAACGCCGCGACCGGGACCAGGTCGGTGGACGCGGTGACGGCGAAGCCCTCGGGGGCGGCGGAGCAGGCGTCGCCGTGCGACATCCACACGGACTGCTCGGCCGGAGTCCCCTCGAAGAGGGTGGAGCCGGGCTTGCTGACGGTCAGTGCGGTGCGGCCGTACTCACGGGCACCGTTGTTGTCGACCGTGCCGCCGAGGGTGGTCGCCATCAGCTGGAAGCCGTAGCACATGCCGAAGACCGGGACGCCGGCTTCGAACAGGGCACGGTCGAGGCTGGGGGCGCCTTCGGCGTAGACCGACGACGGACCGCCGGAGAGGATGATCGCCTTGGGGTTCTTGGCGAGCATCTCGGCCACCGGCATGGTGGACGGCACGATCTCGCTGTAGACCCGGGCCTCACGGACCCGACGGGCGATGAGCTGGGCGTACTGTGCGCCGAAGTCGACAACGAGGACGACGTCCGGTGCGGCGGCAGGGGGCGCTGATGGCACTTCGGCGGCCTTCCGGCGGTGTGGAGCGGGGTTGGACTTTCGATTCTAACGGGCCCATACTGAACACCATGTTCCAGCAGTACAGCTTCGCCTTTACCTATGGCACCGGCCCGTCCGGCTGCCATGGTCGTGCTGCTTGATCAACTGACACGCGACTTCCCCAGGCGCCCCGGGCCGACAACGGTCCGGGGCGCCTGTGTCTGTCCGGGACCGTCAGCGGCTTCCGCGGCTCCCGGGGCCCACCGCCCCTCGGAGAAACGGAAAACGACTATGACCAGCAACACCGCATCGACGACGTCGCCGACCGCCCCCACCGCCGTTCCGGACACCGGCGCCAGCACCCCCGAGGCGGCCGGGACGATCCGGGACGCCCGGCGCCGGATCGACGATCTCGACGGCCGGATCATCGGGCTCGTGCAGGAACGGATGGCCGTCTCGGCGGTCATCCAGCGCGAGCGGATCGCCTCCGGCGGGCGCCGGCTGAGCCTCTCCCGCGAGATGGAGGTGCTGGCCCACTACCGCGAGCAGCTCGGCCGCCCGGGCACCGCGCTGGCGATGACGCTGCTGGAACTGTCCCGGGGCCGGGCCTGAGGCCGGCGCGGGCGCGCGTCCGCGGCCGGATCCGATCGCCCGGAGCGCCGGTTCCGTGCGGGGAACCGGCTGGATCTGAGTTCGGGTGCCGACTCACCCGTACGGCGCGTGACCGCGCCCGGAGAGGGGTCGTTGTTCCCGGTGCCACGCCAGCCAGGCGCGGCCTGCAGGACTACGCGTAGACGCCGCCCCGTGGGCGGAAAGCCGGAGCGATGAGACGCCGGCCGCTGGCAGCGGCCCGCGTCGTGGGACCTCGTTCCGGGCCGTGACCGGTCAGCAGGGGACAGCAGCCCGGTCACACCGATGGGGTGGTCGGTCCTGGGGACGCCCGGGACCGACCGCATCCGTCGAAACGGTTGCGCCAGGTGAGGCGCATCCAGGACGATGCTTGACGAACCGTCGACCGCTTCCGGTACGGACCTTTACCGTGCACGCCATTGGTCCACACCGGCTCGGGAACGACGCACCGCGCACCATCCCGCACCACTCCGCACCACCCCGCACCACCCCGATGAGCCAGCGGCGCTGGGGGGGGGTAGCGCCGCCC
>LIQL01000542.1 GCA_001418405.1 Streptomyces diastatochromogenes | reverse complement strand
CCGGCCCGGCGCAGCACCGGCTCCATCAAGGACGTCGAGCACATCGTCGTCCTCATGCAGGAGAACCGCTCCTTCGACCACTACTTCGGTTCGCTGAAGGGCGTCCGCGGTTTCGGCGACCCGCGCCCGGTCACCCAGCCGAGCGGCAAGTCCGTCTGGTACCAGGCGAACGGCGGCAAGGACGTGCTGCCCTACCACCCCGACGCCGAGAACCTCGGCATGCAGTTCATCGAGGGCCTCAACCACGACTGGCACGGCGGCCACCAGGCGTGGAACAACGGCAAGTACGACCAGTGGATCCCCGCCAAGGGCACCGGCACCATGGCGTACCTGACCCGCAAGGACATCCCGTTCCACTACGCGCTCGCCGACGCGTTCACCGTCTGCGACGCGTACCACTGCTCGCTGATGGGCGCCACCGACCCCAACCGCTACTACATGTGGACCGGTTACGTCGGCAACGACGGCACCGGCGGCGGCCCGGTCGTCGGCAACGAGGAGGCCGGCTACGGCTGGACCACCTACCCCGAGCGCCTGGAGAAGGCCGGCGTCTCCTGGAAGATCTACCAGGACATCGGCGACGGCCTGGACGCCGCCGGCAAGTGGGGCTGGATCGACGACGCCTACCGCGGCACCTACGGCGACAACTCCCTGCTCTTCTTCAACCAGTACCGCAACGCCAAGCCCGGCGACCCGCTCTACGACAAGGCCCGCACCGGCACCAACGTCAAGCAGGGCGACGGCTACTTCGACCAGCTCAAGGCCGACGTCAAGGCCGGCAAACTGCCGCAGGTCTCCTGGATCGCCGCCCCCGAAGCCTTCTCCGAGCACCCCAACTGGCCGGCCAACTACGGCGCCTGGTACGTCTCGCAGGTCCTGGACGCGCTCACCTCCAACCCGGACGTGTGGAGCAAGACCGCCCTGTTCATCACCTACGACGAGAACGACGGCTACTTCGACCACGTCGTCCCGCCGTTCCCGCCGGCCTCCGCCGCCCAGGGCCTGTCCACCGTGGACACCGCCCTGGACCACTACCCCGGCAGCGCCGGCTACGCCGCCGGCCCCTACGGCCTCGGCCAGCGCGTCCCGATGCTGGTGGTCTCGCCCTGGAGCACCGGCGGCTACGTCTGCTCCGAGGTCTTCGACCACACCTCCATCATCCGGTTCATGGAGAACCGCTTCGGCGTCCACGAGCCCCACATCACGCCCTGGCGCCGAGCCGTCTGCGGCGACCTCACCTCCGCCTTCGACTTCTCGCTGGAGAACACCAAGCCGGCGGCGCTCCCGGACACCAAGGGCTACCAGCCGCCGGACCACAACCGGCACGACAGCTACCACCCCACGCCGCCCGCCAACCCCGTCCTGCCCACGCAGGAGACCGGCTCCCGGCCCAGCCGCCCGCTGGCCTACGTGCCGCTGACCGACGGCGCCGCGGACGTCGCCGGCGGCCGCTTCACCCTCACCTTCAGCGGCGGCAACGCCGCCGGCGCCTGCTTCCTGGTCACCGCGCCCAACCGCACCGACGGCCCCTGGACGTACACCACCGAGGCCGGCAAGACCCTCTCCGACACCTGGAACACCACCTACTCCAAGGGCGCCTACGACCTGACGGTGCACGGACCCAACGGCTTCCTGCGCACCTTCAAGGGTCCCGGCAAGAAGCAGACCCCCGAGGTCACCGCCCGCCACGACGCGGCCTCCGGACAGGTCGCGCTGACCCTGACCAACCCGGGCACCGTGGCCTGCAACCTGACCATCGCCAACGCCTACGGCGGCGCCAAGCAGACCGTCCGGGTGGACCCGGGCGGCACCGTCACCCGTCCCGTCGACCTCACCGCGAGCAAGCGCTGGTACGACCTGACGGTCACCGCCGACACCGACGCCGGCTTCCTGCGCCGGTTCGCCGGCCACGTCGAGACCGGCAAGCCGGGCGTCAGCGACCCGGCGCTGCGCACCGGCTGACCCGGCCCGGCCGGGAGGCGCCGCACCGCGGGTGCCTCCCGGCCACCCTCCGGCGGGAATGTCGCCTTGCCTTGGAGCGCGCTCCAGCTCCTAGCGTGTGACGCACCACCGATCGAAGGGGAACCGTTGCGGTACACACTGTTCGGCAAGACCGGCCTGCGGGTCAGCGAGCTGTCCCTGGGCACCATGACCTTCGGCGAGGACTGGGGCTGGGGCAGCGCCAAGGACACCAGCGCCCGCATCCTCGACGCCTACGCCGACGCCGGCGGCAACTTCCTCGACACCGCCAACAACTACACCGCCGGCACCTCCGAGACCATGCTCGGCGAACTGCTCGCCGGCCGCCGGGACCGCTTCGTGCTGGCCAGCAAGTACACCTGCGCCACCGCCGAGGGCGACGTCAACGCCGGCGGCAACCACCGCAAGAACCTCGTGCAGTCCGTCGAGGCCAGCCTCCGCCGGCTGAACACCGACCGGCTCGACGTGCTGTGGGTGCACGCCCGGGACAACTTCACCCCCGTCGAGGAGGTGATGCGCGCCCTGGACGACGTGGTGCGGGCCGGCAAGGTCCTCTACCTCGGCGTGTCCGACTGGCCCGCCTGGGAGATCGCCCAGGCCAACACCCTCGCCGAGCTGCGCGGCTGGACCGCGTTCGCCGGCTCGCAGCTGCGCTACAACCTGCTGGAGCGCACCGTGGAGCGCGAACTGCTCCCGCAGGCCCGCGCCTTCGACCTCGCCGTGCTGGCCTGGGCCCCGCTCGCGGCCGGCAAACTCACCGGCAAGTACCGGCGCGGGGAGTCCGGCCGGCTGGACACCAGCGACCGGACCAGCCACTGGGACCACAACGAGGACGAGACCGTCACCGCCGTCCTGGAGGTCGCCGAGCAGGGCGGTTGGAGCCCGGCGCAGGTGGCCCTGGCCTGGCTGCGGCAGCGCCCCGGCAACGTCATCCCGATCATCGGCGCCACCAAGGAGAGCCAGCTCGCCGACAACCTCGCCAGCGTGGACGTGGTGCTGGACGCCGACGCCCTGGCGCGGCTGGACGCCGTCAGCGAGGTCCCGCTCGGCTTCCCGCACGCCTTCCTGCGCGAACCGGGCATCACCGAGACCGTCTACGGCGACCGCTGGTCCGCCATCGAGGACCGGCGCTCCACCTACCGGCGCACCGCCCACGACGTCCGCTGACCGCGCGGCACGCGCCGTCCCCGTACGCCGAACGCCGCCGCCCGGATGGCCGGGCCCGGGCGGCTGCGGTCTAGTGAGGGGCGGGCGGTCCGCCGGGCCCCCTCGGGCGCCAAGGAGACGTGCGATGCGCAACACCGCCGCGACGGCCGTCACCGCGGCCACCGTCGCCCTGGTCGCCGCGGCGACCGGCGGGTGCGGGACCGGGGCCGGCGGGACCGGTCCCGCACCCGCCCGGACCCCGTCCGCCACCGGTCCGGCCACGAGCGCCCCGCCGTCGGCGATCCCGTCGGCGGGGCCGGTCGCGGTGCACGCCCGCTCCGGTCCGCTCGGCCCGCTCCTGGTCGACGGCCAGGGCCGCGCGCTCTACCTCTTCACGGCGGACCGGGGCCACGAGTCGACCTGCTACGGCGACTGCGCGGCGCTCTGGCCGCCGGTGTTGGTGCGTGGCGCGCCCACGGCCGGCAGCGGCGTGCGGGGGGAACTGCTCGGCACCACTGCCCGCCGCGACGGCAGCCGGAAGGTCACCTACCACGAGCAGCCGCTGTACTACTTCGACCGGGACAAGCGGCCCGGTGACGTGCGGGGCCAGGGCGCGGACGACCACGGCGGGACGTGGTACGTGCTCGACCCGGCGGGCAACCGGGTCACCCGCCCGGTGCCCGGCGGCAGCGCCGGCCCCGGCGGGTCCTGACCGCGGTCCGGTCGGCTACTTGAGGGCGCTGCGCTGCTGCCACTGCTGCCAGTTCTCCTGCCAGACCTCCAGGCCGTTGCCGACGCCGGTCTGCTTGGTGCTGCTGGTGCCCTTGACCTCGACGGTGGAGCCGATCGTCAGGAAGTCGTAGACCCGCTTGGCGTCCGAGGTGGTCATGCCGAAGCAGCCGTGGCTGTTGTTGACCACGCCGACGGAGTTGTTCCAGGGGGCGGAGTGCAGGAAGGTCCCGGACGCGGTGAGGTGGGTGACCCACTTGGAGTCCAGCATCCACTCGTTGCCGTGGCCGATGGTGGCGGAGTCCATGGTCTCGGCGGCGTTCTTGCTGCGGACGGTGTGCACGCCGCCGCGGGTCGGGTCCTGCGGGGAGCCCGCGGAGCCCTTGACGGTACCCACGGCCTTGCCGCCGTCGTACATGGTCAGGGTGTGCGAAGGCACGTCGATGACGGCCTTGTGGTCGGCGCCTATCGTGAAGTCGAAGTCGTAGTCGCGGGCGAACCAGCCGCTGTCGCCGGAGTTGATGCCGCCCAGCCCGCCGCGCACGGACACCTTGGTGCCGGACGGCCAGTAGTCCTTGGGCCGCCAGTCGATCCGGTCCTTGCCGGACCAGTCCGTCACCCAGCCCCAGGCGCCTTCGACGTGCGGCTGGGTGGTGACCTTCAGCGCCTTCTCGACCTCGGCGCGGTGGCTCTTGGCTATCGGGTGGTCGAAGAGGATCGAGACCGGCATCCCGGTGCCGACGGTCTGCCCGTTGCCCGGCGTGTTGGTGAGCTTGTTGACCTTGTCGGCCTGCTCGGTGGTGAAGGTCGAGGTGGCCGAGGACTCCTTGCCGCCGGTCGACGTCGCCTTGGTGGTCACGGTGTAGGTGGTCTTCGGCCGGACCTTGCCCTCGGACGTCCATGACGCACCGTCAGCGGTCAGCTTCCCGGGCACCTTGGCGCCCTCGCCGTCCTTGACGTCGACCGCGGTCAGCTTGCCGCCGTCGGCCTTGACGGATATCGGCGAGCCGAGCTTCGCGGCGGAGCCGCCGCCGGCCGGGGTGACGGTCACCTTGGCGGCCGGTTCCGCCGACTTGGACGAGCCGGCGCCGGTCCCGCACGCGGTCAGCAGCAGCCCCGCCGCGAGCGCGGCAGGTATCAACCGGGCGGTGTGGCGACGTGTTCCGGCGTGCACGAGGGTCCCTCCAAAGCTGAACAACGGACAGCGGCGGCGCCGAAGGCGTCCGCTGCACACAGAGACGTTTTGTCCGCTTCAGAGGTTGTGCGGTGCATCGGTTTATTAGGACACGGTTCGATATCGAAGCCGGCGGGGCGTGCCGAGTGCCCCGGCGGCGCGGCCGCCCGGCGCCGGCGGGCGCGACGTCAACCGGAGGCGCCGCCCGGCTGGCCGGGCGCCCCGGGGGTCTCGCCGGGGCCGGCGGGCGACCCGGGCTGCTCCGGCGTCGTGGGGCCGGGCGTGCCGGGCGGCGCGGGTGTGGAGGGGCCGCCCGGCGGCGTCGAGCCGGGGCCGGACGGTGACTGCGGCGGCGTGCCGCCCCCCGGTGACTGCGGTGACGCCGGGGACCGCGGGGGCGTCGACGGCGAGCCGTTCCCCGGCGAACCGGGGGAACCCGGTGCCGACGGGGACGCCGGCGACGGGGAGAACGGCGAGGCGGACGGCGGCGCCGACGGCTGGTCCGTGCTGCCGTCGGCGCCTTCCGGGCGGGTGAAGTACTGCCCGGTGCCGGGGTCCTTGAGGACGAAGTCCCGTACCGGCTTCGCGGCCGGCCGCACCGTCACCACGTTCGCGTCCCGGAATCCGGGCCAGGGCTTGCCCTGCGTCGTCAGCCCCTGCCCGCCGGTGGCCGTCGGCGGCGTCAACGGGTTCCCGCACGCGCAGCGCACCCGCGGCACCCCGTACGCGTCCACCAGCACCGCCGTGCCGGCCTGGAGCACCGCCTGGTAGCCGGTCGCCTTGCCGTCCTGGTAGCCGTGGTTGGTGACCCAGGTGTCGACCAGCAACTGCACCGGCGTCATGGACCGCAGGTACGCCGGCAGCTCCCCGGCGTCCTTGCCGACCACGCCGGCGAACGCCCGCGCCTTGGCCGGGTCGGCCTGGAGGTAGCGGATCTGCTTCTCGACGTCGCAGCTGGCCCGGTCGCGACTGCCGCCGTACAGGCCGGGCGCCGCCCCGGACACGCTGGTGCGCCGGTGGTCGTCGCTCGGCGGTACGGACGGCGTGGCCTTCGGGGACGCGGTGCCGTCCCCGTTGACCGTCGAGTCGGTGAACGGGGCCGGGCCGGTCGCCGCGACCGATTCCAGGTGCAGCACGCCGGCGCTCCCGTTCCCGCCCCCGGGGCGGGTCAGCACCACCGCCACCACCACGGCCGCCACCACCGCCGCGGCGGCGAGCGCGATCCGCGGGGTCGAGCGCCACCAGGGCCGGTGCTCGCCCTCGCCGTCCCCGTCGCCCCCGCCGCCACCCCCGGGGCCGTCCGGTGGCGGCGGGGCGCCGGTGCCCGGTGCGGTGGGGTGTCCCGGTTGCGGCCAGGGGCGGGTCGGTTCGTGCGGGGGCACGGTGGGGGAGCCGGCGAGCGGTCCCGACGGCGGACCGGTCGGCCGGCTCCCCGGTCGGTCGTCCGGCGGCGGTGCAGATGTCACGGGTCCCTCTTCCCGGCGCTGTTGGGCCATCCGGCGTTGGGCGTTACGCCCGCATTTGCGGAGAATCGGCGGCTTACGGGTCATTGTGTGCCGAGGTTCGGCGTCCTCCGCAAGCGGGGTTGGCACGCCCGTGCGTACCGTGGCCCGGACGGCAGTTAGGCCCCGCGCCCGGCAGGAGGCAAGCGTGAGCCAGACGCCCGGCCCGACGACGGCCGGCCCCGCAGACCCGGCGCCCCACGGCCTTCCGCCCGCCCTCCGCGGTTGGTCGGCGGCGCTCGGCACCGCCCTTGCGGGCCTGGTCACCATGGTGGTGACGGCCGCGCTCGGCCTGTGGGCGGCGGGCGCCGCGGACCTTCCCCAGGGCGGGTACCCCGCGGTGGTCGCGGCCACCGTCGTCGCCGCGGCCGGCGGCTCGATCAGCGCGACCGGCGACGCCGGGATCATCGCCGAGGCGCGGGCCGCCGTCGACGCCGTCCCGCTGTCCGTCACCCTCGCCGGCATGCTGGTGACCGCCGTGCTCTTCCTGCGACCGCTGCGGCACCGCGCGGTCGCCCCGGCCGGCGAACTCCTCGGCCGGATCGCCCGGACGGCGGTGTGCTGGGTGGTCCTGCTCTGGCTGGTCGCGCTCGCCGCGCGGCACAGCTTCACCGTCACGGTCGGCAACTCGCTCGCCGACCAACTCGGCGCCCTCCTGGGCAGCACCCCCACCGTCGGCTTCCACGCCGACCTCCCGGCCACCGTCGGCTACGGACTGCTGTGGGTGCTGGCCGTGCTGGCGCTGGCCTTCCTGGTCTCCCGCAGGGCGCCGCTCGACGCCCGACTGCTCCGCTTCCAGGACGCGGTCCGCCCGCCGGCCCACGCGATGCTGCTGGTGCTGCTGGTCTACGTGGCGATCGGACTCCTCGTCGGCGTCGTCGAGTTGTTCACCCGCGGCGATCCGGCCCGCACCCTCGCGGTGCTGCTGCTCGGGCTGCCGAACCTGGCCTGGCTGGCACTGGGCCTGGGCACCGGCGGAGCCTGGAGCGGGCACGTCGACAAGGTCCTCGGACTGCCGTTGCCGCACGCCCTGGAACAGGTGCTGCACCACCGCGGCACGCACACCGTCGACCTGGGCTCGCTGGGCGCCCAGGACGGGCGGGTCTGGCTGCTGGTGGCGGTGGCCGCGGTGGTGCTCCTCGGCGCCGCGTTCGGTGCGGCGGTCCGCGCCCCGGCCCGGATCCCGCTCTGGCGGCACGCCCTGGAGATGGCCGCGGCGCTGGCCCTGACCCTCCTCGTGGTCGGCCTCCTCACCAGGATCGACGCCCACTACGGGCTCTCCCTGATCGGCGTCGGCGACCTCGGCGGCGACCTGGGCGGCGCGGTCCTCCTGGAGCCGCAGCTGTGGCGGCTGGTGGGGGTGGGCGCCGCCTGGGGCCTGGTCACCGGATGCGCCGGCGGCCTCGCCGCCCGCCGGGTCCGCCACCCCGGCCAGGTCGGCGACGCACCCCACGCGCCGCCGGACCGCTGACGGGCCGATGCGGCCCTACGTCCCGGGGAACACCGGGCGCGCCCAGCGCGGGGGCGGCGGGGGAGCCGGACCGTGCGCGGTGCTGCCCGCCGCCCCGGCGGCGGGCACGTCCACCCGGGTCGGCGCGGGCGCCGCGGTCGGGCCGGCCGCCGCCGTGCTCCGCCCCGCCGCCCGCAGTGCCGCCACGAACCCCCGGCAGCTCTCGTACCGTTCCTCCGGGGCCTTGGCCAGCGCGCGGGCGAAGACCGCGTCCACCGCCGGCGCCAGCTCGGGCCGCAGCCCGCTCGGGGGCGGCGGCGGGTCGTACTGGTGGGCCCAGAGCAGCGCCATGTCGTCGTCGCGGCGGAACGGCGGCACCCCGGTCAGCATCTCGTAGGCGACGCACGCCAGCCCGTAGACATCGCAGCGGCCGTCGACCGGACGCCCGGAGATCTGCTCGGGCGCCACGTAGTCCAGCGTCCCGACGAACTGCCCGACGCTGGTGAAGCCGGTCAGCGACAACGACTTCTTCGTCAGCCCGAAGTCGGTCAGGTAGACGTGTTCCGGCCGGTCGCTGTCGGTGCCCTCGGCGATCAGCACGTTGCCGGGCTTGACGTCGCGGTGCACCAGGTCGTGGGCGTGCGCGGCGTCCAGCGCGGACGCCACCTGCACCGCGATCCGGCAGGTGGTGGCGAGCGGCAGCCGGCCCTCGTGGTCGAGCAGCGCCCGCAGGTCGTGGCCCCGGACGTAGCGCATCGCGATGTAGAGGAGCCCGTCGGTCTCCCCGGCCTCGAAGACCGGCACGATGTGCGGGTGGTCGATCGCCGCGGCCACCCGCGACTCGTGGGCGAAGCGCTGCCGGAAGGTGTCGTTGCGGGCCAGCTCGGGCGCCAGCAGCTTCAGTGCCACGGTCCGGCCCAGCCGCAGGTCCTCGGCCTGGTAGACCACCGCCATCCCGCCCCGGCCGATCTCCTCCCCGAGCAGGTAGTCGGCGATCCGGCGTCCGCGCAGTCCGGCGGAGGCCGACGACCCGTTCACGGCCGGTCACCCGGCCGGTCCACCGGCGGCGGGAACCGCTCCGCGGTGGACCGGTCCCCCTTCCCCGCGTCCTCGCGGCGCTCCGCCCCTGCCGCCCCTGCCGCCCGTTCCGCCCTTGCCGCGTCCGTCGTGTCCCCGTCCGTCGTCGGCCCCTCGGAGACGGCGAAGGCCACCAGCGACGCGCCGTCGCAGAAGCACCACCGCTCGTGCCGGGCGTCGTACAGCCACACCGCGTCGCCGTCCACCACCGCCCCGATCCGGGTGCCCCGCGCCCGCTCGGCGAACGCCTCCCGGTCCAGTTGGCCGGCCAGCAGCTCCTCGACCCACTGCCGGTAGCGGCCCAGGGCGCCCTCGGCCGCGGCCAGCAGCGGCCGGGGGTCCGCGGTCCGGGCGGCGGGCTGCCCTGCGGCCGGCGGGCCCTGCGGCACGGACAGCAGCAGCCGCCCGTCCACCCACGCCGACCAGCCGTTGGAGCACCGCGCCAGGGCCCAGTCACCGCGCCGTTCGACCACCTCCACGGGCAGCAGGGGATCGAGCGGCACCAGCGGACGGGCGGCGTCCGGGGCCGCCCAGGTCGCCATTCCGTCCGGCGGGACGACGTGGCTGGGACGGAACTCCGGCACGGTCACGAGCGGCTCCTCGGTGCTCCTCGCGCACGGCCGCGGGCGCCGCGCGCACGACGGTCCCGGCTACTGGCGCATGATCTCGGGCTCCTGCCGCCGCAGCAGTCGGTAGACGCAGAAGCCGAATACCACCGAAAGCAGCACCAACATGCCCATGTCCAGCAGCCACGGCCCTACCGCGTGCCGGAACAGCGGGTCGGCGGTGAGCGGCCCCGGCTGGAGGCGGCCCAGGTCGATGGTGCCCGCCATCGCGGCCAGCGCCCACCGGGACGGCACCAGCCACGCCACCTGCTCCAACACCGCGGTGCCGCGCAGCTGGTGCAGGGCGCCGCAGAACACCACCTGGACGATGGCGAGGAGGACCAGCAGCGGCATGGTGACCTCCTCCTTGCGCACCAACGCCGACACCAGCAGTCCCAGCAGCATCGCGGTGAACGCCAACAGCGCCACCGCCAGCGTGATTTCCACCAGCGGCGGCATCAGGACCCCCGTGCCGCCCGGGGTGTTGAGCCGCACCCCGAACAGCGCCACCAACGTCAGCACCACCGCCTGGACGACCGTGACGGTCCCCAGCACCAGCACCTTCGACAGCAGGTACGCCGAGCGGGACAGGCCCACCGCCCGTTCCCGCTGGTAGATCACCCGTTCCTTGACCAGCTCGCGGACCGCGTTGGCGGCGCCGGTCAGCACCGCCCCCACGCAGAGGATCAGCAGCACCGTCGCCGCCCCGTCGGTCAGCTTCCCGCCGCTGAGGGCGTGCGCCATCGCCCCCATCACGAACGGCAGCGCCACCATGATGATCAGGAACGTCCGGTCCGAGGACAGCGCCGCCGCGTACCGGCGCACCAGCGTCCACAACTGGGCGCCGCCGTGCCGGGTGCGCGGTGCGGCCACCGGTTGCCGGGGCGCCGCGGGGGCGGGCGGCTGCCGGGTGTCGCCGGTGATGTACCGGCGGTACGACGGCGAGGCCCGGAACTGCCCGGCCCAGTCCCGTCCGCGGTCGTTCTCGAACGCCTCGAACGCCTCCGGCCACTCGGCGAACCCGAAGTACGGCAGCGCCTCCGCCGGCGGCCCGTAGTACGCGAGGGTGCCGCCCGGGGCGAGCACCAGCAGCCGGTCGCAGGCGTCCAGGCTCAGCACGCTGTGGGTGACCACGATGACCGTGCGGCCGTCGTCGGCGAGGCCGCGCAGCATGTGCATCACCGAGCGGTCCATGCCCGGATCGAGACCCGAGGTCGGTTCGTCGAGGAAGAGCAGCGAGGGTTTGGTCAGCAGCTCCAGCGCGACGCTGACGCGTTTGCGCTGGCCGCCGGAGAGCTTGTGGATCGGCAGTCCGGCCCGCTCGACCAGGCCCAGTTCGCGGATCACCTCCTCGACCCGGGCCGCCCGCTCGGCGGGCGCGGTGTCCCGGGGGAAGCGCAGTTCCGCCGCGTAGCCCAGCGCCCGGCGGACGGTCAGCTGGGTGTGCAGGATGTCGTCCTGCGGCACCAGCCCGATGCGCTGGCGCAGCTCGGCGTAGTCCCGGTAGAGGTCCCGGCCGTCGTAGAGGACGGTGCCCCCGTCCGCGGGCCGCAGCCCGGTCAGCGCGTTGAGCAGCGTCGACTTGCCGGCCCCGCTCGGGCCGATCACCGCGAGCAGCGACTTCTCACCCACCGGGAACGACACCCCGTCCAGCAGCGTCCGGCCCTCGGCGCCCTTGCCGACCCGGACCGTCAGCTCCTGCACGTCCAGCGACACCTCGCCGGTGTCGACGTACTCCTGGAGCTGGTCGCCGACGAGGACGAAGGCGGAGTGGCCGATGCCGATGATGTCGCCGGGGTGCACCGGTGCCTGCTGCACCGGACTGCCGTTCAGATAGGTGCCGTTGTGGCTGCCCAGGTCGACTAGTTCGGGGCCGTCGGGGCCGTCGGGGCCGGCGCGGAGCTCGGCGTGCCGCCGGGAGACCGCGAGGTCGTCCACGACCAGGTCGTTGTCGGCGGACCGGCCGATCCGCACGGTGCGCGCCGGGGGCAGGTGCCGCACCGTGCTGGGCCGGCGGAAGGTGCGGGTGGCCGCGGGGTGCGACACCGACGAGGGCCGGCCGACGGTCGGGCGACGGGGGACGTCGGCGAGTACCGCGCAGGGTCCGTCGGCGGGGTTGCCGAAGCGGATCACGCTGCCCGGTCCGACGTCGGACCGCGACACCCGATGCCCGTCCGCGTACGTACCGTTGGTGCTCCCCTCGTCCTCGACCAGCCAGTGGCTGCCGGCGGTCCGGAGCACCGCGTGGTGCCAGGACACCCGGTCGTCGCGGATGACGAGGTCGCACGCGGGGTCGCGCCCCACGTGGTACGCGTGGCCCGGGCTCATCACCTGCGCGACTCCGCCGGAGCGGACGAGGAGTTCGGGCGCAGCAGACGGATCAGGCCGCTCAGCCATATTTCGCATTTTACGGCGCATTCCCCGCCGGCGCTCCTGGTTACTCGCGCGGAACGGGACAGGTCAACTATGGTGAGCGCCCCGATGAGCCCGCACCTGCGCATTCCATGGAAATGCCGGACTTCGATCCGCCCATCGAAGGATGACCCGGCGAACGGGACGCACCGCACCCCGCAGGGAAATGCACCATAGGGCCCGGGTTCCCTCTTATTCACCTACCTCGTGAAGGCAAGGCAGAGATGGCACGACTCGCGCGACGATCCCCTCGGCAGTTTCCTCGGCAACGGGCCCACCCGGTCGACGAGGTACTGCCGTTCGGCAAACTCGCCCTCTACGGTTTCCAGCACGTCCTCGCCTTCTACGCGGCCGCGGTCATCGTCCCGATCATGCTCGGCAACGCGCTCGGACTGTCCCGCTCGGAACTCGTCTACCTCATCAACGCAGACCTCCTGACCTGCGGAATCGCCTCCATCATCCAGGCGTTCGGCATATGGAAGATAGGCGCCCGACTGCCCCTGGTGCAGGGCGCCACCTTCACCGCGGTCTCTCCGATGATCGCCATCGGGCTGGGGGCCGGCGGCGGCACCGCCGGACTGCTGGTGGTCTACGGTGCGGTCATCACCGCCGGCATCGCGACTTTCCTTTTCGCCCCGTTCTTCAGCAAGTTGGTGAAGTATTTCCCACCGGTCGTCATCGGCACGATTCTCACCATTATCGGCCTCACGCTCATCCCGCAGGCGCTCCAGGACGCGGCCGGCGGTGTCCAGTTGGCCGGTAGCCCGGAATTCGGCGACCTGAAGAACCTCGGATACGCGCTGGGCACCCTGCTCTTCATTCTGGTGATCGTGCGGATCGGAAAGCCGCTGCTGAGCAGTGTCGCGGTGCTTCTCGGGCTGGTCGGCGGAACGGGCGTCGCCTGGGCGCTCGGTGACGCCGACTTCAGCGGCGTGGGGCAGACCGACTGGTTCGGCGTCAGCACGCCCTTCCACTACGGCATGCCCAAGTTCGAGGCGTTCCCGATCATCGCGATGGTCGTCGTCATGCTGATCACGATGGTGGAGACCACCGGGGACGTCTACGCGATCGGCGAGATCACCGGAAAGCCGGCCAGCAACGACACGGTCGCCCGGGCGCTGCGCGCCGACGGCGTCGCCACCGTGCTCGGCGGCGTCTTCAACTCCTTCCCGTACGTGGCGTTCGCCGAGA
The DNA here is from genome assembly GCA_001418405.1 of Streptomyces diastatochromogenes. Classification (GTDB taxonomy): domain Bacteria; phylum Actinomycetota; class Actinomycetes; order Streptomycetales; family Streptomycetaceae; genus Streptomyces; species Streptomyces albulus_C. The sequence continues at coordinate 1,428 of LIQL01000542.1, read as the reverse complement.
ACATCGGTCTGGTGCGGATGTCGCGGGTGATGAGCCGGTTCGTGGTGGTCGCGGCCGGTGGCTTCATGGTCGTGCTGGGGCTGGTGCCCAAGGCCGGTTCGGTGGTCGCGGCGATCCCGCACCCGGTGCTCGGCGGCGCGGCCCTCTCCATGTTCGGCATGGTCGCCGCGGTCGGCATCCAGATCCTCGGCAAGGTCGACCTGCGCGAGGAGCGCAACGCCCTGATCCTGGCGGTCAGTCTGGGCGCCGCGTTCCTGCCGACCGCGGTCGCGCCGTTCTTCGAGCGGATGCCGCAGGGCGTCCGGGCGGTGCTCGACAGCGGCATCACGCTGGGTGGGCTGACCGCCATCGTGCTCAACCTGGTCTTCAACGTCTTCACCCGGCGCAAGTCGCTGGAGATCGACTGGGACGAGTTCACCGAGGACGAGGACGAGGGCCTGGACGAGGCGGCGGGGCCGGCCGGTCCGCCGCCGCACGCCCAGGGCGCGTACTGACGCCCGGCCCGCCGGGGCGGCGCGGGCGTCAGTACGCGCCCCCGCCCCGGCGCACCGGCCGTCTCAGTGCACCGAGTGGAACGGCGGCGCCTCTCCCGCCTCCCCGATCAACTCCCAGAAGCGGTCGACCAACTGCCGCAGGTACGCCGACCGTTCGGCCGCGATCTCCTTCAGCCGGGCGTCGGCGTTCCGTGCCACCACGTGCCCCATGTACCGCTCGGAGAACTCCGCGAACTCCCCGTGCATGGTGCGCAGCGCGTCGCCCACCCGCGTCCGGTTCAGCGTGGTGATCTCGGTGATCGGCCCGACGTGCGACTTCCAGCGGCCGTCGAGGGCCGCCCGCAGGTGCCCGGCCAACTCCTCGACGCGCCCCATCACTCCGATGAGTTTGCGCAGCGACAGCCCCAGCGCCTCCACCAGTGCCTTGGTCTGCCGGTAGTCACCGTGCCACTGGTTGGCCGCCTCGGCCGTCCGGTACGCCTCCGGGGCCATCCCCACCAGCTGCGCCAGCCGTTCCGCGCTGAGCTGTCGGGCCATCCGGTGCTCGGCCAACGACCGCGGCTCCACCCCCATCAACACGGTCGGCGGGCACCACAACACGTCGGCCAGGGCGAACAACTGCGGCTCGGTGGGCACCAAGGAGCCGTACTCCCACGCCTCGATCACCTCGGGGCGCACCGGTGCGCCGCACGCCGTCATGGATTGGGCGACCTGAGTCGTGGTCAGGCCCACCCGGGCCCGCGCGGATCGGGCCTGAGCGGGAGAGAACGGAACGCTGTTCACGTACGCGACACCTCGCTGCACCCGGCCTTCAGGGGGTGCTGGGGGGAGGGGAGGGAAGGGACAGACATGGAGGAACGTCCAGGGGCGGGAAGATTAACAGATCGGCCAGAGGTACGAACCTCCAGTTCAGAACTGGCGTACGGGGTATAGC
>LIQL01000541.1 GCA_001418405.1 Streptomyces diastatochromogenes | reverse complement strand
GTGGGGGCGTCGGCGGGCGGGTCACCGAGGGCGTCCTCGCCTACGGCGTGCGGGGGCAGGACGTGCTCGATGAGCATGCGGTGGCTCAACTCCTGGGGCGGCGGCGGTAGTAGACGGTGTGTGGGGTGACGACTCTATGTGACGGGGACGACAATGACGGGCGTTGAGATTCTAGGTCGCGTGACCTAGTGTCGGTTCCGTGGACGATGACCTCCAGCTTGATGTGAATGGTCCGGTGCTCGTGGTCGGCGGTTACGGGACCGTCGGTGGCGATCTGACCCGGCTCGCCGCGCCCTCGTGGCCGTTACTGCTCACCGGGCGCACGCCCGAGAAGGGGCAGGCGCTGGCCGACGAGGTCGGGGCGGAGGTGCGGCGGTGGGACCTGAGTGACCCGGAGCCGTTCTCGGCGCGGGTCCGGGCCGTGATCAGCACGGTGAACGACCCGGACGACCGGGTGATGCTGGCCGCCCTCCGCGGGGGTGTGCCGTACGTCGACATCACGCGGTGGACGGCGCGGTTGCAGCGGGCCACGGCACTCGCGGCGGTCCATCGGCCGAAGGCGCCGGTGTTGCTGTCGTCGAGCTGGATGGGCGGCGTGAGTGCGCTGGTCACCGCTGCGTTGGCGGCGGAGCTCGGCGGTGCGGCCGAGGCGCGGATCGCCATCCGGTACGACCTGAAGGACCGGGCCGGTACGGACTCGGTGGAGTTCATGGACCGGCTGGGGCTGGACTACGAGGTCACCGAGAACGGGCAGCGGCAGATGATCATGCCGTTGAGCGACGCCGGGTTCGTGGAGATCGGCGAGCACCGGACGAAGGTGGCGCGGATCGACACGCCGGAGCAGTTCACGCTGCCGCTGGTGCTGGGCCTGGACACCGCGATCACGCGGATCGGGTTCAGTGCGAACTCGTCGACGTCGACCCTGCTGGCGTTGAAGAAGGCCGGGTTCTTCCGGTGGGGGCGGGGCGACTCGTTCGAGAAGACCCGCCGGTCGATGCTGTACTCGCCGGGTGAGGGCGGCTCCGCGCTGCTGCGGATCGACGTCCGCGGGCGGGGCGGCGAGCGGCGTACCGCGGTGATCAAGGATGCGGCCGGTCAGGCCCACCTCACCGCGTTGGGCGGGCTGTTGGGCCTGCGTCGGGTGTTGGGTGCGGACGGCGCCGAGGCGCCCACCGGGGTGGTGTTCCCCGAGATGACGCCGGTGCCGCAGGACGTCGTCTCCGCGCTGGAGAAGGCAGGGGTCGAGGTCACGGTGTCATGAGCGAGGAGAAAGACGGCGGTAAGCCGCAGCTGACGCGACAGGGCAACCTGCGGCGGACGAGTCTGCTGGACGCCGCCGAGTCCGTGCTGGTCGCCAAGGGCAACGCGGACGCGTCCCTGCGGGCCATCGCCGGTGAGGCCGGTGTGCGGGTCGGTCACCTCCAGCACTACTTCCCGACCCGGGCGGACCTGATCAAGGCCGTGTTGGAGCGGGCGTTGGAGCGGTCGCTGGACCGGCTCGCGGAGACGACGGGGCTAAGGCTGGGCCGCGAGGACCCGTCGGTCATCGAGGTCCCGGAGGGCGGCCGGGCGGAACCCGCCGAAGTGGTGGCGGTGGTGCTCGCCGAGCAGGAGGACCCCCAGCTGGTCCGGCTGTACGTCGAGGTGTGGGCGCTGGCGGCGCGGGACGACGAGATCGCCACGGTGGTCCGGGAGTTCTACCGGAAGTACGTGGCCCACGTGGAGGCGTTCGTCCAGCAGGGGCGGCCGGAGTGGTCCGCCGAACTCTGTCGGGCGCGGGCCGAGACGTTCGTGGCGTTGGTCGAGGGGGCGGCCCTGATGCGGTCGGGGATCGCCGGGAGCCGGTCGGGCGCGATGGACACCCAACTCGCCCAGCAGGCAGTGCAGTTGCTCCGGGACTGAAGTCCGGGGCGTACCAGCCGCCGGCCGTTGGCGTCCGGGGCGGGGTTTCTCGGGGCCGGTCGGCCCACGGCGCGGCGTGCGGGCCGCGGTGTGGGCCGGCGGCCCGTCATCCGTGGCACACGTAGGGGGAATGCGTCATGTCCGAGGTAATCGATCTTGCCGAGTTGGCGGCCACCGCGGATCTGGAGCGGGAGCTGGCGCGGCTCGCCGCGCAGCACGGGATCATCCGCACCCGGCAGCTGAACCAGCAGGAGACCTGGACGGTGTTGGGCGCCGGGCTGACCCGGGAGTTGCTGAGCGATCCGCGGCTGTCCAACGACGTGCACGCGCACGCGCCGCACGGGGCGCTGGTCCCGGGGCTGCAGGTGATGCTGCTGGAGCAGGACGATCCGGGGCACGCCCGGTACCGGCGGCTGGTGAGCGCGGCGTTCGCGTCGAAGGCGGTGCGGCAGTTGGAGCCGCGGATCGTGGAGATCAGCCGGCAGCTGTTGGACAAGTTGGGCGACAGCGGGACGGCGGACTTCATCGACGCGTTCACCTATCCGATGCCGCTGGAGGTGATCTGCGATCTGCTGGGGGTGCCGGGCGAGGACCGGGACCCGTTCCGCAAGTGGGCGATGGACATCTCCGCGGCGCCGTCGCTGGAGGCGATGCAGACGTCGGCGGGCGAGCTTTTCGCGTACTGCATCGGGCTGATCGGGGCCAAGCGGGAGCAGCCGACGGAGGATCTGCTCAGTGAGCTGATCGCGGCGCGGTTCGAGGACGGTACCGGGTTGTCGGACGAGGAACTGTCGTCGTTCGCCGCGGTGTTGCTGATCGCGGGGCACGACACGGTGACGAACCTGTTGGCCAACGCATTGCACGATCTGCTGACGCATCCGGAGCAGCTGGCGGCGCTGCGGGCGGACCGGTCGTTGGTGAACCAGGCGGTGGAGGAGGCGTTGCGGTTCCGCGGGTCGGCGATGACAACGGTGAACCGGGTGGCGCTGGAGGACATCGAGGCGGGTGGGGTCACCATCCGCAAGGGTGAGCTGGTGCGGTTCCTGCTGAACGCGGCCAACCGGGACGTGGAGGTGCGCGAGGACGGGCACGCCTTCGACATCGGCCGGGCCACCGCGCAGCACGTCGCGTTCGGTATGGGGCCGCACTTCTGCCTGGGGCAGCGGCTGGCCCGGCAGGAGGCGACGATCGCCCTGAACGAGATCCTGGACCGTTTCCCGACGCTGGAGTTGGGGGTGTCCCGGGCGGAGGTGCGGTGGCTGGCCTCGGACGCGATCCGGGGGCTGGAGGAGCTGCCGCTGCGGTACGCGCGGGAGACGGCGTGATGCCGTGACGTCATGACGTCATGACGGTGTCCGGGGCGGTCGGCGGTGTGGCCCGAGGGGCGTCCGCCGGCCGCGGGCGAGGCGTGGCGGGGGTTCGCTGCCCGCGGCGCGAGGTGGGTCATTCACAGGGGAGTTGGGGGAATCAGCCATGCAGATCACGGTCGATTACGCGCTGTGCGACGGGTTGGGGCAGTGTGCCCTGGTGGCGCCCGAGGTCTTCGCGCTGGACGACGATGAGCACTTGGTGGTCGCGCCGG
>LIQL01000540.1:12578-12779 GCA_001418405.1 Streptomyces diastatochromogenes | reverse complement strand
GGACGCCCGAGGTGGACAGCACCGTGCGGCACGAGCCGGTCGGGGTCTGCGCGCTGATCACGCCGTGGAACTACCCCCTGTTGCAGACCGCCTGGAAGGTCGCGCCGGCCCTGGTCGCCGGGAACACCTTCGTGCTGAAGCCGAGCGAGCTGACGCCGCACACCGCGATCCACCTGATGCGGCTGCTGGCCGAGGCTGGGG
>LIQL01000540.1:0-12568 GCA_001418405.1 Streptomyces diastatochromogenes | reverse complement strand
GAACTGGGCGGCAAGAACCCCAACATCGTCTTCGCGGACGCCGACTTCGACACCGCCGTCGACTACGCCCTGACCGCGGTCTTCCTGCACTCCGGGCAGGTCTGCTCGGCCGGCGCGCGGCTGCTCGTCCAGGACGAGCTGCACGACCGCTTCGTCGACGAACTGGTCGCCCGGGCCCGGCGGATCCCGCTCGGCGGCCCGTTCGACGAGCGGGCCCGCACCGGGCCACTGATCTCCGCGGAGCACCGGGCGAAGGTCGCGGCGTACGTGGCGGCCGGGCTGGCGGAGGGCGCGGTACTGCGCTGCGGCGGGGCGCCACCGGACGATCCGGAGTTGGCGGACGGCTTCTACTACCTGCCGACGGTGCTCGACGAGTGCACCCCGGACATGTCGGTGGTGCGCGACGAGTCGTTCGGGCCGGTGCTGACCGTGGAGCGGTTCCGGGACGAGGCGGAGGCGGTGTCGCTGGCCAACGACACGGTGTACGGGCTGGCCGGGGCGGTGTGGACCCAGGACGCCGAGCGTGCGCACCGGGTGGCGTCCCGGCTGCGGGCCGGCACGGTGTGGATCAACGACTTCCATCCGTACGTGCCGCAGGCCGAGTGGGGCGGGATGAAGCAGTCCGGGGTCGGCCGGGAGTTGGGGCCGGCCGGGCTGGCGGAGTACCAGGAGGCAAAGCACGTCTGGCGGAACACCGCGCCGGTCCCCCAGAGGTGGTTCGAATGAGCGGTTCCGTGCCGCCGGGCTCCGGCGCCGGCGGTCCGTCCGGCGACGGCGGGCACGACGCGGGGCACGAGGACGGGGCGCTGGCCGAGCTCGGCTACAAGCCCGAACTCAAGCGGACCCTCGGCAACTTCCACACCTTCGCCGCCGGCATCAGCTACATCTCCATCCTCACCGGCACCTTCCAGCTGTTCTACTTCGGCGTGAGCCACGGCGGTCCCGCGTACTGGTGGTCCTGGCCGATGGTCTTCGTCGGCCAGCTGATGGTGGCGCTCTGCTTCTGCGAGCTGGCCTGCCGCTATCCGGTGGCCGGGTCCATCTACAACTGGGCGAAGCAGCTCGGCGGTCCGCACGTGGGCTGGCTCGGCGGCTGGATGATGCTCACCGCGTCCATGGTGTCGCTGGCCGCGGTGGCGCTGGCGTACCAGGTGACGCTGCCGCAGATCTCGTCGTGGTTCCAGTTCGTCGGGGACGGCACCGGCAAGACCGACGCGGCCGCCAACGCGGTCCTCCTGGGCGCCGTCCTGATCGCCTTCACCACCCTGGTCAACGCCTTCGGCGTGAAGCTGATGGCGCGGATCAACTCGGCGGGCGTGGCCATCGAGCTGATCGCCGCCGTCGTGCTGATCCTGCTGCTGGCGGCGCACGTCACCCGCGGCCCGGCGACCGCGCTGACGGACACCTTCGGCAAGGGACAGGGCCAGAGCCTGGGGTACCTGGGCGCGTTCCTGACCGCCTCGCTCGCCTCCGCCTACGTCATGTACGGCTTCGACACCGCCTCCTCGCTCGGTGAGGAGTCCAAGGATCCGGCCCGCAACGCGCCCCGGGCGATCCTGCGGGCGCTGGTCGCCTCGTTCCTCATCGGCGGACTGATCCTGCTGTTCGCGCTGCTGGCGGTGCCCGACCTGCACGACGAGCGGTTGTCGGTGGACGGCCTGCAGTACGTGGTCCTGGCCACCTTGGGGTCGACGGTCGGTCAGGCCGTGCTGTGGTGCGTGGTCATCGCGATCACCGTCTGCGAGCTGGCGGTGCACACCGCGGCCATCCGGCTGGCGTTCGCGATGGCCCGCGACAACAACCTCCCGGCGTCCGGGCGGCTGGCCCGGGTCAGCCCGCGGTTCCAGACGCCGGTGGTGCCCGCGATCGTGATCGGGCTGGTCGGGATCGTGATCCTGCTGATCAACGTCGACCAGCCGCAGATCTTCTCGGTGATCACCAGCATCGCGATCATCATGATCTACCTGGCCTACCTGATGGTGACGCTGCCGATGCTGGTGCAGCGGCTGCGCGGCAACTGGTCGGTGCCGAAGGGCAGCTTCTCGCTGGGCAGGTTCGGGCTGCCGGTGAACGTGCTGGCGGTGCTCTGGGGCCTGGCGATGTCGATCAACCTCGCCTGGCCGCGCGCGGCGGTCTACAACGCCACCGGTCCGCAGCACTGGTACCTGCGCTGGGGCGCGTTCGTGTTCATCGGTGTGGTGGGGCTGGGCGGGTTCGCCTACTACTGGTTCGTGCAGCGGCACCGCACCGGCGTGCTGGCCTCGCACGCCGCCGAGGACGCCGGTTCCGGCGACGCCGCGGCCCCCGCGCCCTGACGCCGGCGCCCCGCGGCCCGCCCGGAGAGCGGGCCGCGGGGCGCCGGGGCGGCACGGTGGGATCAGTCCGCGGCCGGCTCCTCCGCCGGGCGGACGTGGGCCGTCCACTTCTCCTCGATGCGCCCGAACTTCCAGACGGCGAGGGCGACGATCCAGGTGAGGAAGAACAGTCCGACGATGGCGAAGCCGATGACGTTGAGGTCCAGGCCGCCGACCCAGTCCCAGAAGGCGCCGTGCAGGTCGAACTTGTCGGCGAGCAGGCCGAGGAGCTCGACCGTCCCGATGATCAGGGCGACGGCCACCGACAGACCGGTGATGGTGAGGTTGTAGTAGACCTTGCGGACCGGCTTGGAGAAGGCCCAGCCGTAGGCGAAGTTCATGAACGAGCCGTCGATGGTGTCAAGCAGGCTCATGCCGGCCGCGAACAGCACCGGCAGGCAGAGGATGGCGTACCAGGGCAGTCCGGAGGCGGCACCGGAGCCGGCCAGTACCAGCAGCGCGACCTCGGTGGCGGTGTCGAAGCCGAGGCCGAAGAGCAGGCCCAGCGGGTACATCTGCCAGGGCTTGGTGATCGACTTCATGACGCGGCCGAGCAGGCGGTTCATCAGGCCGCGGTTGTTGAGCTGGTCCTCCAGCGCGGCCTCGTCGAAGTCGCCGGCCCGCATCCGCCGGAAGACCCCCCAGATCCCGACCAGGATCACGATGTTGATCGCGGCGATGACGTAGAGGAAGACGCCCGAGACGGTGGTGCCGATCAGGCCGGTCACCGCGTGCAGCTGGGAGTTGTCGTCCTTGACCGGTCCGGCGAGCGCCTTGACGCCGAGGGACAGCAGGAACGCCAGGCCGAAGACGATGCTGGAGTGGCCCAGCGAGAACCAGAAGCCGACCGAGAGCGGCCGCTGCCCCTCGTGCATGAGCTTGCGGGTGGTGTTGTCGATGGCGGCGATGTGGTCGGCGTCGAAGGCGTGCCGCATGCCGAGGGTGTACGCGGTCACCCCGATGCCGATGCCGAAGCTCTTGGTGCCGAGGCTGTAGTGCTCCGGGGCCACGATCGCCACCAGGGTGAACCAGCCGATCACGTGCAGCGCGAGAATGAACCCGGCCATGCCCGCCATCCGCCCCCACTCGGCGCGGGTCATGGACCGCGCGATCCGCTGCCGGCGTGACGGCGGGGCCTGTCCGGCCAGGGACGGGGCGGGGGGCGTAGGCATGGCTGGTACTGCTTTCTTCCGTTCGGCACCGGCCTCTACCGGAGCACCCCCCTACATTCCTGCGGGTTGGTTTTACTTGCAACCAATGTGCAGTAAAGCTCCCGGCTGCTCTCGTGGTGGAAAAGGTCAAGGCCAGGGGCGGCGACCGGGGCCGGCGCAGCCGCTCGGGCGGGGCGCGGCGCCCCTGGCGGTCAGTGCCGGTGGTCACCACCGGCCGCCCCGCGGTCGCCGCCGGTGACGCCATCCGCACCCGTGTCGGAGGGGGCGCCGGCGGTGACCGTCGGGGTCTTCAGGTCGAGGGCGTAGCCGCCCTCGGCGACCTGGAGTCCGCCGGGCACGGCCGGGGCGGTCGCTCCGCCGCTCCGCTCGGCGTGCCCGGCGTGCCCGGCGTGCCGGACTGCGGGGGCGTCCGGCAGTACGGGGCCGACCGCCTTCCCCACGCCGTAGGCGGAGCCGAATGTCGCGGCGAGCGCGGTGGCGAAGATCCCGACCTTCAGTCCGGTGTGCATGGCGCAATCCCTCCTCAGGGGCCGCCGGTGGCGGATACCGCCGGTGTCGCGGCCGATCGATGCGTCCACACCATACCCCCATGGGGTATCAAGTCAACCCGCCCGGGATGCTTGCCATCGATACGGGCGGGGGGTATACATGAGTCACGCCACCGAATACCCCCCTAGGGTATCTGCGGCGGGGTCGCCGCCTCTCTTGACCGGCCCGCACGCACCCCCGTCCGCACCCCTGTTTCCGTGAGCTGCGAGGAGCAGACATGACCACCACCAGCCCCGGCGCCACCGAGGTCGAGCTCGCCATCGGCGGCATGACCTGCGCCTCCTGCGCGGCCCGGATCGAGAAGAAGCTCAACCGCATGGACGGGGTCGAGGCCACCGTCAACTACGCCACCGAGAAGGCGAAGGTCGCCTTCCAGGACGACGTGTCGGTCCGGGACCTGATCGCCACGGTCGAGGCCACCGGGTACACCGCGCAGGAGCCCGCGCCGCTCGTCCCCGCCGGCGGGGACGGCACGGCGGGCGGCACCGGGGGCGACACGGGCGGCACCGCGGAGACCGACCCCCTGCGGCCGCTGCGGCAGCGGCTCGTCATCGCGGTCGCACTGGCCGTCCCGGTGATCGTGCTGGCCATGGTCCCGGCGTTGCAGTTCACGTACTGGCAGTGGCTGTCGCTGACGCTGACCGCACCGGTCATCACCTACGCCGCCTGGCCGTTCCACCGCGCCGCGTGGACCAACGCCCGGCACGGCGCGGCCACCATGGACACCCTGATCTCGGTCGGCACCTCCGCCGCGTTCCTGTGGTCACTGTGGGCGCTGTTCTTCGGCACCGCCGGCACCCCCGGCATGACCCACCCGTTCGAGCTGACCATCGCCCGCACCGACGGCGCGGGGAACATCTACCTGGAGGCGGCGGCCGGCGTCACCGCCTTCATCCTGGCCGGCCGGTACTTCGAGGCCCGCTCCAAGCGGAAGGCCGGCGCGGCGCTCAAGGCACTGATGGAACTGGGCGCCAAGGACGTCACCGTGCTGCGCGACGGCCGCGAGGAGACCGTGCCGATCGGGCAGTTGCGCGTCGGCGACCGGTTCCTGGTCCGCCCGGGCGAGAAGATCGCGACGGACGGCACGGTGGTGGACGGCGCGTCCGCCGTGGACGCCTCGATGCTGACCGGCGAATCGGTGCCCGTGGAGGTCACGGCCGGCGACGGCGTCACCGGTGCCACCCTCAACGTCGGCGGCCGGCTCGTCGTGGAGGCCACCCGCATCGGCGCGGACACCCAACTGGCCCGGATGGCCAAGCTGGTGGAGGACGCGCAGAACGGCAAGGCGGCAGCCCAGCGGCTCGCCGACCGGATCTCCGCCGTCTTCGTCCCGGTCGTCCTGGCGCTCGCCCTGGCCACCCTCGGCTTCTGGATCGGCAGCGGCGCCGGCCTGACCGCCGCCTTCACCGCGGCGGTCGCGGTGCTGATCATCGCCTGCCCGTGCGCGCTGGGGCTCGCCACGCCGACCGCGTTGCTGGTCGGCACCGGCCGCGGCGCGCAGCTCGGCATCCTCATCAAGGGCCCGGAGGTCCTGGAGAGCACCCGCAAGGTCGACACCATCGTCCTGGACAAGACCGGCACCGTCACCACCGGCCGGATGACCCTGCTGGCCACGCACACCGCGGCGGGCACCGACGAGGCCGAAGTGCTGCGGCTGGCCGGCGCGTTGGAGCACTCCTCGGAACACCCGATCGCGCGGGCCGTGGCGGCGGGCGCGAGCGCGCAGGTGGGCACCCTGCCGGTGCCGGAGGACTTCGCCGACATCGCCGGGCTCGGCGTCCAGGGCGTCGTCGACGGGCACGCCGTGCTGGTCGGCCGGGAACAGCTGCTGGCCGAGTGGGCGATCCCGCTCCCTGAGGAGCTGGCCCGGGCCAAGGCGGCGGCCGAGGCGAACGGGCGGACCGCGATCGCGGTGGCGTGGGACGGCGCGGCCCGGGCCGTGCTGGAGGTCGCCGACGCCGTGAAGGACAGCAGCCCGGAGGCGATCCGCCGGCTGCGCGCGCTCGGCCTGACGCCGGTGCTGCTGACCGGCGACAACGCGGCGGTGGCGCGCTCCGTCGCGGCCGAGGTCGGCATCGACGCGGACCGGGTGATCGCCGAAGTGCTGCCGCAGGACAAGGTCGAGGTGGTCCGGCGCCTCCAACAGGAGGGCAGGACCGTGGCGATGGTCGGCGACGGCGTCAACGACGCGGCGGCGCTGGCCCGGGCGGACCTCGGGCTGGCCATGGGCACCGGGTCCGACGCCGCCATCGAGGCCGGCGACCTCACCCTCGTACGGGGTGACCTGCGGGCCGCGGCCGACGCCATCCGGCTCTCCCGCCGCACCCTGGGGACCATCAAGTCCAACCTCTTCTGGGCCTTCGCGTACAACGTCGCGGCGCTGCCGCTGGCCGCGACCGGGCTGCTCAACCCGATGATCGCGGGGGCCGCGATGGCCTTCTCCTCGGTCTTCGTCGTCGGCAACAGCCTGCGGCTGCGGGGGTTCCAGGCCGCGGACCAGTGACGCACCGAGAAGGGGCCGAGACCCCGACGGCACCGCACCAGCTCTGTCACCGGGGCGCACGGTGCCGCGGGCAGCCGCGACGGGCCGGGCCGGCACCGGCACCGGCACCCCGCGACCCGACCCCCAGGGGGTATGTGGGCGAGGGGTGGGGGCGCGCCGCCCGCCGGACACGGCCTGCCCTACCCTCGGATCCGGGAGGTCGAGGAGATGCGGACGAACCGGCGGATGCGGGCGGCCGGTGCCTGGGGGCACCTGCTGCTGGTCGCCGTGCTCGCCCTGGGCGTCTTCGCGATGCACACCCTGGGCCACCCCACGGGCCACTCCGATACGCCGGACGCCCGTGCGGCGACCGCCGCGCACGGCGCCGCGGCCCGCACCCACCCGGCCCCGGCCGCCGGTCCGGCCGCGAACCAGCGACACGCCGCCGCGCACCCCGGGGCCGCCTCACCCGGACCCTCCTCACACGGGCCCGGCGCGGGGATGGACATGACGTCGCTGTGCCTGGCCGTCCTGGGGAGTTGGGCCCTGGCCGCCCTGCTGTACGGGGCGCTGCGCCGCCGGACCGACTGGCTGGTCCCGCTGCGCGCCGGCACGCTCGCCCGGATGCGGCCCCATCCCCCGCCGCGGCCCCCGGACCTCGCCGAGCTGTCGATCCTGCGGATCTAGGCCGAACGCCACCGCGGGCGCCCCGCGCTGCCCGCACGCCCCCGCGTTCGTCCGAGTAGTCCACCGCACAGACAGCACGAGGTATCGATATGACCGCGCATCAGCGCACCGACCGCCCCGCCCGCCGGACCGCCCGTCCCGGGGCCCGCCGACTGGCCCTCACCGCACTCGCCGCCTCCGCGGCCCTGCTCCTCGCCGCCTGCGGCGGCGCCACCGAAACCGACCGCAAGGGCACCGCGGACCACGGCGGCACCCCGTCCGCCACCGCCGGCGGCAACCCCGCCCCGGGGCCGGTCGGCGACACGGACGTGAGGTTCGCGCAGATGATGATCCCGCACCACCAGCAGGCCCTGGAGATGGCCCGGCTCGCCGACGGCCGCGCCGCCGACCCGGAGGTCAAGAAGCTGGCAGCAGCGATCAAGCAGGCGCAGGACCCCGAGATCCAGCGGATGCGCGCCTGGTTGAAGGCGTGGGGCAAGCCCGAGTCCGCCGGCGCCATGCCGGGCATGGACCACGGCTCCGGCTCCATGGACCACGGTTCCGGGGCCGGCGGGCACGGCTCCGGCATGTCCGGAATGATGTCCGACGAGGACATGAAGGCGCTCAAGGCCGCGAAGGGTCGCGCGTTCGACCGTGCGTTCGCGACGATGATGATCGCCCACCACAAGGGGGCGATCGACATGGCCAAGGACGAGCAGCGGCGCGGCCGGAACGCCACCGCCAAGAAGCTCGCGGACGACGTCGTCCGCGGCCAGGCCGCCGAGGTCGCCGAGCTGACCGCACTCCTCGACCGGCTCTGACGCCCCGCGCCGGCCGCCGCGCCCCGCACCCCGGGGCGCGGCGACCGGCCCGCGGGACTACCGGACCGCGTAGCGCCCCAGGGCCGGTTCGAGCTGGTCGAAGACCCGCTCGGCCTCGGCGCCGATCGTCGTGGCGATCCCCGCTTCGGGGTCGCCGGCCAGCGTGCGTTCCTGGATGCGCACGAACAAGAGGCGGAGTGCGGCGGCCAGTTGGGCGGCCGCGGCGCGGGGCAGGACGTCGTCCGCCGGCGCGCCGGTGGCCGCGGCGAGTGCGCCGGCCAGCGCGCGTTCCCGCAGCTCGTGCAGTTCCCGCAGCCGGGCCGTGAGGGTGGGGCTGTCGGCGACCATGTGGGCGAAGGCCGGCCCGGCGAAGCCCGCGACGGGGTCGCGCTCGCGCAGGGCGGCGCCGAAGGCGCGGCGCACCGCGGCGAGCGCGGACTCCCCCGGCTCCCGGGCGTCCACGGCGCGGGCGAGGCTCGCGGTGAACTCCTCGTGGTGGTCGAGCGCCAGGTCCTCCTTGCGCGCGAAGTAGTTGGTGACCGTCTTCTTCGCCACGCGGGCGGCGGTGGCGATCTCCGCGATCGTCGTCGCCTCGAAGCCCTGCCGCTGGAAGAGGCGGGTGGCGTGGTCGGAGATCAGTTGCCTGGTCTCCTGCTTCTTGGCCTCGCGGAGGCCCAAGGGGGGCTCGACATCCATGGCACGACTTTACCTCCGACGTAAAAAGCCCCTTGACCCCTCCATGCCCTCATTCTAAATTTACGCCCGTCGTACTTTTTGCGGTGCGCGTCGCCGCCCGCCCCCGAGGAGACCCCATCAACATCACCGCTTCCACCGTCTCGTTGACCGTCGACGAGGTGGCCGCCTCCCGCGACTTCCTGATCGCGCACTTCGGCTACACCCAGGTCGCGGCCGCCGACGGCTTCGCCAAGCTGACCCACGAAGCGGCCGCCGTCGACCTCGTGCTGTTGCAGCGCGGCACCGAGGTGCTGCCCGCCGCGCAGCGCGACCAGCGGGCCGGCGGCCTGATCCTCGCCTTCACCGTCACCGACCTCGCGGGCCACGAGGAGCGCCTGCGCCGGGCCGGGGTGCCGCTCACCATGCCGCTGCGCGAAGAGCCCTGGGGCGAGCGCCTGTTCCAGGTCACCGATCCGAACGGCGTGGTGCTGCAACTCGTCGAGTGGGCCTGAGGGCGGTACGGCGCGGCGCGCGGTCGGCGCCGCACCCCGACCACCCGGGCGTCACCGCTGCGCCGGCGGCGCACCCTTCGCGGGGTGCGCCACGGCACGCGCCAACAGGCCCTGTAGCGTGCTCCGTTCCTCCTCGTCGAGCCCGGCAAGCGGGGACTCGGCCTCCAGGAGTGCGAGCAGCCGGGCGCGGAGTTCGATGCCCTGCGGGGTGAGGACGAGCTGCTTGGCGCGGCGGTCGGTGGGGTGCGGTCGCCGCTCGATCAGCTGCTGCTTTTCGAGCTTGTCGACGACGAACGTGGCATTGGAGGGCTCGCAGCTCATCCGCTCGGCGAGCTCCCGCATCGTCAACGGCCCGGCCAGTTCGCGCAGCGCGGTGGCCTGGGGGGCGGTGAGGCCCAGCGTGGCCGCGCGCCGGCGGACGTGGTCGGCGATCTGCTGGGCCAACCCGTTCACCAGGCCGCACAGCTGGCGCTCCGCGAGGGCCTGTTCTTCCGGGTTCGTCGTCATGGGGTCATCCTACCAAGTACCCCTAGCCTAAATAATCCGAGCTTGAATCATTAAAGCTTGATGCTTATGGTGGCGGTGTCGCCGCGTTCCGGTGCGGCGCCGGCGCCCCGCCGCAGTGGGGAGCGCCCCAACACCCCTGCCCCGCACGCCTTCCGAAAGGACCGCGACCATGAGCACCACCGCACCCGGCACCGACGAACGACTGCGCCGACCCGCCGTCCGCCGCTCCCTGCGGCTCGGCGCGACCACCGTCACGTACGTGCCGGACGGCGCGGTGCAGCTGGTCCCGCGCCGCTGGCTGCCGGACACCACGGACGCGACCTGGGCCGCGCACCCCGAGTACCTGGACGCGACCGGGAACCTGGTGGCGGGCGTCGGCGGCCTCCTGGTGGAGCACGGCGACCGGGCGCTGCTGATCGACGCCGGCGTCGGGCCGCAGTCGTTCCCGACCGAACCGGGCAACGCCCACGGCGCCCTGCACGGCGGCGCGCTGCTGGACAACCTCGCCGCCCTCGGCCGCACGCCGGCCGACATCGAGGCGGTGGCCGTCACCCACCTCCACACCGACCACCTCGGCTGGGCCTGGCACCCCGCCCCGGGCAGCGACCACCCCGCCTTCGCGCACGCCGACTACCTGATCGCCGAGCCCGAGTGGGCCCACCGCGACCTGATGGCGGCGCACGGCATCGGCCCGGAGATCCTCGGTGCACTGGCGCCCCGCGTCCGGACCGTGGCGGACGGCGAGGAGGTCTTCCCCGGCGTGCGGATCCGGTTCTACGGCGGCCACACACCGGGGCACGCCGGCTACGAAATCACCGCGGGCGGGCGGCGGTTGATCGCCTTCGGCGACGCCCTGCACTCGCCGATCCAGATCGGCCACCCGGAGTGGCGCGCGGCCCCCGACCACGACCCCGCGGCGGCCGTCGCCGCCCGCCGCCGCCTGATCGCGGAGCTCCAGGAGCCGGACACCGTCGGCTTCGGCATCCACTTCGCCGACGTGGTCTTCGGGCGGGTCCGGGCGGACGGCGACGGAACGGTCTGGCAGCCGCTCGACGCCTGAGCGGACCCGCCCCGCGCACCGGCGCCCTACGAGAAGGCCGGTCCGGTGAACAGCCGGCGCAACACGCCCTCCTCGACGGCCGGTTCCGCCGGCGCGGGACCGGCCGCGGCCGGCGCGTACTCGGTGATCCCGACCCCGGCGAGCACGAAGCTCCCGACGAGCGCCGTCAGGGCGTCGGCCAGCTTCTCGGGGTGCAGGCCCGCCGGCTCCGGGCAGGACAGTCCCGCGAAGTGGCCGGGGTCCAGTACGTCCAGGTCCAGATGGACGTAGACGTGCCGGGCGCCGGTGGCGGCCACCGCGGCGATCAACCGGTCCGGGTCGTCGAGCGCGGCGACCGGCAGCGCCGGCACGCCCGCGGCGGCGAGGAACCGGCGCTCCTCGGCGTCGAGCGCGCGCACCCCGGCGAGGACCAGCCGACGGGCGTCGAGGCGCCCGTCCGGCGGGGGCAGCAGCGCCGCCGGGCCCTGCCCCAACAGGGTGCGCAGCACCATCCCGTGGAAGCCCCCGGAGGGCGAGCTCGCCGGGGTGTTGAGGTCGGCGTGGGCGTCGAACCAGACGACGGCGAGGTCCGCGCCGTGCCGGGCGACGGCGTGCGAAACGGGCGCGAGTTCGACGCCGCAGTCCCCGCCGACCGTGCGCAGCGGCCCCGGGCCCCACTCCGCCAGGGCCTGCCGGGTGGCGCGCAACGAGGCGGCCAGGACGTCGAGATGGCGCACCCCGTCCTCGGTGCGGCCGGGGTCGGGGCTGATCGGCACGACGGTGCGGCGGGTCGCGGGCAGCAGGGCGCCCAGGCGGTGCGCGCCGGCCGCCACCCGCTGCGGCGCGCCGGCCGCCGACCCCTGCCACTGCGGGACGACCAGCAACGGGCCGGGGCCGCGGGCGGGGCGGTTCACGTCGTGTAGTCCGCGTTGATCCGGACGTACCCGGGGGACAGGTCGCAGCCGAACACGGTCGCCGCGCCGTCGCCGATGCCGAGGGTGACGGCGAGGTCGACCTCACTGCGGCGCAGCGCGGCGGTGAGGTCCGCGAGCAGTTCCGGGGTCGGCTCGGTCGGGTAGACCTCGGTGCCGCCGAAGGCGACGGTGACGCGGTGCGGCTCGATGTCCCGGTCGTCGGTGTTCTTGCCGACGGCCATCAGGACCCGCCCCCAGTTGGGGTCCGCGCCGTAGACGGCGGTCTTGACCAGGGGCGAGTTGACGACGCTCTTGGCGATGCGCTTGGCCTGCGCGGCGTCGCGCGCCTCGGTCACGGTGACCCGCAGCAGCTTGGTGGCGCCCTCGCCGTCGCTGGCGAGCTGCCGGGTCAGGTCCAGGCAGAGGTCGGCGAGGGCGGCGGCGAACTCTTCGGTATCGACCGGGCCGGCCGCGCCGTTGGCGAGCACCGCGACGGTGTCGGAGGTCGAGGTGTCGGTGTCCACGCTCAGGCAGTTGAACGTCGCGTCGACGGCCGTCCGCAGTGCCCGGTCCAGGTCCGTCGCGGCGAGTTCGGCGTCGGTGACGACGTAGGCCAGCATCGTGGCCATGTTCGGCTCCAGCATGCCGACGCCCTTGGCGATGCCGACGAGCCGGGCGGCGCCGACCGTGCGGACGGCGGTCTTCGGGCGGGTGTCGGTGGTCATCATGGCCCGCGCCACGTCCAGCGGCGCCGCGGTGAAGGCGTCGGGACCGCGCTGCGCGGCCCCGTCGAAGTGCGCCCGGATGGTGTCCATGGGCAGGGGACGCCCGATCACGCCGGTGGACCCGATGAGCACCTCGTCGTCGGAGAGGCCGA
>LIQL01000054.1 GCA_001418405.1 Streptomyces diastatochromogenes | reverse complement strand
CCCGCACGCTGGGCCCGGTGCTGGCCCGGCTCCTGCGGGGGCTGGGCGTGGACGATCCGGTGCTGGCGCGGATCGAGGACGTGCCGCTGCACGGGGGCGGCAGCCGGGTGGGCGAGATCCGCGCGGCGTTCTGACGGAGCCGGCGGCGGGGCGGGCGGTGGCCGCCTCGCCGGCCGCGCCGCAGTCGGCGGTCCGGCGGTGGCGTCCGCGGGCCCGGCGTTCGTGCCGCACGTGCTGGTCATTGGGGTGGGTTCGGTGGGATCCGCGACCCGGCGTCCGCGGCGTGGGGGGCCGGGGAAATCTAGAGTGGCGGTGCATTCGACACACACTCACCACCACAGCAGGAGGCCGGCGACCATGAGCGACGCGAATTCCGAGCCGCAGGGACCCGAGGCGATCGAGCACGCGCACGACCCCGAGGTGCTGCAGCTCGCGGCCAAGGTGTTCGACCTGGCGCGGCACGGTGACACCGACACCGTCGCCGCCTACGTGGACGCGGGGGTGCCCGCCAACCTGACGAACGACAAGGGCGACTCCCTCGTGATGCTCGCCGCCTACCACGGTCACCCGGACACCGTGGAGGCCCTGTTGCAGCGGGGCGGCGACGCGGACCGCGCCAACGACCGCGGGCAAACCCCCATCGCGGGCGCGGTGTTCAAGGGCGAGGACGAGGTGGTGAAGGTCCTGCTGGCGCACGGGGCCGATCCGGCGGCCGGGTCCCCGTCGGCGATCGAGACGGCCCGGATGTTCCAGAAGGCGGAGTTGCTGGAGCTGTTCGGCGCGCAGTGACGCCCCCGGTACGTGAGGCCCGTCAGGGGGCGGGTCACCCCTCCTCGCCCCCGCGCGCTTGACCTCAATTTTAGTTGAGGTTCTACCTTTGGGGTCGTCGCACTCACTCCGCCACGAAGGGCCTCACATGTCCGCAGCGCGCTACACCCTCGCCGTCATCGTCGGGAGCACCCGGGAGGGCCGCTTCGCCCCGGTCGTCACCGAGTGGTTCACCCGGCACGTCGGCGCCTCCCACCCGCACGTCACCGTGGACGTCGTCGACCTGGACGCCGTCCGGCCGTACGAACTCCGGCACGGCAGCGAGGAGTTCATCGCGTACGCCAAGCGCATCGAGCAGGCGGACGCGTTCGTGGTGATCACGCCGGAGTACAACCACTCCTTCCCGGCCCCGCTCAAGCACGCTGTCGACCTGCTGCGCGCCGAGTGGCAGGCCAAGCCGGTCGGCTTCGTCTCGTACGGCGGGATCTCCGGCGGCCTGCGCGCGGTCGAGCAACTGCGGCTGGTCTTCGCCGAGTTGCACGCCACGACGGTGCGCGAGACGGTGAGCTTCGCGCTGACCGCCGGCCCGTTCGACGAGCAGGGCCAGCTGCACGACCCGGCCCCGCCGGCCCAGGCCGCCGACGCCCTGCTGAACCAGTTGGAGTGGTGGGCCGTGGCCCTGCGGGAGGCGCGCACCGCCCGCCCGTACGGCAACTGAAGCCGGCCGCGGGCCCGATCGTCGATACTGGACGCGACGAGGCGCGTGCGGACGCGCCCGGAGGGTGCGTCGCGGGGGACGCGGAGGGGGTCGGCGTGAGCGGGCGGAAGGGCCCTTACGAGTGCGGACTGGACGCCGCCGTGGACGTCATCGGCGGCAAGTGGAAGGTCCTGCTCCTGTGGGCGCTGGCCCAAGGGCCCCGAAGGTTCGGCCAGTTGCGCCGGGAGCTGCCGAGGATCAGCGAGAAGGTGCTGGCCCAGCAGCTGCGCGAACTGGAGGCCGACGGCATCGTCCACCGCGAGGTGTTCGACCAGGTGCCGCCGAAGGTCGAGTACACGCTGACCGGGCTCGGCGCCTCCCTCAACGACGCGCTCGCCCCGCTGGGCGACTGGGGGCGCACGCACCTGGCCCACCTGGAGGCCACCCACCCGCAGCGCCATCCGGACGCCGTGTGATCAGGACGCCGCGCGATCCGGACGCCGTGTGATCCGGACGCCGTGTGATCCGGACGCCGTGTGATCCGGGGCGGGACGGCCGGGGTCAGTGTCCGTCCGCGGGGTCCGTCGCCCCTTGCTGGACGGCCCAGCCGTTCCCGTCCGGGTCGTTGAAGTAGACGAACGAGTTCCAGGCTCCGCCGGGGCCGTCGGTCAGCGCCCCGTCCGCCACGTGCTGGACGGGGCCGACCGGCACTCCGCGGGCGAGCAACTCGCCGCGGGCCGCGGCCACGTCGGGCACCACGAGCTGCACCCCCTGCACGGAACCGGGCCGCACCGGCGTCACTCCGTCACCGACGCCCAGGACGATCGAGCAGCCCGAGCCGGGCGGGGTCAGCTGGACGATCCGTGCGCCGTCGTCGAGCCGGAGGTCGAGGTCGACGGCGAAGCCCACCTGCTCGCTGTAGAAGCGCTTCGCGCGCTCCACGTCGCTCACCGGAATCGGGACCAGTTCGAGCTTCCATTCCATGGTGCGCCGCCCCTCGGGGTCGTGCCGACCGTCGGAAATCCGGTCGCCGCTCGGCAGTCCGTCGCCTCCCAGAAGTCTAAGGACGGCCCTCCGGGCGCGCCTCCTCCGCACGACCCATTGACGGAGTGAGTACTCACTCCATAACGTGGCGGCATGTCCTCACCAGCAGCCGCCTCCGAGCACCGGCCCGCCCGCCGCCGGGCGCCCGGCATGAACGTCGAGCAGCGCCGCGCCATGATCGTCGCGGCCGCCCTGCCACTGGTCGCGGAGCACGGGGCGGCCGTCACCACCAGCCAGATCGCCCGCGCCGCCGGCATCGGCGAGGCCACGATCTTCCGCGCGTTCCAGGACAAGGACGCGCTGTTGGACGCCTGCGTGGCGGAGGCGGTGGGCGTCGACCACGTCCTGCGCGAACTCGCCTCCGTCCCCCTCGACGAGCCGCTGGCCGTACGGCTCACCGAGGCCGCCGAGGCGCTCTGCGCCCACCTGGAGCGGATGGGCACCGTCATCGGCAGCCTCTACGCCTCCGGGCACCGCCGCGACCGCCCGCACCCGCCGGCGGCGCGGGCGGACGGCGAGCCCCCCGAGGACGGGCGGACCCGGTCCTTCCGCGTCCTTCAGGACGCCGTCGTCGCCCTCGTCGAACCGGACCGGGAGCGGCTTCGGCTGGCCCCGGAGCGGGTCGCCGCCGCCTTGCTGGGCCTGCTCTTCAGCCGCCTGCCCGCACGGGGCGGCGCGGGCGGCGCCCCGCTCGCCCCCGAGGAGCTCATCTCCGTGCTGCTCCACGGGACCCTCGCCGACCCCGGGAGCGCCTGATGCCGGTCACCCTCAACCACACCATCGTCCCGGCCGCCGACCACCGCGCGGCGGCCCGCTTCCTCGCCACCGTCATGGGGCTCGCGGAACTCCCGCCGGCCGGCCGCAACGGGCACTTCGCCCCGGTGCGGGTCAACGAGACGCTCACCCTCGACTTCATGGCCGTTCCGGACGCCGAGGGCCACCACCTGGCCTTCGACGTCGATCCGGCGACGTTCGACGGGATCCTCGCCCGCCTCCGGGCGGCCGACGTCCCGTACGGCAGCCGGCCCGACCAACCGGACAACGGCCGGACCGATCACCCGCTGTGCGCCCGCGGGCTGTTCTTCACCGACGCCGACGGCAACCTGTACGAGGTGATGTCGCCGGCGTGAGGGCCGACGCCCCCCCGCGGGCGGCCGCGCGCACCGCCCGCGCGGGCCGCCGCGGACGTCCTCACTTGCTGACGAAGGTCATGCTCTTCGCGTCGTAGCGGGTGCCGGCGACCTCGTCGGCGGGGGCCGCGGCGTCGATGGCGGCGAGCTCCTCGGCGGACAGCCGCACGTCGAGCGCCGCGAGGTTCTCCTCCAGGTACTTCCGGCGGCGGGTGCCGGGGATCGGCACGACGTCGTCGCCCCGGTGCTGCACCCAGGCGAGCGCCAACTGTCCTGCGGTGACGCCCTTTTCGGCGGCGAGTTCGTCGAGCTTCGCCACGATGGCGAGGTTCTGCTCCAGGTTGCCGTCCGCGAAGCGGGGCTGGGTGCGCCGCACGTCGGACTCCGACAGGCCCTCGACGGAGGTGTACCGCCCCGTAAGGAAGCCCCGGCCGAGCGGGGAGAACGGGACCAGGCCGATGCCCAGTTCGCGGCAGACCGGCGCGATCTCCTGCTCCAGGTCGCGGGTCCACAGCGACCACTCGCTCTGCAGCGCGGCGATCGGGTGGACCGCGTGGGCCCGCCGGAGGGTGTCCGCACCGGCCTCGGACAGGCCGAGGTGGCGCACCTTGCCCGCCGCGACCAGTTCCGCCATCGCGCCGACGGTCTCCTCGATCGGCACGTCGGGGTCGACGCGGTGCTGGTAGTAGAGGTCGATGTGGTCGACGCCGAGCCGGCGCAGCGAGGCGTCGCACGCCTCGCGGACGTAGGGGGCGTCACCGCGGATCGCGGTCGGCTCACCGAGCCGGTTGGCGAAGCCGAACTTGGTGGCCAGCACCACCTCGTCGCGCCGCCCGGCGATCGCCCGGCCGATCAGTTCCTCGTTGTGCCCCGCCCCGTAGAAGTCCGCGGTGTCCAGCAGGCTGACGCCGAGGTCGAGCGCGTGGCGCAGGGTCGCGATCGACTGGTCGTCGTCGGAGGCGCCGTAGCCGTGGCTCATCCCCATGCACCCGAGCCCCTGCGCGGACACCACGAGTCCCCCAAGGCGGCGGGTGGGAATCTCCGTCATGCTGCTACCTCCTGGCACGTACTGCGAACGGGAACGGGTGCCCCGCGACGGGGCGCCTCTTCGGCCCGGGGCGACCGTCCGCCCCTCGACCTGCCCCTGACGGTAGGAGTTGGAGCGCCCTCCAAGTCAACCGTTCGCGACGGCCGGGGATCGGCTGGGGATCGGCCGGGCAACGGCCGAGGTCAGGCGTCGTCGCCGGCTGTCGCCCGCGGGGCCCGGCTGCCGTGCCGCAGGGCGCGTCCCGCCGGCCCCGCACGCAAACCTGCTGGTCCGCACCGTGGTTGCGCGTCCTGCGGGGTGCGTGGGGCTTCGGCACGCGGTCCCCACAGGTCCCTCCTGACTCCCGATCACCAGGTCGGGTACTGTGGCCCCGGCCGCCGGCGGACACCGTGTCGCCGGCCCGCGCCCGTCCGTGCACGCGACCGCCCAAGGAGGTGAGACCGATTTCCCGCCAGACCAGGCAGGTGCTCCCGTCTCGCGTCCGTGCGTCCACCGGCTCCAGGTGACCGCCCGACATCCGTGACCCGGGAAGCGCCCCTCGGCATCCCGAAAGGCTCACCAGCATGTCGTCGTCCCACCCGTCACCCTCCTCCCGTCCCTCCCCCGCGTCCGGCGTCCCGCTCCCGCCGACGGCGCCGTCCCGGGCCGCCGTCGTCGCCAGGCTCCGCGCCGCCGGCTGCGTCTTCGCCGAGGACGAGGCCGCGCTGCTCGTCGCCGCGGCCCGCACCCCCGACGAGCTCGCCGCCATGGTGGAGCGGCGGGCGGTCGGCCACCCCTTGGAACACGTCCTCGGCTGGGCCGAGTTCGGCGGTCTGCGCATCGCCGTCGACCCGGGCGTCTTCGTGCCGCGGCGCCGCACCGAGTACCTGCTGGGCCGGGCCGTCGCCCTCGGGCGCCGGGCCGCCGAGCGGACCGGCCGGCGCACCGTGGCGGTCGACCTGTGCTGCGGCTCGGGCGCGGTGGGGGCGGCCCTGGCCACGGCGCTGGACGGGGTCGAACTGCACGCCTGCGACATCGAACCGGCCGCGGTGCGCTGCGCCCGGCGCAACGTGGCCGCCGTCGACGGGCAGGTCCACGAGGGCGACCTGTTCGCCGCGCTGCCGGGGCACCTGCGGGGGCGGATCGACGTCCTGACGGCCAACGTCCCCTACGTCCCCACCGAAGAGGTCGGCCTGCTGCCCCCGGAGGCCCGCGACTTCGAACCGTTGGTGGCGCTCGACGGCGGCACGGACGGCCTCGACGTGCTGCGGCGGGTGACCGCTGCGGCGCCCCGGTGGCTGGCGCCGGGCGGCCACCTGCTCTTCGAGACCGGCGAGCGGCAGGCCGACCGGGCCGTCGAGGCCGTCCGGCGCAGCGGCCTGCTCGCCGAGGTGGCCACCTGCGACGAGCGTTACGCCACCGTCGTGATCGGCACCCTGCCGTCCGGCCCGGCCGGGGCGGGAAGCAGGTGAGCGCCCCCGACGGTCCGCCGGTCCCCCGGGGGCGTCAGGCGTCCGCCCACAGCGCGCCGCCGCGCCCGGCCACCACCGCCGCGATCCGGGCCAGCGCCTCGGCGGCGGGCAGCGGCGCCGGGCGCCGGCCGTCGCGCAGCCGGAGCGCGACGAGGTCGGCGCCGGCCTCGCGGGGACCGATGACCGCCTGGTAGGGGGCGTGTCGGGCGGCGCGGACGCGGGCGCCGAGGGTGCCCTGTGCGGGGTCGGCGAGGGCCGCCCGCAGCCCCCGGTCGACGCAGCGCCGCACCAGGGCTTCGGCGGGCGGGAGTTCGGCCGCGGAGAGCGGGAGCACCGCGACCTGCACGGGCGCCAACCAGGCGGGGAAGGCGCCGCCGTGCTCCTCGATGAGGTGGGCGACGGCGCGTTCGACGCTGCCGATGACGGCGCGGTGGACCATCACGGGTCGGTGGCGGCTGCCGTCGGGGCCCGCGTAGGACAGGTCGAAGCGGCGCGGCTGGTGCAGGTCGACCTGGACGGTGGACAGGGTGGATTCGCGGCCGGCGCGGTCGACGACCTGCACGTCGATCTTGGGGCCGTAGAAGGCCGCCTCGCCGCCGGCGGCCTCGTAGGGCACGCCCGAGGCGTCGAGGGCCTCGGTGAGCAGGGCCGCGGCGCGCCGCCACATCGCGGGGTCGGCGACGTACTTGCCGCCCTCCCCCGGGAGCGAGAGCCGGTAGCGGGCGGCGCGGATGCCGAGGTCGGCGTGGGCGCGGCGGATCAGTTCCAGGGCGGCACCGGCCTCGTCGGCGACCTGGTCGAGGGCGCAGAAGATGTGCGCGTCGTTGAGCTGGATGGCCCGTACACGGGTGAGCCCGCCGAGCACACCGGACCGCTCCGAGCGGTACATACCACCCAACTCGGCGAGGCGGAGCGGGAGTTCGTGGTAGCTGTGGGGGCGGGAGCGGTAGATCAGGGCGTGGTGCGGACACAGGCTGGGGCGCAGTACGAGCTGCTCGCCGCCGACGTCCATCGGCGGGAACATGTCGTCGCTGTAGTGGTCCTGGTGCCCGGAGATCTCGTAGAGCTCGCGTTTGCCCAGGACGGGCGAGTAGACGTGGCGGTAGCCGGCGCGGCGCTCGACCTCGTGGACGTACTCCTCCAGGGCGTGCCGCACCGCCGCGCCGTCCGGCAGCCAGTAGGGCAGTCCGGCGCCCATCAGGGGGTCGGTGTCGAACAGGTCCAGTGCGCGGCCGAGCCGGCGGTGGTCGTGGACCGGGGTGGCGTTCATGGTGGTCTCCTCACGGGTCGCCCTCGGGGCGAGTGACCACACGGCGAAGCCCCGGGGCACTCGCCCCGGGGCTCGATGACTCACAGGTCAGCGGTCAGCGCGCCGGGACGTCCTCCGGCGTCGTCGTGACCCGCTGGCCCGCGCGCTGCATGCGGCCGACCGTAGCAGCGCGTCCCGGTGTGCCGCACCGGGTTTCTCAGGTGATGAGGTGCGGCAGGAACCGCGCGTACTCGTCGGTGACCAGGCCGGTCGATTCGCGGATGCCGAGTCCGGCCGCCTCGTCCGCCACGACCCAGGCGCCGAGCACCACCCGGTTGCCGTCGAAGTCCGGTAGCGGCGCCAACTCCTGGTAGCAGCAGGGTTCCTCGCGCCGGACCGCGGCTTCTCCCGGTGGGTGGACGGTGACGCCCTCGCCCTCCCGGCCCAGCAGGGGCTTGG
>LIQL01000539.1 GCA_001418405.1 Streptomyces diastatochromogenes | reverse complement strand
GTCCTGGTTGTGGCTGCCGGACGGCGGCGGTCCGGTGGGGGCGGCGCCGGTGGGGGCGCGGACGGGGTGGGCCGCGGCGACGGGGTGGCGCGCGGCGACGGCGACGGGGTGGGCGCGGTCGACCGGAACGCAGTGGATGCAGCAAGGTGCCGGCCCCTCTCGGCGCTGACCCGACGGTAACCTTACTGCGCAGTAAATTTACGCCCGGGGCACGGGGCTGGCCAATGCCCGTGCACGGCAATTCCCGTACGGCCGGGGGACGGTGGCGCGCCGGCCGCCGGTCGGGTCAGGCCGGGGCCCACCGTTCGCCGCGCATGCGGCGGTCGAGGCCGGACCAGGCGAAGTTCATCAGGGTGCCGGCGGCCTCCTCGGCCGTGGGCCGGTCCGGCGCGGGGCCGGCGGTGGACGAAGTGCCGTCGGCGGCCGGGGCGTTGACCCACTCGGCGAGGGATTCGGCGGCGCCGACCAGGGCGTGGGCCAGGCCGGCCACCTCGCGGTCGGCCAGTTCGCCGGCGCAGCCGGCCTCCTTCGCGGCGGCGCCGATCAGGCCGGTGACGAACCGGACGATCTCCGCCCGCATGGCCGCCACTTCGGCGACGAAGGGCTCACCCTGGGCCCGCGCCTGCTGGTGCAGCACCGCCCAGCCGTCGGGGTGCGCGGCGGTGTGGGCGAAGAAGCCGGCCAGGCCGCTCCAGAGCTGGCGGTCGGCGGCGGCGCCCGGTTCGACGGCCGCGGTCACGGCCGCCACCAACGCCGCGGACTCGCGCCGGATGACCGCACTGAAGAGGTCCTCCTTGGAGTGGAGGTAGAGGTAGACCAGCGGCTTGGAGACGCCGGCGAGTTCGGCGATCTCGTCCATGGAGGCGGCCCGGTACCCGCACCGCGCGAACGTCCGCACCGCGGCGTCCATCATCTGCTGCTCCCGGACCGCCCGCGGCACCCGCTTGCGCTTGGCAGCTCCCACCCTCAAGCCCCTCCATCAGCCCGCCCCTTTGCGGCATTTACCGCAAAGTAAGTTTACGATCTTCGCCCTCCGCACCCGCTCGCTTGACATGATGTGAGACACAACGAGACGATACGGTTCGCTTCATCGAGGGATCGAGGAGGTCCGCGCATGGTGCAGCAACGAGGGACGGCGGTGCACGAGCAGTTCGTCGAGGTCGCCCCGGGAATCCGGCTGTGGACCGAGCAGCGGGGACCCGTCGGCGCACCGGCGCTGCTGCTGGTCATGGGCGCGCAGGCCAGCGGCGTCGGCTGGCCGGAGCCGCTGGTGGACGCACTGGCCGCGCACCACCGGGTGATCCGCTACGACCACCGGGACACCGGCCGCTCCACCTGGCCGTTCGAGGACCGTCCGTACCGGGTCACGGACCTGGCCGCCGATGCGGTCGCCGTGCTGGACGGGCTCGGCGTCGAGCGGGCGCACGTGGTCGGGCTGTCGCTGGGCGGCATGCTGGTGCAACTGCTCCTCGCCGACCACCCCGACCGGCTGCTCAGCGCCACGCTGATGGGCACCTGCGCCCTCAGCACCGTCCCGTACACCCGGCCCGACGGCTCCACCGTCCCGGTGGACGCGTTGCCGGGCATCGCCCCGGAGGTGCTGGAGATGTGGGCCCGGCCGGTGGTGGACCACGGCGAAGCGGCCGAGATCGAGCGCCGGATCGCGCACTGGCGGGTGCTCGACGGCGGGCGGTTGCCGTTCGACGAGGCGTTCTTCCGCGACCTGGAGCGCCGGGTCGTCGCGCACACCGGCCACCACCGCGTGGGCACCGCCCACGGGCGCGCCGACGACGGCGGGATGCTCCGCACCGACGAACTGGCGCGCAACGCCGTGCCGACGTTGGTGGTCTGCGCCCCGGCCGAGCCGGTGTTCCCGCCGCCGCACCCGCAGCACCTCGCACAGGCGGTGCGGGGCGCGCGGCTGGTCGAGGTCGAGGGAATGGGGCACGCGCTGCCGCCGGCGGTCCACCGCCCGCTCGCGGCGGCGATCCTGGCGCACACCGGCGCGGTGGCACTCGCCCGTTGACGCGGTGCGCGCCGCCGGGCACGACAGCGCCCCCGCGGCCTCGTACGGGCCGCGGGGGCGTTGCGGGTGCTGCGGGGGCGGACCCCGGTGGGTGGCGTCAGGCCGCGGCCGGGGCCGGCTCGCGCTCGGCGGCGGACCCGGTGGCCTCGGTGTCGGTGTCGGTGTCGGTGTCGGTGTCGGTGTCGGTGTCGGTGTCGGTGTCGGTGTCGGTGTCGGTGTCGGTGTCGCCGATGCTGATGCTGGTCGCACGGGCGTAGGCGTCGCGGTCCAGGATCTTCTCGCGGGCCGAGACCAGGATCGGGATGACGGACTGGCCGGCCACGTTGGTGGCAGTCCGCATCATGTCCAGGATCGGGTCGATGGCCATCAGCAAGCCGACGCCCTCCAGGGGCAGGCCCAGCGTGGAGAGGGTCAGGGTCAGCATGACCGTGGCGCCGGTGAGGCCGGCGGTGGCGGCGGAGCCGATGACCGAGACGAAGGCGATCAGGACGTAGTCGGCGATGCTCAGGTGCACGTTGAAGATCTGCGCGATGAAGATCGCGGCGATCGCCGGGTAGATCGAGGCGCAACCGTCCATCTTGGTCGTCGAACCGAACGGCACCGCGAAGGAGGCGTACTCCTTCGGCACGCCGAGGCGCTCGGTGACCTTCTGGGTGACCGGCATGGTGCCGACCGAGGAGCGGGAGACGAACGCCAGCTGGATGGCGGGCCAGGCGCCGCGGAAGAACTGCAGCGGGTTGACCTTGGCGACGGTGGAGAGCAGCAGCGGGTAGACGACGAAGAGGACCAGCGCGCAGCCGACGTAGATGTCGACGGTGAAGGTCGCGTACTTGCCGATGAGGTTCCAGCCGTAGGTGGCGATGGCGTGGCCGATGAGGCCGACGGTGCCGATCGGGGCCAGGCGGATGACCCACCACAGCGCCTTCTGGAGCAGTTCCAGGGTGGCGCGGCTGAGCTTGAGGACCGGCTCGGCCTTCTCGCCGAGCTGCAGTGCGGCGATGCCGGCGACGGCCGCGATGAAGACGATCTGCAGGACGTTGAGCTCGGTGAACGGCGTGATGACGTCGGTGGGGACGATGCCGGTGAGGAAGTCGATCCAGGAGCCGGTGTGCTGGGGGAGCTTGCCGTCCTTGGGGGTCAGTCCGGTGCCCGCGCCGGGGTGCGTCAGCAGGCCGATGGCCAGGCCGATCGCCACCGCGATGAGCGAGGTGACCATGAACCACAGCAGGGTGCGGGTGGCCAGCCGCGCGGCGTTGTTGACCTGCCGCAGGTTGGTGATCGAGACCAGGATCGCGAAGAAGACCAGGGGGGCGACGGCCAGCTTCAGCAGCTGGACGAAGAGGTCGCCGATGTGCTCCAGGGTGGAGCCGAGCCAGCCGATGTCGCCGCTCTTGGCGGCCCAGCCGAGCAGCACGCCGAGGGCGAGGCCGGCCAGGATCTGCACCCAGAACGGGATCTTGGGTATTCGGGAGGTCTTCGGGGTCTGGGGCGCCCCGGCGGGCGCGGGAGTCTGGGCAGACGTGGACAACGGACACACTCCGGAGACGGGAAAGGCGTGAGGACGCGGGGCGTCGGGAACGGCATGACGTGGCGCCAGGAGGTCCGTACGTACGAGCAGGATCTCCGGCCGCTGGGGGAACGGGTCAGCGGCGGCAACAGGCCGCGGACATACAGCGGCAAAGATCGACGTGCAGGCGCACCACGAGCGGGACGCTCATGGGGTTCGAGGGCGCAGCTGCGGTCTTCATGACAGGCACGTTAACACTTGAACTTTGAGGAACCCAAAGAAAATCTTTGGGTCGGGAGGGAGCCGGGTCGGGCGCCCCAAAACCGGTGGGAAAACGCAAATCGGCGCCCGGTGCGGGGAGTTGGGACTCCGCGCACCGGGCGCCGGGCGGACGTGGGGACCGGACCGCGCGTCGACGTGACGCGTCTTACAGTCCGGCGGGGGGACGGACGGGGCCTAGAGCCCGTCCTCCATGCGCTGGTTGGCCGCGAGACGCTCCTTCTGGCGGTCCACCTTGGCCACGATCTGTTCGGACATCGCGTCCCGCTGCTTGCGCAGCAGCACGAAGCTGAGCGGCGCGGAGATCACGATGGCGAGGAGGAGCAGCCAGACGGTGTTGGAGCTGCCGACGCCGAGCGGAATGATCCGGAAGTACGCCAGCACCCACACCACGGCGAAGCTGGCAACGAACAGGCCGATGCGAAGGGCGGTGTAGCGGAGCGTGGCGAACTTGGGGCTACTCACGGTCGGGACCTTCTTCTCAACGGCAACCGAAAGGGTCTCCGTCCAGTCAAGCACAGGACGCTGAGCGATCTTCCGGGCCCCCGGCCGAGGGCGCTTCAGGCCAGGTCCAGCCACATGGTGATGTCGTCGCGGAAGTCGCCGTCGGCGAGCTTGATGGCGCGGGGGGCGCGGCCGATCTCCTTGTAGCCGCAGGACTCGTAGAAGCGGCGCAGGCCGGTGCCGCCGCGGCAGGTCAGGCGCAGGCCGATGATGTCGTCGATGCCGCGGGCCGCGTCGGCGACCGCGGCCATCAGGGCGCGGCCGACACCCCGGCCCTGGAGCTCCGGGTGGACCATCACGGTGTAGACCCACAGCCAGTGGGTGGACATCCGGTGCCAGTTGAGCGTGAGGAACGCGGTGGCCACGACCCGGCCGGCGGCGTCCCGACCGATGAGCAGGCGTTCGCGGCCCTCGGTGAGGGCCACGAGGTGGCGGACGAGGTCGGGGCGGACGTCTTCGGGGGTCACCGGCGGGACCAGGCCGACCGCACCGCCCGCGTTGGCGACGTCCGCCCACAGTGCGCGGATCCCGTCGCGGACTTCCGGGGTGACGGCAGGGTCCAGCTCGAAGCGCACGCTCATGGAGCGGACCCTACCGGGGCCCCGTGGGACCGGGGGTGGTGTCAGAGCCGCATCGGCTGCGGGGACTCGCGGCGCTCGGCGTCCGGGCCGGGGTACTCGCGGATGGTCTCGTAGCGGGTGTTGCGCTCGACGGGCCGGAAGCCGGCGTCGCGGATCAGCTCCAGCAGGTCGTCGCGGGTGAGCTTGTTCGGCGTGCCGTAGTTGTCGGCGTCGTGCGTGATCTTGTACTCGACGACCGAGCCGTCCATGTCGTCCGCGCCGTGCTGGAGCGCGAGCTGGGCGGTCTGCACGCCGTGCATCACCCAGAAGACCTTGACGTGCGGGACGTTGTCGAAGAGCAGCCGGGAGACCGCGAAGGTCTTCAGGGCCTCGGCACCGCTGGCCATCGTGGTCCGCGCCTGGAGCTTGTTGCGGACCTTGCCGTCCTTCATGTCCACGAAGTCGTGCTGGTAGCGCAGCGGGATGAAGACCTGGAAACCCCCGGTCTCGTCCTGGAGTTCACGCAGCCGCAGGACGTGGTCGACGCGGTGGCGGGGCTCCTCGATGTGCCCGTAGAGCATGGTGGCAGGGGTCTTGAGGCCCTTTGCGTGGGCGAGGCGGTGGATCCGCGACCAGTCCTCCCAGTGGGTGGCGTGGTCGACGATGTGCTGCCGGACCTCCCAGTCGAAGATCTCGGCGCCACCGCCGGTCAGCGACTCCAGGCCGGCGTCGATCAGCTCGTCGAGGATCTCGGAGGCGGACAGCCCGGAGATGGTCTCGAAGTGGTGGATCTCGGTGGCGGTGAACGCCTTGAGCGAGACGTGCGGCAGCGCGTTCTTCAGCTCCCGCAGCGAGCGCGGGTAGTAGCGCCACGGCAGGGTCGGGTGCAGGCCGTTGACGATGTGCAGCTCGGTGAGGTTCTCGTTCTCCATCGCCTTGGCGAGGCGGACGGCCTCCTCGATGCGCATCGTGTACGCGTCCTTCTCGCCCGGCTTGCGCTGGAACGAGCAGTACGCGCAGGACGCGGTGCACACGTTGGTCATGTTGAGGTGACGGTTGACGTTGAAGTGGACGACGTCGCCGTTCTTGCGGGTCCGCACCTCGTGGGCGAGACCCCCCAGCCAGGCCAGGTCGTCGGACTCGTAGAGGGCGATTCCGTCCTCGCGGGTCAGCCGTTCGCCGGCGCGGACCTTGGCCTCCAGCTCGCGCTTGAGGCCGGCATCCATCGACGCAGCCATCGGGTCGCCTCCCACCATCTCTGTCTGTCACCGGCCGTTTCACGTGAAACGCTGGCCGTTTCCTACGAAAAACGGGCTTCGCCGAGCCTACTCCCCCGGTTCCACGGCGGGCGGCGACCCCTGGGAACTGCCCCGGCGCCGCCGCCCGCCCCGGTGAGCGCCCGGCTCAGTCGACCTCTTCGGGGAGTTCGCCGACGCGGTTCTCCCACTTGGTGGAGAGCACGATCGTGGTCCGCGTGCGGGAGACGCCCTTGGTGCCGGACAGCCGCCGGATGGTGCGCTCCAGCCCGTCGACGTCGCCGACCCGCACCTTGAGCATGTAGGAGTCGTCGCCGGCGATGAACCAGCAGTCCTCGATCTCTTCGAGGTCCTTGAGCCGGCGGGCGACGTCCTCGTGGTCGGCGGCGTCCGACAGGGAGATGCCGACCAGTGCGGTGACGCCGAGTCCGAGCGAGGCGGCGTCGACCGTCGCACGGTATCCGGTGATCACTCCGGCCGCTTCGAGGCGGTTGATCCGGTCCGTGACGCTGGGACCGGAGAGGCCGACGAGCCGGCCGAGCTCCGCGTAGGAGGCCCTGCCGTTCTCACGAAGTGCCTGGATGAGCTGCCTATCCACCGCGTCCATGCCCTCAAGCCTTCCAATCTTTCCGCGTTTCTGCGTTCTGCATGTAGAATCTAAGGCATACAGGGCCCAAGCCCTGTGATTCATTTAGAATGATCAAGGACGATCTTTCAACAGGAGTTGTCACCGTGTACTCGATCGAGATGGCCTACGCCCGCATGCGTGAGCTGCAGGACCAGGCCAATCGTTCCCGTGCCGCCCAGCAGCCCGCGACCCCGCGGGCACGACGCCGCCTGGGCCGCGCCACCACCAAGAAGCGCTAACGAGCCTTCGGGGCCTCCCCCTTGGAGCCGCCCCCCAGCTCCCCTTCCCACCGCCGGTACAGCCCGTGCGGCACCTGAGCCGCATCGAGCACCCGGCCCGCGACGAAGTCCACCAGATCCTGGATGTGCGTCGCACCCGCGTAGAACGCCGGAGAGGCGGGCAGCACCACGGCGCCCGCCTCGTCCAGCGCCACCAGATGCTTCAGCGTCTGCCCGTTCAGCGGGGTCTCCCGCACCGCGACGACCAGCGGCCGCCGCTCCTTGAGCGTCACGCTCGCCACCCGCTGCAACAGGTCCTTCGACAGTCCCAGCGCCACGCCGGCCACACACGCCGTGCTCGCCGGGACGATCACCATCCCCTTCGCCGGATACGACCCCGACGACGGCCCCGCGGCCAGATCGCCGGCCGGCCAGTAGCGGACCCCCGCCAGCTCCTCCTCGGTCACGGGGAAGGCGTCCGGCTTGCCGTCCGCGCCGCGCGCCAGCCACTCCCGCAGGTCGCTGCGCCAGTGCGCGTCCCGGAAGGCGATCCGGGTCTCGTCCATCAAGGTCAGCCGCGACGCCCGGCTGACGACGAGGTCCACCGCCTCCCCGGCCGCGAGCAACCCGCGCAGCACGGAGGCGGCGTACGGCGTCCCGGACGCGCCGGAGACCCCGACGACCCACGGCCGGCGGCCCGGGTCCGGCTCGGCGCTGTCGTGCGCGGCGCTGGCGTTCTTGCTGGTGTCGTTGTGCGGC
The DNA here is from genome assembly GCA_001418405.1 of Streptomyces diastatochromogenes. Classification (GTDB taxonomy): domain Bacteria; phylum Actinomycetota; class Actinomycetes; order Streptomycetales; family Streptomycetaceae; genus Streptomyces; species Streptomyces albulus_C. The sequence continues at coordinate 801 of LIQL01000539.1, read as the reverse complement.
GGCTCCACGGATCGAGCCTATCCGGCGGAACCGTCGGGGCCGTCACGACCGTTACTACCTGTGCGCCGGCAGGACGCCGGGGAGCCGACCGCAGACGCCGACGACGAGGGGGCCGACGATGACGCCGCGCACCGCACGGGCCCGACCCGCGCTCCTGCTGATGCTGGGCTGGGTGGCGCTGCTGTGGGTCCTGGAGGGCGTGGACGCCCTCAGCGGCAACGCCCTCGACGCCTTCGGCATCCAGCCCCGCGATCCGGCCGAGCTGGTCGACGTGGTCCCCGCCGCCTTCCTCCACTTCGGCTTCGACCACCTGGCCGCCAACACCCTGCCGTTGCTGGTGCTGGGCTTCGTCGCCGCACTGCGCAGCGGCATCCGGCGGTTCCTGGCCGCGGCCCTGCTGATCATCGTCGTCAGCGGGCTCGGCGTGTGGCTGACCGCCGCGCAGCACAGCAACACCGCGGGCGCCTCCGGCGTGGTCTTCGGGCTCTTCGGGTACCTGCTGGTCCGCGGCTTCATCGAACGCAAGGCGCTGGACATCGGGATCGGGGTGGGCGTCGCCGTGGTCTACGGCTCGATCCTGTGGGGCGCGCTGCCCACCACCAGCGGGATCAGCTGGCAGGGCCACCTGTTCGGGCTGGTCGGCGGGGTACTGGCGGCGGTCGTCCTGCGCGAGCGGGGGCGGGCGGCACAGCCGACGGGCGCCGTTGTCGGACCCGTCTCGTAGTCCGGGGTACGGCCCGCCCGGGGGCTGACAGCAACAGCCCCCGCCCGGCGGGTACGGCCAGCCGGGCGCGCCCGGCT
>LIQL01000538.1 GCA_001418405.1 Streptomyces diastatochromogenes | reverse complement strand
GGGCGGTGGGGGTCTGGCTTTCTGACATGGCTGGTCGGCCCTCCGTGACCGTGTGGGGACATGAGAAAGGGCCCGGCAGTCAGCGGGCCCTTCGGCGGTGATGAGGATCTCTGGATTCGGTTCTGACCGTGCTTCCGGACCCCGGAGGCGAGCGGCAGCAATCTCTGGCATCGTGAATTTTGGGCAGCGTGAGCGCCCCTCCACCCGACAAGGAAGGCGCGTTGTCGTGAGTAGAAAAGCCACACAGAAGAAGTCCGGCAAGGCTGCCGGAGACGGCGCAAAGGCTCAAGCCGCAGGCAAGGCGGGAAGCCGGGACAGGCGTACCCTCCCCGAGCCGGACCGCGAGGAAAGTAGGAAAGATGCCTACACGATCTCCCAACACCAGCGCAAAGCGGGCAACCGCGGCAGGGAGTGACACGTCATTCGAGCGGCGCCCCACGACAGTATCTCGCGGTGCCCATTACCGGACTGCTACTCGGCCGACTCGGCGTCCTGCCCGTAACCGCGGAGCCATGCGGTCCGCAGGTGAGTTTCGGCGGGGTGGGGACAGGCGGTCATGGGCTGCTGTGCGCGGGCCGCGGCGCGGCCGGCGAGCAGTGCGCGGGTGAGATCCACTCGGCTCATGACGCCCCCTATGTGATCATCCGTCAAACTTCAACTTAGCATCCCACAGGGCCTGTTGGGCGTTGCGTACATCACTCATGTTCTGGCCGGTGACCTCGGCGACGAACTCCTGCTGCGTCTTACGCGGGTGGGCCCGCCAGAACGCTTTGAGTTCGTCGCTCGCGTACGCGTAGGCGATGCGGGCGGGGCCAGTAAACAGGGACGTCGGGTCGATGTTCGTCTCGCGTCCGCGGCGGTTGAGCAGGTATCCGCGGGTCGCGGCCTCGGCCGCTTCGAGCTGCTCCATGGCCCACACGAAATACATCTCGCGGGCCTCGCGCCGGCCGATCTTGTGCACCGGTTCGTCGGCGGGCCCCTCGTCGGCGAGGTGCCGCGCGGCGGCGGGCAGGGCGTCGTCGGCCACCTTGGCGTAGCGGCCCCAGTCGCCCGGCGGAGTGCCAGGGGCGAGGGCGTCATCGAGGGCGGCAGACGCGGCGAGGGCGTCCTCGACGCTGTCGCCGGTCGGCAGGGGGAAGTCGGGGAGCGGTCCCGGATACCGGCGGTCGAGTTCCTCGGCGATGCGCAGCAACTCGTCGTCGCCTGCGAACTGCTGCGCCCATCCGAGGGCTTCGTCGGACGTGCCGGCGAGGTCGTCGAGCAGGCGCCCCTCGGGGAACACGGACGCACGCAGGTCGACGGCGTCGCGGCGGTCTGCTTCGGCGCCGATCCTGGCGAGGTCGCGGCCGTCGAGGACGCCGGGGCGGGTAGCGAGGGCGAGCTGCTCGTCGGTCATCTCGCGCAACGTGACATCGTCTCCGGCCCGTACGCGAGCAGCCTGCAGAACGTCATCACTTGCTCTGACCTGCGGTTTTGGCAGGTTCGAGGCGCCGGGCTGCTCCCGGTGACGCAGGCGCCGCAAGTCGGGGTGTGACGCAAGGTGATCACGCATCGCGCCTTGCCACTGGCGCACCTTGGCCTCGGCCTGCCGCTTGCCCTCGGGGGTGACGGCCGCGGCGGCGCGCTGCTTGTACTTCCTGATGTGCCGCTCGATGGCGCGCTGACGCTGGCCGGCTTCGTATCCGGCCGGGTCCGGCTCGGCGTCCTCGGTGCGGGTGATGCCGGGGGCGTACGACGACACGCTGTGGCGGCAATTGGGGTGTTGGAGGCCGGCGGCCCGGGCCTCGTCGAGGCTCCCGGCGACGTCCACCTGCACTAGGCGGCCGTCCTCGGTGGCGTGCTCGATGTCGACCGTACGGGCGCCGGACGGGCCGCCGATGCTCAGTACCTTTCGCTCCCACGGACGGCACAGGGGGCATTCCCGCGGACTGCTGCTGACGACGACCAACTCGATACCGGCCGCGGACAGGGTCGTCATGTGCGCTTCGGTAGCGGCCCGGGCGACGCTCGTTCGTACGGCCATTTCGGCGTAAGAGGTGAGCTGCCAACGGCGGCCGGCCTGGTCGCGGAAGGACGATACGCCCCGGTCGGCAAACCGGGTCATGGCCTGCTGCGTGGCCTGCCGGCGGGATTCGGTGCCGAGTAGGGGCGCGGCGGTCACCTCGGCGACGACGCGCCGGTACCCGTCTTCGGTCGCCCGGAGAATCCCCCGGTGCGTGGCCGTGACGGTCTCGATCGTCTCGGCGGCGAGGCGGTCGACGGCCTGCGCCTGCGGGGTGAGATCGGCGACGCGGCGCCGGTTCTCGTCGGACAGCACCCCCAACTCGGCGAGGGCCGAGTGCCGGCCGGCCTGGTACGCCTCGGCGACGACGTGCCGTACCTCCTGGTCGACGTTCCCGGCGAGGGTGTCGAGCAGCATGTCGGCCGCGCGGCGCAGCGGTGCGACAGCGGCGAGCTTGGCGACGGCCCACCCGGGCGCCTCCATGCCGACGGCGAGCTGCCGCGCGCACAGGGCGAGCAGGCGCTGCTCGACGTCGGCGTACAGGTCGGCGGTCGTGGCGGCGAGGTACTCGACCTGATCGGGGGATACCGGCACGGGCACCCCCGATCAGGCTGCAAGCGGGAAGCTCCCGACGGGGTCAGGGGCGGCCTGCCCGGTCTCCTCATGGATGCGGGCGACTTCCTCGGCGACCGCGTCCGCGTTCCAATCGGGGTGCAGGATGCGCACCTTCGTGTCGGTGCTCACGGCCTGCGCCTGCGCGAGCAGGGACAGGGTTTGTGCGGTGCTTCCGGGGTCTTCTGCGACCCCGTCGCCGATGTCGACCGCGGGCCGCTCGTCGACGGTGCGCGCGCCGAACTGGGCGCGGTCGACGGCGAGCAGGACGCGCAGAATATCGGCGAGGGCACGGCGCCAATACCGGGCCTTCTTCGCCCTGGTCACCATCGAACGGTGGTCGCGGGCTGCGATCTCCGTTGCGGTGACGGCGGCTCCGTCTCCATCGAGTCCCACGGACGCCGGGGAGTAGCCGGCCGCGGTCGTGGCCTGCCTCACGATGGCTTCGGCCGTCGCTCGGTGCTCTTCGACGCGGATAGCAAACTGACTCAACGTGATTCCGGCGCTTTGCTCGGTGGGCGGAATGGCGAGGCTCTGCCAGACCTCCCGGTCTTCGTCGAACTCGGCGCCCCGGCCGGGCCCGCGGCTGCGCAGGTACCCGTCGGGAACGATGATCCTCGACCGCGCGAGGCGGATGTCGCGTATCCAGCTCGACCACGTTTCGTCGAGGGCGTCGAGCAGGTCGTGCACGCCCTGGAAGTCCGATCGGCCCCACGGGGCGCCGCGGTGGCGCCGGTTGGGGGCGATGTTGGGGACGTACACGGCGGTGAGTAGGTCAACGCCCGTGGTGATGGCGTCGCCCTCCGGGCCGAGGGACTCGGCGAGGCCGGCCGTGTCCGGGTGTTCGGTGAGCGGTACCCGGCGGCCGAGCTGCTCCTCGGTCCCCTCGTACAGGGCGTGCAAGATCAGGCCGCGTTCGTGCCGTTCGAGGTGGCGCCACACAGTCTGTGTGGTCGAGGGCAGGGCCCGCCAGAACGTCACGGCCCGCATGACGCCGAATCGCCATTCCGGTACAGCCTGGTCGGGGTGCACGCAGGTGATCAGCGGCCGGTCGGGGGCGGCGTCGCGGTCCCATGTCACCCGGAGATAGACCCCGGACAGGGCGGCGGCCGTCTCAGCCGCGGTGAGCAGCAGCTCGGGCACGGCGCCCGCGTCGAGCAGCTCGTCGAGGCGGTCCTGCGTCGCGGTGTCCGACACGGTGACGACGGGGGCGTCGGCGAACAACAGGTCGGCCGACGTCTGCGCAATCTCTCCGGCGAGGGGGATGTGCAGCCGGTGCTCGCGCGCCCCTTCGGGGCGGTGACGGCCCCACAGGCGTCGGCGGCCGTCGACGCGGTGCTGCGGTGCGTGCCGGTAGATGGTGGCGAGCTTGCGCCGGTCGCCGCTGTACCACGCGTCGTCGACGCGGATGTCGGCATACAGGGGCGCGATGTCCCGCGGGGGCCATACGGTCCCGTTCTCGGGCAGGGGCACAACCTCACCCCCCGCCGGTTGATCAGGCCGGCGTGCGCGAGCAGGCGCGCGGCCGGACGGGGCGGGGGGCTATGCGGCGAGGTTGTGCGGCGCAGTGATCAGGTGGCGCCACTCATGCCCGGTCGAATGGAGCAGGTAGCGCAGGGCATCGACGCTGTGGTCGGCGGTCTTGATCGGCCGGTCTTCACCTTTGGCGGTCGCGGCCGGGTCCCATGAGTACCCGGGGATCTCATCGAGCAGGCCAGCACAGGACCGGTGGACTCTCAGCAGGCCGGCACCGAGGGCGCTCGACACGCTGCGCAGGCCGGCGCTCACGTCGTTGTCGGCCTTAGCGACGCCGGGGTGTCCGTCGGCCCATAGCTGTGTGATCATCGACGCTGCACTCGGGTCAATGAACGTCCACTCGGGCTCGACCTGCTGCGCGGCGAGGTGCGCGCGCACGGCCGTGCTGTACTCGGCGTCGGTCATCTGCCGGTGCGCGAGCTTGCTGTCGTGACGCCATTCCGACGTGATGTACAGGCGGTTGTCGGTGCCCAATCCGAGGGTCAGCAGCGCAAAGGGATTCGTCGTCCCATAGTCCGCGGCGGCCCAGTACCGAACCATCGGCGGCAGGTCGTCGACGACGTGCTGCTGCTCGTCCCACATGTCGAAAATGGCGCCCTCGGCCACGACCCACAGGCCGTCGATCATGCGCCGTTTCCACAGGCCGACGTATTCCGCGGCGAGGTCGGAAACGTATTGGTGGGTCAGGCTCGGATTGTCGGCGAGCTTGAAGTGCCAATGGCGCAGGTTCAGTTCGCGGACGCGATCGAGATAGCCGGACTTGAGCCAGTGGCGCGGCGAATCGGGATTTGTCGTCGCGTAGAGGCGTGCGCCCGGAATCGACAGTCGGGCGAGTAGCTGCGTCCAGAAACTCTCAGGAACGAGGGTTGCCTCGTCCACGTACGCGACCTGCGCGGTTAGGCCGCGCAGGCGGCCCTCGGCCCGAACATCGCTCGCGCCGATCAGGTGCACGGTGCGGCCGAGAATGGTGGCCGTGGTGGCGCCGCGCGTGTGGTGGATGTGCCGGGAGAGACTCCCGAATAGGGCCGGATCGGTGAGCGGCTCGAATACGTTGCGTTCGATCGTTTGCAGCGATCGGCCGCATATCAGGATGAGTCCGGACGGGCCCGCGTCGGCGACGGCGATAACGAACGCCAACAGTGACGCGATCGTCTTTCCGCTTCGAACTGCGCCGTGCCAGAGATTGACGCGGGCGGTCGCGCGACCTATCGACCGGAGTTGCTTTCGGGACAGGGGGAGGTTCGAGGGGAGACGCAAGGTTCACCCCCCGTCGTCGCCCCCCTCGTCGTCGGCGAACGCGTCCGCGAGGGCTGCGCCGAGCGAACCGAGCATCGACCGGACGTCGTCGGCTCCCTCGCCGCCCTCGGCCGGGGCGAGCTTCAAGGACTTGTCGAGGGCTATGGAGGTAGCGGCAAGGATCTGCCGTTGATCAGAAAACGTGGGCTTGTCGAGGGCCTGCTCGGACCACACGTTGTCGCGGCCACCGAAGGCGCCCACCACGCACGGGGCCCAGAGTTGGGCGCGCAGGCGCTCGGCGTCCTCGTGCAGGGCTTCGGCGAGCTGCTGCCGGCGCTCGGCGAGGTCAACGCGGCGGGCCTCGGTCGCGGCGACCACTTCGGGCCCGCGCTCGAAAGACAAGTCGAGGCTCCGAGCAATCTTGGACACGGTCGAGCCGCTGCGCCCGATCTCCCGGGCTATCTGGTTACGCGTCTTGCCCTCGGCGTGCAGCCGGCGCACGGCGTCGCGGTCGGCCTCGGTGATCGGCTCGCGCACGGCTCACCTCCCGCCGGGCATAGCGACGCCCCGCTGCTGGGGGGATAGCAGCGGGGCGTCGAGTAGAGGGGGTGTTTCCGGGCACGCCGGGGACGCCCCCGATTAGATCACGAATTGATAACGGCCGCAACAGGTGATCCGAGGGCGTCCTCGACCAGGGCCCGCAGCTCCCCGCCCCGGGTCCGCTTGACGCCGAGGGCGGCGCCGAGGGCCTCGGCGGTCGGACGCTTGCCGGTCGCACGACGGATGCGGCGGTACGCGGCGAGGGCGTCGGGCGGCGCTGCGGCGGCAGGCCCGGCGGACACTGCGGTGTCGTCCGGGGCGGCGTCGTCGAGAACGTCGTCGAGCGGCGCCGGTGTTGGAAGCGGCGGCGCGGTGAACACCGCGGCGAGGGGGAGCGGCACCGGGGCGTCGTCGAGGGCGTCGTCGAGGGGCGGCGGCTCGGTGACAGCGGCGACGGCCGCGGCGAGGTCGACCAGGGCAAGCGGCGGCGCGGCGGCGGTCGTCACGGTGGCGGCTGCGCGCTCGGCGCGGGCGGCGGCGTCGGTGGCGGCGGTCGCGGCCTCGACGGTGCGGTCGACAGCGTCGGCGATGGCGTCGCGCGTGTCGGCTCGGGCCGCGGTGGCGGCGTCGGTGACGGTGGCGGCGGCGGTGTCGAGGGCGGCGTGCACGTTGGCGACGGCGGTCCGGGCGTCGTCGGCGGCCTGTTGTGCGCGGCGGGCGGCGGCGTCGGCCTGCGCGACCGACGGCGCGACGGTGGCAACGGTGACGGCGCCGGCGGCGGGCAACATCCGTACGAGTAGCTCAGTGGCGACAAGCTGCGCCACAGGCGGTACGACGGCGATAGCGATTCCGAGCAGCGTTCCGTCGGAGTGCGCCACGTTGAAAGCCAACGACACGGCGGCGAATGCGGCGACGGTCCACCAGTAGGCGGCGACAGGGCGGCCGGCGCGCTTGGCGGAGACGACGCCCACGGTTCCGACGACGGCGCCGCCATCGACCAGGGCGGCGAACATCCAAGCGACGTCGACGGCGACGCCGTGCTCGACGGCAAGCGCGGTCAGGGCCTCGAACGACAGGCGGAACGCGAGGACGGCGAACGCGGCGGTCGCGGCGACTGCCGCGATAAGGGGGGCGCGTGACGGGCTGCTGACGTCTGGGCGTGCGTAGGTAGGGTGATGTGTAGCCATTGCGGGGTTAGCTCCCGTGGTGGTTAGGGCCCGGTCGGTGATGTGCAGTCACCGGTCGGGCCTGCTGCGTTTGATCAGTCGGTGGGCTGGTGCTCGTGGGTGTAGAGCGGTGCGTCGCCCTCGGCGGGGCGGCCCTTCCAAACGGTGATGCGCAGGTGGCGCTCGCCGAATCCGGTGTGCTCGCGTACGAGCCGTTGGGCGAGGTCGACCTCGTTCTCCTGCGCGCTCTCGATGATCTCCTCGCCCTCCTCGCGGTCGTGCCACTCGCCGGCCTCGAACACATCCACCCGGTACGAGCAGAGGACCCGCTCGCGCAGGATGCGGTACGCGTACGACTCGCCGATGCCGAGTTCGGCGGTGATCTCCGCAACGCTCATTCCGTCGGCGTCCGCTTCGACCACCACGTTTGGCAGGGCGGCCTCGGCCACCTTGGCGGCGCGACGGATGCGGCCCACTTCGGCCAAGGTGAGCATGGACTCGGCCGGGGGATGCGGGTACGCCTCGGCGACGTCTCCGGCGAGCAACCCGTCGTTGTACTCGATGGACCTTCGGATGTCCCGCCGGCGGTCGGCCTCGAACTGCTCGAAGTTGTCGAGGATGCCCGCAACAAGCTTGCGCATCGCGGGTGACGCAGAGAGGCCAAGGGCCGCGCGCTGCTCGCCCTCGCTCGCCTCGTACAGGGGGTCGGCGCGGAGCCGACGGTACAGGGCGCGCTTCGGCCAGAAGTCCGTTCCCTTCCAGCCTGCCCCCTCCTCGTCGGGGCTGGTCGGCTCGCTGCCGTTCTGCTCGCTGCTCATCTGCTGCCCTCTCTGCGGCGGGCCCGCGCATAGTGCGGACATGATCAGACTGTACTCATTCCTGTACTGAGTACACAAGGTGGGTAAAGGAAAGGCCCGGTCTCAACTCCGGGCCTTCTGCCTGTAGTTCGCTAAGCCGCGCGCAGGGTTTCGCCCCCTTCCTGCTCGGCGGTGAGCAGCAGGGGCAGGCACGCCGGCCACTCCCACACGCGGCGGCCGAGGGCGTCCCGGCCGGTGGCTGCTCCGCACGCTGCGCCCGTGCGGCACGTCACGGTCGGGGGCTCGGCCGGGGCGGCGCGCACGACCAGGGCACCCCCGCACGATGGGCACGGGGTCGGCAGGACGCGGCTCCCGGTGATCGCATCGGCGGCGACGATGCGGGCGACGCGCTGCTCGCACGCCCGAGCCACCCGTGCCGCTTCGTGCAGCAGGTGCTCGGGGAGAAGAGAAAACGGGGCCGGGACAAGGCGGCCGGCCTCGTCGTGCTCGGGGGCGGTGTCCTCGTCGAGCACACGCCCCTCGACATACGCCGCGGCCCAGTGCAGTCCGTGCGCGCGGGAGCCTGCGGCGGTGCGCGCGTCCGGGGCGCCCGGGTCCTGGTACGTCCACCTGCGCGGGTCCTCGGCGGCGGCGTGCTGAACAGCGGCGGCGAGGGTGTCGGCGAGGGCGAACACCTGCTGCTCGACGAACAGGGCGGCGTCGAGGGCGTCCAAGTTGGCGGGCGCGGGGTGGGATCGCAGCGTGAGCGGGGCGCGGTCCCCGACCAGTAGGGCGCCCTCGTCGTCGGCCCCGGTGTGCAGGAACGCGCGGGTCTCGGTCGGCGGCCACGCACGGGACGCGGGCGGCGTCTCGACGGCTGCGAGCAGGGCGCCCCACTGCTCCCGGATGGTGCGCAGGCGGGCGGCGGTGGCGTGGGCGACGTGGTGCTGCACGGTGTCTCTCTCCTCGGCGAGGTGCCGGTGCGGCCGGGGCGCGGCCTGCTCGGTGCGCCCCGGCGAGGTCACGCGACGGGGGCCTGACGGTGGATGCGGTGGGAGGGAACCAGTGGCCGAGTGGTCACTGCTGCGCCGTGGGGTTGAGCTGTTCGGCGACGTGGTCGAGCAGGCGGTCGAGGTCGGCGGGCTGGTCGACGGCGAGCAGTTCGGGCCGGTCGAGCAGTTCCTCGGCGAGGTGGTCCCGGTACCTGTGGTCGGCGAGGGCCTGCTCGGCGGCCTCGGCGCGCTGCTCGGCCTCGACGATGGCGGCCTCGGCGGCGGCGACGCGCTGCTGCTCCCTGCGTACGGCGGCCTGTTGTCCGCCGGCTTCCCGGCGTGCGCGGTCCCCTTCGGATATCTCGGCGTCGATGGTGGCGCGCAGCAGGGCGGCCTCGGGACGGGTGAGCACTCCGCGCTCGGCACGGGACAGCAGGACGGCGAGGGATTCCCGGCGGGCGGCGAGCAGAGCGTCGCGTTCGGCGCGGGCGTTGCGGCGGCTCATCGGTTCACCACGGCGGCGCGCGGGACGTCGTACGACGCGATCAGGTGGCCCTCGGCGACGCGCAGCTCGGCGTCGGCGGCGGGCCGGTCGGCGAGGTCAAGTTCGGCGCGCACGGTGTCGACCAGGGCGGCGACGTCGAGCAGGGCGGCGGGCAAGGCGAGGGCGTGCTCAGTGCGGGTGATGTGGACGGTGCGGCGGGTCGGGCTCGGCATGGGGTCCTGTCTCCGAATGGTGCGAGGTTGAGCGAGGGGGAGAGGGCCGGCGCCGCCCCCCCTGCGCGCGGGGGGCGGCATCGACCGGTCGCGGGCGACGGTCAGAACGGGGGTTCGTCGCCGTAGCCGGTGCGAGGCTGCTGGGCGAACTGGGACTGCTGGGGGCGCTGCTGGGGCTGCTGGTTGGCCCACGGGTCGGTGGTGGGTTGCTGCCGCTGCTGGCCGTTGGTGCCGCCGGTCTTGGTGATGGTGGCGGTTGCGCGGAGCAGGGACGGGCCGGCGTCCTCGACGTCTAGCTCGAACACGGTGCGCTTAACGCCCTCGCGGTCCTCGTAGCTGCGCTGCTTGAGCCTGCCCTGTACGACGACGCGGGCGCCGCGGCTGAGGGAAGCGGCGATGTTCTCGCCGAGGGTGCGCCACGCCGAGCAGGACAGGAACAGGCTTTCCCCGTCCTTCCATTCGTTGGCCTGCTTGTCGTAGGTGCGCGGGGTCGAGGCGACGCGGAAGGACGCGACGGCGACGCCGGCGGGTGTGTACCGCAGTTCGGGGTCGTCGACCAGGTTGCCAATAACGGTGATGACGGTCTCGCCTGCCATAGCTGCCTTTCGTGATTGGCATATTCCATTCGTGCAAGAAACATACCGCGTGTGGAACGTCCTTGTCTTCCCTGTTAGGGGGAGGGGTCAGCGAATGCCGCGACCGCCGACGACGTGCCTACAGGCGACGCGTCCGCGGTGGTCTCGTCCGGTCGGCGCCTGCCGCATGAGCCGTTCGTACAGGGACGTCTCTGCCTCGGCGAGGTGGTCCTCGACGGTCGGGGGCGCAACCTCGACGATCGGCTGCTGTTCGACGGGCTCGGCCGTGGGCGGCTCGTACGTCCGAACGTGGCGCCACTGCCACCCGCCGGCGTCTTCCTCGATGGTGACGGTTGCTCCGTCTCGGGCCCACTTCTTCGCCTTGCTGTGGGCGCGCTTCTGGTCGGTGGACTTGAAGCCGCTGGGGTGGGCCCATGGCCATGTGGCGGTGACGCGAAGTGTGGTCATGCGGCTGTCTCCTGTCGGGTGAGCGCGGCGCCGGCGAGGTCGACGCGCGTGGGGTGGGGCGTGGCACGGCGGGCGTTGCCGCGGGCGGCTCCGTCGGGGCCGGTGCGCCGGGAGCGGCACGGCTCGCCTTCGGGGGCGTGGCACCACTCGCAGCGAACACTCAGCGGGTCGGGTCGGCCCTCGGTGATGGCGGCCTCGCGTGCGGCCCGGGTCGGCCGGTAGCGGGCAAGTTCGGCGCGCACGGCCTGCGGGATGCACGTCCCGATGGCGCGCAGGCGGGCCTCGACGTCTGGGTGCGGTCCGCCGGCAAGGGCGCGCTGCCCGGTCGGCTGCTGCTGCCCGGTAGCGACCGCGTGCCGCGTACCGAGCAACTCGGCCCGCCACGCGGTGGGGTTGTCCGGGTCCGCGGCTGGGGTCGGGTCGGTGTGCCGGTCGAGGCGGTCGCGGCGGTAGGCGCGCCACTTGCGGGCGATGTCCACGGGCAGGATCGGGTACGGGCTGTCGAGGACGTGAGCTTTGGCGGCGGCCCGGACGTCCCACCCGTGATCAGTGGCGAGGGGGACGTCGTCGAGCAGCTCGTGCCACTGGGCTATCTGGTCTTTGAGTTCCTCGGTGGTGGTGCGCATGGTGCGGGGGTCCAGTCGCCCCACGTAGGCGAGCAGGCCGGCAATTTCGCGGCGGTCCACGGTTGTTACTCCGTTCCGGTCGGGTCGTCGTTGAGGGCGGCGAGCAGGGCCGCGGTGTGGCGTTGGCCAGGGGTCGCGCCGGGCGGTGCAGCGTCGGCGCCGCCGGGCAGGGCGTAGAGCGCCGGGCGGCCGGATGCAGGGGGGCGCTCCCGAGCGATCCACGCGCGCCAATCGGCGGCCCATTGCGCGGCCGTCCGGTTGGGCGAGGCGGTCCGGTACGTGCGCCACTTCTCGTCGGCGGCCCGCAGGCCGTGCTCGCCGAGTCGGTCGAGGTGGCCCTGCTGCTGCGCCCACGTGAGGGCTTGCTCGTCGACCTGCCACTCGGCGGCGGGGGTAAGAGCAGCTCTCTTACCGTTCACCTTCGGTTCTCTTCTGTTCTGGGGGTCGGAATCCGGTCCTGTCCCGGGTCGGAATCCGGTCCCCCGGGGGGTCGGAATCTGGTCCCCCGGGTCGGAATCCGGTCCCCCCTCGAACGGGTCGGCAGGGCCGGAATCCGGTCCCCCGGGGGCCGCGTTCTGGCCCCCCTCGACGGCCTGCTCGGCGAGGAAAGCCGCGGCGGTCGGGAGCTGGTAGAACGTCTCTCCGCGCGGCCCCTTGCGGCCGGCGAGCAGCACAAGCTCGTCGCCGGCGAGCAGCTTGTCGAGGGCGTCCCGAACGGCCGTCCGAGACGCGTTGCAGCGCTTCATCAGGGCGGGGACGGACGCGTACGCGATGCAACGGGCGTCGACGCACCGGTCGGCAATGGCGAGCAACACCATGCGGGCCGTTGCCTTGCTGCGGCTGCGCTCCCACACCCATTCGCGGGCGTCGTAGCTCATCGGGGGGTGTCTCCTAGGTCAAAGTCGAGGGCGAGCTGCTCGACGCGGGGGCGGCAGTCGTACGGCGGGAGTAGGCCCGGGCGGTGCGGGTGGTGGCCTGCGGGCGGACGGCGGCCAGTAGCGCAGGCGACGACGTCGGCAACGGCCATGGGGCGGCCGTCCGGGCGGGTGATGGCGAGGGGATGCGGGGCCGGGGCGAGCAGGTCCTCGGCCGGCGTGCGGAGCACAGGGGCGCCGCACGCCGGACAGGGGATCGTCGCCGGCGTTAGTGCGGGGCGCACTCGACCGCGGGCCGCGGCGAGGGCGTGCCCGGCTCCGGCTTCCCGGCGAGGGCCGCGGGAGTGTGCAGCGGGCATCGGGGCCCTTGGATGAACGGCCGGGCCCCCGGGATGCGGCAGTACCGGCGCCGCTTCCCGTCCCAATGGCGGCACTTCACGCGGCGCCCCTCTCGACCAGGTCGAGGGCGTCGACCTGCCCCGGGCACGCGACGGCCTGCTCGACGGCCCGCGGCCGGCGCTTGCGGCGCCGGCGAGGCTCGGCCGCAATCGTGTCGGGGTACGGCATGTCGGCACCGTCGACGGCGAGTTGAACGACGGGCGGCGGCAGCAGGTCGGGCCACTCGACGCGGGCGAGGGCGGCACGGTGCCGGTCCGGCACAGCGGCGAGGGGCTCGTCGAGCCAGTCGTGCCCCATGGCGCACAACACCATCGCGTCGGCCTGGTTGTCATCGCGCACGGCGACGCCGTACCGGGGGCCGACGGCGTCGAGTACGGCCTGCTTACCCGCGCGGCCGTCACCGGTCGCGTACTTCGCCCGGGCGCTCGGCGTGACAACCGCGACGGGGATGTCGCGGGCGGCGAGGCGGTCGACGACCAGCCACCACAGGCCGGCCCGGTCCCACGTTCCGGCGCCCCGTGAGCCGTAGCTCGGCCCCTCGACGACGGCGAGGTCGCACGAGCCGACGGCCTCGACGATGCGGTCGGCGAGGCGGTGCAGCCGCGCCCGGCGCATGGCGTAGGTGTCGGTACGGCGGCCCTTGCTGCCGAGGGTCTGCGCCCACCTGGCGCCGGCGACGCCGGCACCGGTCAGGGACAAGTCGAGTCCGCGAACAATGCGGCTCATGCTGCGGCCTCGCTCTCGTCGGCCGGCGGTGCCGGGGCGAGGGCGGGAAGAACCAAGGCGGCTAGCTTCCCATCGCGCCACGCGGCGGCGACCAGGTCGCGACCACCCATCGGCCGGGCCTTGCTCTTGCGCGTGAAACGCATCGAGTGCGAGCGACGGCGGGTGGCCTTGATCTCGACGCCGGGCACGTCGAGGACTTCCCCCGTCTCCTCGTCGACGACCTGCGCGACACCGGCCGCGGTCATCTGGTCGAGCAGCAGCTCGCGGAACGCGGGCTGAATCGTCTTGACCAAACGGGTCACGGCCTCGGAGGGGAACCGCTCGCGGGCCCACGCGGCAAACGCCTTCTCGTCGGTGACCTTGGCGGCCGGCTCGCCGCCAGTCAGCCCGACGTCGCCCACCTTGGTTCCATCGGGCAGGGTCGCCTCGAACTTCGTTCCACCCGTGGTCATTTGCTGCTCGTCGAGCATGGCCTGCACGTCGGTGCGGGCGGTCTCGTACGCCTCCTCTACCTGGTCCAAAAGGGCTTTCAGGACGGCCTCGCGGGTCGTGGCCTTCCTGATCTGCTCCGGCGTGTACTTCGGGGCCGTGGGGGTCTGCTCGGTGCTCACGCGGCGACCTCCTCGACGGCGGCGCGCAGGTCGGCCGCAACGCCGGCGAGCTGCTCGGCGGTGCACTCGGCTACAGGGGCGCCCGTCTCGGCACGCACGATTTCCTCGACCTGGTCCTCGGACAGGCCGAGGGCCTTACCGGTGGCGAGCAGATCGGCGACGGCGAGGTCGCGCTCGGGCGTGCTGGTCTGCTCGGCGGCCTTCACGATGCGTGGCCCCGGGGCGGCCTGTTGGCGCGGGGGCCGCTGCTGGGCGGCGGCGTCCTTACGCCTGGCTATGGCGTCGAGCTGGTCGAGGTAGTCCTGCGGGGCCCCCTCGGCAACGGCGGCGGCGCGCACCTGGTCAAACCGCTCGCGCGACTCGGCGGCCTCGGCGTCGGCGAGGTAGTCCCGGGACGGTCCCGCCGCGGACGGGGCCGGCTGCGGGCCCGGGCGCTGCTGCGCCTGCTGCCCGGCGGTAGGCGCCTGCTCGGCCGGGGCTGGCTGCTCGACCTGCGGAGCGGGCTCCGGCTTCACCGGCTCGTCGTCCGGGACGCTCGGGGCTTCCTCGACCGCGGCCGGTGCGAGGTGGGCGGCCGACCACAGGCCGACTGCGGCGCGGCTCCCGTCGTTGTAGAGGGAAAGGCCGAATGCATCGCCCAAGTTGACGGCGCACCGCTTCAACGCCTGCGACAGAGCCGTTTTCATGGCCTGGTCGTGGGCGTCGCCGAGGGCCGGCTGATTGCGGCTGTCGCCCATGGCGGCGTCATCCCACGTGCTGAGCACGCGGCCGTCGGCCGTCTTCACCGTGAGGCGCACCTGCGCGCGGTAGATGACGGTCCATCGGTTCGGGTTGATCTCCCGTTCCGACACACAGACCAGTTCGAGCGTCTCGTCGGACCAGCCTCCGAAACCAAACACACGGTTAAGCCACCTGCGGATGTCCCACGCTTCGAGGTGTGACTGTCCGCGCAGGTTCTGCACGCGGCTCGGGTTGATCGGGGCAAGCAGCGTCTTGACCTGCTCGGGGGCGAGGTCGGCAGGGCCAGCCGCGGCCGGGACGGTGCGGCGCTCAAAGGGGAGGACGGTCACGGGGTGGCTCCGTTCATAGCGGCAGGAAAGTCGAGGACGGCGGCGAGGTCTTCGCGGGCGGCGTCGTGCGCGGCGGCGGCGGACTCTCGGCCGTAATCGGTCGCGGCGGGGTAGTGCCGCATGTGGTCGGCGTGCGCGGCGGCCTCGGCGAGGTCGAGCAGCAACTGCTTGACGACGGACGGGTCGTCGGCGTACGCGACGGCAATGGCGTCGAGGACGGTCTCGGCGGTCACCGGGCACCCCCGGGCATGTCAGGGGTCGTGAGTGTCAGGACGCCGCGGCGGACGTCGTACCGGTATTCCTCGCTCTGCCATCGGGCGCGCGGGTAGGCGCGGCGCAGGATGGCGTACGCGGCCCGGTGCTCGTCGGGCCCGGCCGCGAGGGGCAGACCGAGGGCGTCGGCGAGGTGGACGTGCACGGCGATGCGCGGCCCGCGCACGGGCGACTCCGCGTACACGGGCGTCGTCAGGATGACCTCGACCTGCGGCAGCAGGCGGAGCAGCTCCCGGGTGACCTTGAACCGACGCACGACGTCGGCAGCAGAGGGGCGGTTCATCGGGAAGTCTCCGGCAGGTAGAGGGCGGCGGCGGTAGCGAGGGCGGCGATACGCAGTGCAGCGGGCAACGACCGGAGCCACGACCAGAGTTCGGGCAGGTCGACGGCGCGCGGCTGCTGCTGCCGGTATGGATGGGTAAGGTTCATCGGGTGACCTCTCGTGCGTAGAACGGGTGGTCGCTCGCCGCTCCGGGTCGCACCCCGGGGCGGCTTTTGCGTTTCAGGCCGCGCGTGCGGCGGGGGCCGAGGACGTCGGACGCTGCTTGGCGGTCCCGGCGGTGCGGTGCAGTCGGCGCAGGGTCAGTTCGATCTCGTCCGCGCTGCGAGAGGAGCCGCGGGCGGCCTGCTCGGCGGCGGTCCGTATCGGCAGGGCGTCGCGCTGAGCGCGGGCCCGATCAACGGCACGTCGGGCCTCGGCGAGGGCCTGCTCGCGGGTGACGGTGGCGAGGTTCATGCGGCGTCCCGGATCAGGTCGACGGCGGTCAGGCCGTAGGCGCGTTCGATGGCGGCGAGTCCCTCCGGGCCCGGGGCGTGGCGCCCGGTCGTCCAGCGATAGGCGGACAGGTAGCGGACGTTCAGGCGGCGGGCGATGTCGGCGGGCGTGCGGTCCCCAGCGGCGTGCGCGGCGGATACGAGACGCGAGGGGGCATAGGACATGACAGGCTCCGTTCCTTCCGAGCGAGGTATGTTTCGCTCATGCAAGAAACGTAGCAGGTTCGTTTCACGCGTGAAAGGGACTTTCGATCATGCAACCGAAAACCTGGCGTCAGTGTCAGTACGTGCAGGTACGTTTACAGACGTGACTTATGGGGGGTTGGATCACTAGAATCCAACGTCGAAGGTTTGTTCGAGTCGCAGGTCGAACGCTGCTTGCGGCTGCACGGGGGATGGGGGTTTGTGCTGTGCGAAACGGGGGTCTAGGCTGCGCCGTTCTTTCATGCACGATATGTTTCACGCATGACAACCGACCCTTCGGCCTCCCCCCATACCCCGAAGACCTTCGCCGCCTGGCTCCGAGATCAGCTCAGCGCCCGCGGCTACGCCGTCGACGAACGGGGCCGCGGAGGTCAAGCACGCTTCGCCAAGGCATCCGGCATAAGCGCCGCCACGGTCAGCAGGCTTCTAAGTGGTGACGGCCTCCCCGAGATCCGCATTCTTAGGCTCGTCTCGGACACGCTAGGCGTCCCCTTTGGTGAGCTACTCGTCCGCGCCGGCGTGGCGACCCCCGGAGACCTCGCCGCCGCCGCCCGACCCATCACCCCCGAGCCCATGTCAGCCGAGCAGGCCGCTGCCGAACTTGGCATCACAGACCCACAGGCCGTTTCCGCGTTCGTGACCATGGTCAATGCCCTACGCCCGTCGACCACGGAGGGGCAGAGCGCAACTGGCGGCTAGCAACACACAGAAAGGCTCAGTCCTTTGACTACCCGTGAGCAGCTCTCCCTCGCCGCTGTCTATGCCCTGTTCCTGACCGGGCTTGTCCTGGTCGTGGTGGGCGCTGAGAGCCCCGATCTCCCCTACCTCACGGAATCCGGGGTTGCCCTCGGACTGGGCATGTTGCCGCTGGTCATCCTCGCCCGCGTCCGTCGCGCCGTCCGCATCAGCGACGACGACGCCGAAGCACTGCGGCGCGAGGGGTACCGGCTCGGCCTCGACCACGCCGCCCGCGGACTGCTCACGCCGCCCCCAGCGCACCACGACGGGCCGGGAGCGCTGAACGCCCTCGGCGCCACGATTCACCACCTTCATTCCGTCCCGCGGCGCCCTGCCGCGGGCGACGTAGAGAGGGGGCAGTGCGCACGATGACCGAGTGGGAACCGTTCATCGGCTACATACGAGTCAGCACATGGAGAGAGGAGAAGATCAGCCCGGAGATCCAGAAGGCCGCCATCGCGGAGTGGGCCCGCCGCAACCGGAAGCGCATCATCGCCTGGATCGTCGACCTCGACGTCTCCGGCCGAACCTTTAAACGCAAGATCATGCGCGGCATCGAGTTGATCGAGGCCGGCAAGGCGCGCGGCATCGCCGTGTGGCGGTACAGCCGGTTCGGCCGTGACCGTGTCGGCAACGCCGTCAACCTCGCCAGGGTCGAGAACGTCGGCGGCCGGCTGGAATCGGCAACCGAACCGGTCGACGCTGCAACCGCCATCGGCCGCTTTCAGCGCGGCATGATCCTTGAGTTCAGCGCGTTCGAGTCCGACCGCACCGGCGAGCAGTGGAAAGAGGTGCACGCGCACCGCCTCGGCCTGCTGCTGCCCTCGGGCGGGCGCCCTCGCTTCGGCTACGTATGGCACCCCCGGCGGCTGCCCGACGCGACGGTCGCTGGCGGGTGGCGCCTACAAGAGGAGTGGTACGAGCCGGACGTCGCCTCACAGGCCGGCCCTGTGCTCGCCGACTTCTATATGGAGCACGCCGAGATCGGCACCGGCTTCAAGACCCTTGCCGAGGGCCTGACCGACCTTGGGTACGTGACCACCCGGGGCAAGCGATGGACCGACACGAGCCTGCTCCGGTACATGGACTCCGGCTTTGCCGCCGGGTACCTACAGGTACGCGACAACTGCCTGTGCCCGAAGGACAAGAAGTCGTCATGCCGCCACTGGCGCCGATTCCTCGGCGCGCAAGAGTCGCTGATCTCCGAGGAGACATGGCAGGCGTACGGAGAACGACGCAAGGCCGTAGCGAAGCGCCCGCCGCGCGAGCGGAACGCCACCTACGAAGCCACCAGCCTTGTTAAGTGCATCCTCTGTAAGGGCGCGATGACGGCCCACCCGAACGGAACCGACGCGTACTGGCGCTGTGTGCGTAGGGATCACGGTGGAGACTGCGAGGGCGTCACCGCGACGAACAGTCAGCTCCTCCGTGACATCCGACAGTTTCTGTCCGACGTCGCCGAGGGCATCGACAACGCTCCAGTCATCCCCTTGCACGCTCCGACCAAGCCAACCGCGCCGAACCCGGCCGAAGTGCGCGCCCAGCTCACGGCCGACCACGCGAAGTGGCAGAAGGCGCTCACTCGCCTTATTACGGACTACGCCGTCAACCCTGACCGGTACCCGGATGAGGCGTACGACGAAGCGCGCAAGGAACTGGAGGGCAACCGCGACGCCGCCCTCGCCGAGCTCGCCAAGCTTGATGAGCCGGAGGAGGAGGCGCCCAAGATAGAGGACTTCCGCCCCCTGGTCATCGGCGTACTCCCGGAGTGGGAGACGTTCACGGTGCAGCACCGGAACGCGATCTTGCAGAAGGTCGTACGGCACATCCTCGTGTCCCCGCGGCCGTCCCGGTACGAGACGTCAGCCGAGGTTGTGCCAGTCTGGGCACCGGTCCCGAAGGACACCGACGCGGCCACAGAGCCGAGTGTCACTTTGGAGGACATGCCTGACGGAATCGCCTGGAGCATCGCCTGACCGGCGGGTCGGTCAGGCCCCGCGGACGGCGCCGCAACCGCCGTCCGCACCGCGGCTTTTGAGCGGGCGCGGCGCCGTCCGGGCGGGTTTCGGGGCCCCTGGAGGGGTCCCGGAAGGCCGTCCGGGAAGAAAGTTCGTGAAATCCTTCACATGAAAAACCCGCCTCCCGGGCGAACTGGAGGGCCATTCGACCCTCATTCGAAGGTCCTAGGACTCATCTGCCCGAAGAATGCGGGGTCTACGGTGGGTCTCCACCGTGTTACGCGAGCGCCCTCCAGGGCCTTGGTACGGCCCTTCGCGAGGGGACAACCCCTGATCAACAGGGGTATCCAACGTGTCGCGTTATACCGTGGTTCCCCGAACGCGCTATGGCGTCGGTCACGGGGACGGCGGAGTGTAGCAGATGCCTCCGTCATTCTTGTGAAGGGGCTCACGAGCGACCCCCCAAGTGGGGGTGGATACTCGATTGCATGAGCACCACGGAGCGTCCCAGGATCCTCGTTGTAGGCGGTGGGTACGTAGGCCTGTACGCGGCACGCCGCATCCTGAAGAAGATGCGGTACGGCGAGGCGACCGTCACGGTCGTCGACCCGCGCTCGTACATGACGTACCAGCCCTTCCTCCCTGAAGCTGCGGCCGGCAGCATCTCCCCCCGTCATGTTGTGGTCCCGCTGCGGCGCGTGCTGCCCAAGGCGGAGGTCCTCACCGGCCGGGTGACCACCATCGATCAGGACCGCAAGGTCGCCACCATCGCCCCGCTCGTGGGCGATGCGTACGAGCTGCCCTTCGACTACCTGGTCGTCGCGATGGGCGCGGTCTCCCGCACCTTCCCGATCCCCGGCCTGGCCGAGAACGGCATCGGCATGAAGGGCATCGAGGAGGCCATCGGCCTGCGCAACCACGTCCTGGAGCAGCTGGACAAGGCTGACTCCACGACCGACGAGGAGGTCCGCCGCAAGGCGCTGACCTTCGTCTTCATCGGTGGTGGCTTCGCCGGTGCGGAGACCGTCGGCGAGGTCGAGGACATGGCCCGCGACGCCGCGAAGTACTACAAGAACGTCAAGCGCGAGGACATGCGCTTCCTGCTGGTCGACGTCGCGGACAAGATCCTCCCCGAGGTCGGTCCCAAGCTCGGCGCCTACGGCAAGGAGCACCTGGAGTCCCGGGGCGTCGAGGTCTACCTCAAGACCGGCATGAAGTCCTGCGTCGACGGCCACGTCATCCTGGACAACGGCCTTGAGGTGCTGTCCAACACCATCGTGTGGACCGCCGGCGTCAAGCCGAACCCGGCGCTCTCCCGCTTCGGCCTGCCGCTGGGCCCGCGCGGTCACATCGACGCCGAGCCCACCCTCCAGGTCAAGGGCACCGACTACATCTGGACGGCCGGCGACAACGCCCAGGTCCCCGACCTGGTCGGCCGCAAGAACGGCAACGAGAACGCCTGGTGCCCGCCGAACGCGCAGCACGCGCTGCGGCAGGCCAAGGTCCTCGGCGACAACGTGGTCTCCGGCATGCGGGGCTTCCCGCAGAAGGAGTACAGCCACGCCAACAAGGGCGCGGTGGCGGGCCTCGGCCTCCACAAGGGCGTCGCGATGATCGTCATGGGCAAGATGAAGATCAAGCTCAAGGGCCGTCTCGCCTGGTACATGCACCGCGCGTACCACGGCATGGCGATGCCGACGTTCAACCGCAAGATCCGGGTCTTCGCCGACTGGACGCTGGCCGTCTTCCTCAAGCGCGAGGTCGTCTCGCTCGGCGCCATGGAGAACCCCCGCGAGGAGTTCTACGAGGCCGCCAAGCCGGCCCCCGCCCCGGCCGCCGCGGCCGACGGGGACAAGCCGAAGGCCAAGGCTTCCTGAACCATCGGTCGGGTACTCCGACCAGCCCGAAGGGCGTCCGCCATCCGTGGGGCGGGCGCCCTTCGGCGTGCTCGGGTGTGGCTGAAACGGCACGCCGTGTTGTTCTCTAGCAGGCGAACGGGACTATCTGAGGGCCCACTTGGCGTTTACGTGGTGGGTGAAACTTCTTTGCCCGACTCGTCATGACGGAGGTGTTGCGACATGGCCGGTGCCGCTGGACGGCTCACCAAGCTCGCCGAGGAGGTGCTGGGGACCCCGCTCCCGGTGCGGATCCGCGCCTGGGACCGCAGCGAAGCCGGCCCCCCGGGAGCCCCCACGCTGGTCTTCCGCAATCGTCGGGCCCTGCGACGACTGCTTTTCAAGCCGGGCGAGTTGGGCCTGGCCCGGGCCTGGGTGGCCGGTGACGTCGACGTCGACGGGGACCTCTACGAAGCGCTCGACCTGCTCGCCGGGCTGATCTGGGAGCGCGGCAGCGCCGCCCCGAAGCCCGCCCGCGCCGCCGTGCTGCGGGCCCTGGCCCGCCCCGAGGTCCGTGCCGCCGGCAAGGAACTGCTCTCCCTGGCGGGTCTGCCCGTCCCGCCCGCTCCGCCCGCCGAAGAGGCCCGGCCGCGCCGCGGGCCACTGCACTCCCTGCTCCGCGACCGCCAGGCCATCAGCCACCACTACGACGTCGGCAACGACTTCTACGCGCTGGTGCTCGGCCCGTCCATGGTCTACTCCTGCGCGTACTGGGAGTCCCCGGACGGCACCCTGGAGGACGCCCAGCGCGCCAAGCTCGACCTGATCTGCCGCAAGCTCGGCCTGACGGAGGGCCAGCGGCTGCTGGACGTGGGCTGCGGCTGGGGCTCGATGGTGCTGCACGCGGCCCGCGAGTACGGCGTCCGGGCGGTCGGCATCACGCTCTCCGAGGAGCAGGCCACCTTCGCCCGCAAGCGGATCGCCGACGCCGGGCTCGCCGACCGGGTCGAGATCCGGGTCCAGGACTACCGCGAGATCGCCGACGGGCCGTTCGACGCGATCTCCTCGATCGGGATGGCCGAGCACGTCGGCCGGGCACAGTACGCGGAGTACGCCGGTCTGCTGCACGCCCTGCTGAAGCCCGGCGGACGGCTGCTCAACCACCAGATCGCGCGGCGGCCGCTGGCGGACGAGGAGACGTACCGGGTCGACGAGTTCATCGACCGCTACGTCTTCCCCGACGGCGAGCTGGCGCCGGTGGGGCGGACGGCCGGCCAGCTGGAGGAGGCCGGCTTCGAGGTCCGGGACGTCGAGGCGATCCGGGAGCACTACGCGCTGACGTTGCGCCAGTGGGTGGCCAACCTGGAGGCCCACTGGACCGAGGCGGTGCGGCTCACGTCCCCCGGCCGGGCTCGCGTCTGGCGGCTCTACATGGCCGCCTCGGCGCTGTCGTTCGAGCGCAACCGCATAGGGGTCAACCAGGTCCTCGCCGTCCGCACCCCGGACTCCGGAGCTGCCGGGATGCCGCTGCGGGCCCGCGACTGGCGGGACTGACCCGCCGGGTGCCCCACGGCCGTCCGGTCCGGCGGGGCACTCATGGCCGAGGGCCCCGGTCCCACCCGACAGGGCGGGGGACCGGGGCCCTCGGGCCGTCCGGGGCCGCCGGGCGGCGGCGGGCCGGCTACTCCGCCTTGATGGCCTGGAGCATGTTGAGCTTCGCCGCCCGGCGGGCCGGCCACAGCGCGGCCAGCACGCCCACCAGCGCGGCCACCGCGAGGAAGACGCCCATCCGGCCCCAGGGCATCACCAGCTCGTAGGTCGGCAGCGAACCGCCGATCAGCTCACCGGCCGCCCAGCCGAAGAAGGCGCCCAGGCCGATGCCCAGCACCCCGCCGAAGAGCGAGATCACCAGCGACTCCAGGCGCACCATCCGCTTGATGCCGCGGCGGTCCAGGCCGATGGCGCGCAGCATGCCGATCTCCTGGGAGCGCTCGAAGACCG
Source organism: Streptomyces diastatochromogenes (assembly GCA_001418405.1). Lineage (GTDB taxonomy): Bacteria > Actinomycetota > Actinomycetes > Streptomycetales > Streptomycetaceae > Streptomyces > Streptomyces albulus_C. The sequence goes on along the minus strand of LIQL01000538.1, from coordinate 2,303 downwards.
ACATCGCCAGGGTGTTGATGACGCCGAGCACCGCCACGATCACCGCCATGGCCAGCAGGCCGTAGACCATGTTCAGCAGCAGGGTGAAGGTCTGGGCGATGGCGTTGGAGACGTCCTTCTTGTCCGCGATGGTGATCGCGGGGTTCTTGCCGAGGACCTTGACCAGGGAGTCCTTGGCCTCCGGGGTGGCCCCGTGCGCCGTCTTGACCATGACCTGCATGTCGGTGGCGTGCTTCTGGTGCGGGGCGAGCGTGCCGTTGTCCAGGAGGAGGCCGCGGATCACCTGGTTGCCCTGGTAGACGCCGCCGATGGTCAGCGTGCCCTGCTTGCCGTCCTCGAAGGTCACCGGGACGCGGGAGCCGGGGTGCCAGCCCTTCTCCTTGGCCAGGCGGTCGTCCACCACGGCCCGGTCCCCGTGCAGCGTGCCGAGGGAGCCGGCGGTGAAGTCGAGCTGGGTGAGTTTGCCGAAGTCCTTGCCGTTGACCCCGGTCAGGTACTCGACGTCGCCGCCGATCCGGGACGGGGAGTTGCGCAGCGGGCTGGACGCGGTGACCCCGTCCGCGGTCGCCAGCTTCTTCGCGACGTCCGGGGAGAGCGGCGACCGGCTCGCCATGGAGACCACGTAGTCGGCCTTCAGCGCGGAGGTGGCCATCTTGTCGATGCCCTGCTGCACACTGCCGGCGATCACCGTCAGGCCGGTGATCAGGGTCAGCCCGATCATCAGCGCGGAGGCGGTGGCGGCCGTCCGGCGCGGGTTGCGGACCGCGTTCTGCCGGGCGAGGACGCCGGAGATCCCGAAGAGCCGCAGCACCGGCGAGGCCAGCGCGATCAGCGGACGGGACAGCAGCGGCGTCAGCACGAACACGCCGATCAGCAGCAGCGCCGCGCCGGCGCCCATGGTGGTCTTGCCGTCGGACATGCCGGTGGCGACCAGCACCGCGGCGGTGCCGGTGCCCGCGAAGAGCGCGCCGATGGTGTTGCGGACCACCAGCGACTTGGTGGTGGCGGTGGCGTGCACGCTGTTCATCGCGGCGACCGGCGGGATCTTCGCGGCCCGGCGGCCGGGCAGCCAGGCGGCCAGGACCGTGACGACGATGCCGACCACGAGCGCGATCACGATCGTGCTGGGCGAGACCACCAGCGGGCCGTCGGGCACCGTGGCGCCGGTGGCGTTCACCAGCGCGCGCAGTCCGGCGCCGATGCCGACGCCGGCCGCGAGACCGACCACCGCGGCCACCGCACCGACCACGAACGCCTCGGTCAGCACCGAGCGGGTGACCTGGCGGCGGCTGGCGCCGACCGCGCGCATCAGCGCCAGCTCCTTGGTGCGCTGGGCGACCAGCATGGTGAAGGTGTTGGCGATGATGAACACCCCGACGAAGAGGGAGATGGCGGCGAAGGCCAGCAGTCCGGTCTTCATCCCGTCCATGCTCTGGGCGATCATCTTCGCCTGCTCGTCGGCGAGTGCGCGGCCGGTGGTGGCCTCGGCGCCGTGCGGCAGCACCTTCTCCACCGCGTCCTTCAGCGCCGTCTGGGAGGTGCCCGGAGCGGCCTTGATGTCGATCTCGTCGAACTGGCCGGGGGCCGCGAACAGCTGCTGTGCGGTGGCGGTGTCGAACAGCGCGAGGCTGCCGCCGGCGCCGACCGCCCCGTCGTCGGTGGTGAAGACGCCGGTCAGCTTCTGCTCCCGGACCGGGCCGTCGACGGATATCCGCACGGTGTCGCCGACTTTGTAGCCGCCGCGGTCGGCGGTGCGGGCGTCCAGTGCGAACTCGTGCGGGCCCTTGGGGGCCGTGCCGCTGCGCATCGGGTAGCGCGCGTCGGTGCCGTCGTGGCCGGGGAAGTAGTTGCTGCCGCTGGTCGAGAAGCCGTTCCCGATCATCGCGCCGCTCTTGTCGGCGATGGCGGTGAAGCCGGAGACGGTGCCGGTCGCCGAGGCGGCGCCGGGCAGGTGCGCGGCCCGGTCCAGCAGCTTCGCGTCGAGTGCGGAGCGCGTGCCGGGGGCCGCGTCGGCGCGGGCGCCACCGCGCTGGATGGCCACGTCGACGTTGTCGAAGCCCTTGCGGGAGCTGGCCTGGAGGGCGTCGGAGAGGGTCGAGGTGAAGACCAGGGTGCCGGAGACGAAGGCCACGCCGAGCATCACGGCGAGCACGGTCATCAGCAGCCGGGCCTTGTGCGCGAGCACATTGCGCAAGGCGGTACGGAACATGGGTGGGTCAGTCCTGAAGGAGTGGTCCGGGGTGTCCGGGGTGGGGGAGGTGGCTGCCGGTGATCAGCTGATGCGGCCCTTGGCGTCGAAGCCC
>LIQL01000537.1 GCA_001418405.1 Streptomyces diastatochromogenes | reverse complement strand
CGCCACCACCGCACCCGCACCCCCGCCGCAGCCACCAGTCGTCACGTCAACGCATCTGAAAAGAAGGGCAGTTGCTGGTTGCCGCAGCCCTGCCGCGCCCTCGACGCGCGGCCTCGCGGATGAGCCGGCCGACCGCCGACCGGGGCGGGGCCACCGCCCCCGCGCCCCGCCGCCGCATCGGGTTGGAACTCGAATTCCCGGTCGTGGCACGGGCCACCGGCCGCGGCATGGACCGCGGCACGGCGGCGCGCCTGTGGCCCGCCTTCGTCGCCCGAAACCCCGGGTGGTCCCTCGCCCGGGAGCGGGTCACCGGCGTCACCCTCGGCGTGACCCGCCCCAACGGGGCGTTCGTCGACCAGGTGGACACCGACACCGGCATCTGCACGGTGGAACTCTCCCTGGCCCCCGCGGAGACCATCGGCCGGGCGGTCGCGGGCGCCCACGCGATCCTGCGCGACCTCCACCGGCTCCTCGACCCCCTCGGCCACACCGTGCTCGGCGCCGGCATCCAGCCGCACACCTGGTTCGACGCCGCCCGCAAGACCCGCAAGGACTGGTACCTGCTGCTGGCCCGCCGCTGGCACTACCACCACTGGTTCGTCCCGATCGCCTCCCACCAGGTGGCGGTCGACGTCGCACCGGACGAGGCGGCCCGGGCGGTGAACGTGCTCAGCGGCTTCGCGGGGGTCTTCACCGCCCTCACGGCCGGTTCGCCGATCGCGCGGGGGCGGATCCAGCCGTGGAAGGAGACCCGCAACTGGGTGTGGCACGAGCGGAGCGGCAAGGTGTCGGCCGAGGAGGCCCGTTACACCTCCAACGGCATTCCGCCGACCCCCTACGCCGACGTCGGCGCGTACCTCGAACACTTCTGGGCGTCCCGCCTCTACTTCCTCACCGACGGCAAGACCAGCGGCTGCGAGGTGCTCGGCGGCCGCTCCTTCCGGGACTTCCTCATGTCCCCGGAGCCGGTGCCGGCCCGGCGGGTCGACGGCGAACGGATCATGATCGCCCCCGACCGGCAGATGCTCGACCGCATCCACCAATACGGCTGGCCGGCCGCCAAGTTGCACTACGGCTTCGACGCGCGCACCGACCTCGACGACGTCCGCACCGCCCTCACCCGGGGTCGGCTCGGGCCGTACTTCGAGGAACACGCGGTCCGCTGCTACGTGGAGAACCGCACCAGTGGCGTCGCCCCACCGGGCGAGGAGGGCGTGGCCGCGGCCCTCACCCTCGGTCTCGTGGAACGGCTCGACGACGCCGAGGCGTTGCTGCACAAGGTCGCGTGGGACGACTGGCGCGCCCTGTGGGTCCGCGCCAGCGCACACGGCCTCGCCGCGGAGGACGCCGATGCGCTGGCCCGGATCCGGGAGCTGCTGGAACTCGCCGCCGACGGCCTGCGCGCCCGCGGCGCCGGGGAGGAGACCTTCCTCGCGCCGCTCTTCACCCGCCTGGACCGGCGCGAGACCCCCGCCGACCGCATGCTCGCGGCGTTTCGCGCGGGCGGCGTCCCCCGCCTGCTCGACGCCTTCGGCCACACCCCCGACGCCACCGCCCCCTGACGCCACCGGCCCCCGCGGACCGCGGCGGGCCGCTCACGCCTTCGACCGGCGCCGGCCGCTACGCCGCGGCGCCGGCTCGGCGCCGCCGAGCAGGCTCGACCGCCGTTCCGCACCGTGGCTCTCGACCTGCCCCACGACCCGGCGCAGCAACTCCGCCGCGCAGCGGCACTCCGCGTCGTCCAGTCGCCCGGTGACGAACGCCTCCTCGGCGTTGAACTCCGGCACCACCCGACCCATCAGGGCCTCGCCGTCGGCCGTCAGCCGGAGCAGCACCAGCCGGCCGTCCGCGGGGTGGTCGGCGCGCCGCAGCAGGCCGCGGGACTCCAAGGTCCGCACGACACCGGTGAGCGTGCCCTTGGAGATCCCGACCTCCTCGGCGACGTGCCGGGTCTCCGACTCGCCGCGGACCCACACCACCCAGAGCACCACGAACGCGGTCCACGTCAGGTCCGGGCCGCGCAGCACGGAGTTCTCGACGTGCTGCCGCACGGCCGCCGCCGCGCGATGGATGCCGGCGACCAACGCCATCTGCTCGTGGTGCACCGGGAGGCCGCCGAGCTTCACCTCGACCAGTCTGCCGGTCTCCTCAACGGAACGCTGGTCCAGCACGGACCCCTCCTCCATCGGCGGCGCACACGTGCCCCGCGCGGCGGACGCGGGACCGTTCGGAGCCGAAATGTAGCCACCGAACGGGACGAGTCGGTGCGTCACACGCCGCCGCCGGACGGCGCTCCGCCTTCCGGCCGACCGCCTACCCCTCCGTCGGCGGGGCTCCCGACCGCTCGGGAGCGCCTGGGAGCCCGTACGACGCGAAAGGCCGGCCGGTGACGAACTCCCGGAACTTCACGGCGGCCGCGGACATGTAGGCGTCCCGGTCCCAGACCAGGCTCAGGACCCGGTGGCAGTCGGGGGCGTCGAGGCGGAGCCAGGCGGCGGGCACGCGCATGGGGAGCCGGCGGGACATCGCCGGGGCGAGGCCGATGCCCAGGCCGGCGCCGATCAAGTCCCCGGTGGCGCCCGGCTCGTCGCCCTCGCAGGACAGGACCGGGGTGCGGCCCTCGGCGGCGAACAGCCGCTCCAGCAGGGCGCGCGGCCAGGTGCCGATGCGGGTGGTGACGAACGGCTCGTCGACGATCTCGGCGACGGTCACGCGCTCCCGGCCGGCCAACCGGTGGCCGAGCGGCACGGCGAGCAGCACCTCCTCCCGCACCAGTTCGACGCTGTGCAGGGTCGGGCCGGTCAGCGGCTGGGAGGCCAGGCAGAAGTCGACCTCCCGGGCGCGCAGTCGGCGTTCCATCTCCGGCGCGGTGGCCTGGTGGAGCAGCACGTCGGCGCGCGGGTGCGCGGCGCGGAAGTCGCCCAGGAGGTGGGTGAGGGTCAGCAGGGTCTCGGCGGCGAGGGCGACCCGGCCCAGGACCTGGTCGCGGGCGTCCCGCACCGCACGCCGCCCGTCGTCGAGTTCGCCGAGCGCGCGCTCGACGTGCCGCAGGAACGTCACGCCGTACGCGTTGAGCCGGATCCGGCGGCCCCGGCGGTCGAAGAGCGGAGTGCCCAAGTCGGCTTCGAGGCGGGCGATGACGCGGCTGAGCGAGGGCTGCGCGACCCGGAGTTCCTCCGCGGCCCGGCTGATGTGTTCGTAGCGGGCCACGACCTGGAAGTAGCGCAGCTGAAGGAGGTCCATCGTCGCCCTTTCCTGATGCCTGCCGAGCATCTTCACACGGCGGCGGCGCCGCGTTCGGGCGGGGAGCGGGCCGTCAGGGCGCCGTCGCCGGGGCGACGGTCAGGCTGAGGGACGCGGGGAGGGCGGCGCAGGCGGTGCGCAGGTGGGTGGCCAGGTCGCCGCGGGTGGGGGTGCCCGGCGAGGACGTCCAGGCGTCCAGCGCGCAGTGGAAGGCGGCGACGAGCAGGTCGACGGCGAGGCGCGGGCGCAGGTCGGCCGGGTCGGCGAGGCCGAGCCTGCGGCGCAGCAGTTCGGCCGCGGCGCGGCTGGTGTCCTGGCAGAAGCGCAGGCCGTGGGCGTCCATGGACGGGGTGCGGGCGGCCAACTGGCGGTAGACCTTCCCGTACGGGGCGCTCTTCGGCGACCAGGGGCGGCACGACCGCTCGCGCACCACGTTCTTCCTGCTCGGCTGCACCGGACTCGCGCGGGACCTGACCTGGCTCGCCGAGCGGGTGGCGGCCGGCGACCTCACCCCGCACCTGGCCTGGCGCGGCGCCTGGGACGACGCCGCCGGGGCCGTCGACGCCCTGCTCGGCCGGCGGCTGCACGGCAAGGCGGTCCTGGACGTCGCCTGAACCGGGCCCGTAGCCGGGCGGGGCGGGCCGGTGGTGCGTAGCGTGGTGGCTGAGAGGGGGCGGCCCTTCCCAGGAGGCGCGCACGTGGAGCCGGAACTCGACTACCGGGCGGTGTTCGCCGCGACGCCGAGTCCGTACCTGGTGCTGGGGACGGACCTGGTCGTCGTGGACGTCAACGACGCGTACTGCCGGGCCACCAACCGCACGCCCGAGCAGCTGGTCGGGCAGCACCTGTTCGTCGCGTTCCCGGACAACCCCGCGGACAGCATGGCCGACGGGGTCCGCAACCTGGGCGCCTCGCTGGCCCGGGTGCTGGAGTCCGGCCAGGCGGACACCATGCCGGTGCAGCGCTACGACATCCCGGTGGTCCACCGGCCGGGCGCCTTCGAGGAGCGCTGGTGGTCCCCGATCAACACGCCGGTCCGCGGACCGGACGGGGAGGTGGCCTACATCATCCACCGGGTCGAGGACGTGACCGACTTCGTGCGCACCCGCCGCTTCCACGGCGGCCCGCTGGCCCAGCGGGCGCAGAGCATGGAGGCCGAGCTGTACGTGCGGGCCCGCGAGCTCCAGCGGCTCAACGACGAGCTGCGGGCCGCGCACGCCCGCGAGCGGCAGGTCGCGGTCACCCTCCAGGAGGCGATGCTGCACTCCCCCGACCTGGCCCGGCACGAGGACGTCGCGGTGCGCTACCTGCCGGCGGTGGGCTCGCTGAACGTGTGCGGCGACTGGTACGACGCCGTCGACCTGGCCGACGGCCGCTTCGCCGTCGCCGTCGGCGACGTGGTCGGCCATGGTCTGGAGGCCGCCACCGTCATGGGCATGCTGCGCAGCGCGCTGTCCGCGGCCAGCCGGGCGGTGTCCGGGCCGGCGCAGGCGCTGGAGGTGCTGGGCCTGTACGCCCGCTCGGTGGAGGGGGCCCTGGCGACCACCGCGGTCACCGCCCTGATCGACACCCGCTCGAAGCTGATCGTCTACTCCAGCGCCGGCCACCCGCCGCCCGTGCTGGTCAGCGCGGGCGGCACCTGCCGGCTGCTGGACCAGGCCACCGACCCGCCGTTGGGGGCCCGGCCCGAGCACGTGCCGCGTCCCCAGGCCGGCACCGCCTACCGCACCGGCGACACCCTGGTGCTCTACACCGACGGCCTGATCGAGCGCCGGGACGAGGACATCGACGCCGGTCTGGGCCAGCTCACCGCTGCGCTGGCCGACTTGAGCCGGCTCAGCCCGCAACGGCTGGCCGACGCCGTGCTCGCGCGGCTGGGCGTGTCCGGCGGCGCCCGGGACGACGTCGCCCTGGTCGTCGTCCGCCTGTGACACCCGGGCGACCGGTCGACCGGGTCAGGACGGCGGGAGGGCGCCGCCGACGGCGCGGTGGACGGCCCGGGCCAGCCGCGCCCCCCACAGCGAGCGCGGGCCGGCGAAGGCGTGCGCCTGCTCTCCGGGGCCCGGGGTGCGGGCGGCGACGCACACCGCGTCGGTGGGGGTGCCCGAACAGTCGTAACCGGCCTCCAGCAGGGCCTGGACCTTGGCTTCGGTGGCGGTGGCCACCGCGTTGACCAGGGCGGCGTCCGTCAGCGGCACGGGCAGCGCGACCACGATGTTGATCGTGCCGGGTCCCACCGGGGCCGCGGCACGTTCGGCCGGCACCGCGGCCCAGCCGCGGACCGTGATGCCGGCGCTCGCGACGGCTTCGACGCCCCCGTCCGCCGCCTGACCGTGACGGGTGACGTCGGCGGCCGTCATCAGCCCCACGCCCGCGCCCCGCACGCCCGCGTCGCGGGCGAGTTCGGCGAGGTGGCGGTCCGGGTCGGTGCGGCGGTAGCCGTGGGAGACCTGGGCGTTGAGGACCCAGGCGCGTTCGCCGAGGCCGCCGCCCAGCACGGCGGTGCTGATCATCCGCCAGCCCGGACCGGCGACCCACAGCAGCGCGTGCAGGCGCTCCCCGTCCTCGGTGCGGGACGTGCGCCCGACGGGCAGCAGACCGGCGCGGGTACGGGGCGGCGGGAGGACGGCGGTCACCGGGCGGGCTCCAGGGC
>LIQL01000536.1 GCA_001418405.1 Streptomyces diastatochromogenes | reverse complement strand
CGGGGAGGGAGGGCGGGCGGCGGTCAGCGCCGTGCCGACGGCGCGTCGTCCACCGCGCCACGGCACCGGTCCCGGCGCCCGCCGGCACCGGTCGCCCGGCGCCCCGGCGCGCGGCTCAGCGCTTGGCGACGAAGACGTGACTGGCGATCTCGGCGTCCAACTCGGCGGCCTCACCGCTGCTGCCGACCAGTACGCCGGCCGGGGACTCGGTCACACTGACCACCGCACCCGGCTGCACCCCGGCCCGCCGCAGCGTGTACATCAGCTGGGCGTCGGCCTGGATGGGCTCGCCGATCCGGCGCACCACCGCCGTCTTGCCGTCGGAGCCGGCGTCCAGGTCCATCAGGCTCACCATGCCGGCGTCCAGGAACGGGTCGGCCTCGGCCTTCTCCCCCAGCTCCTCCAGGCCCGGGATGGGGTTGCCGTACGGGGACTCGGTGGGGTGGCGCAGCAACTCCACGACGCGGCGCTCGACCGCCTCGCTCATCACGTGCTCCCAGCGGCACGCCTCGGCGTGCACCTGCTCCCACTCCAGGCCGATGACGTCGACGAGCAGGCACTCGGCGAGGCGGTGCTTGCGCATCACCCGCGTCGCCAGTCGGCGGCCCTCCTCCGTCATCTCCAGGTGCCGGTCGCCGGCCACCGTCAGCAGGCCGTCTCGCTCCATGCGCGCCACGGTCTGGCTGACCGTCGGGCCGCTCTGTTCGAGCCGCTCCGCGATGCGGGCGCGCATGGGGACCACACCCTCCTCTTCCAGTTCGAGGATGGTGCGGAGATACATCTCCGTGGTGTCGATCAGTCCGGACATGCGTGCCCCTCGATGTGTCGTGCGGTGGCCCTGGATTCAATTCTGACGCATCCCACCGACAACGGTGCGTCGTCGTCCGCGCAGCGGACGCCCGCGGCCGGTTCGACGGGTGCGTTGCCCGGCGTATTGACAGCGCACTGGTCCAGACCGCAACGTGATCCGGGCCACTGATCCACCCGGCGGCCACCGGGCGCCGACGCACCGTCGCCGGCCCGCCGCCGATCCCACCCAGACGCGATGAGAGGGGCCCGCGGCAATGGCTGAGAACGACCGGAGCGAGGGGCTGGCCGGACGGTACTTCGACGCCGCGATCGACCTGCTGCGGCAGGTCCGCGATGCGGAGGGGGACCGGATCACCGCGGCCGGGCAGCTGATCGCGGACACCGTCGAGGCCGGCGGCCGGGTCTTCTCCTTCGGGGCCGGGCACTCCTCGTTGCCGGCGCAGGACACCGTGTACCGGGCAGGCGGCCTGGCGATCATGAACCTGCTGGCCGTCCCCGGGGTCGTCGGGGTGGACGTCCGGCCGGCGACGCTCGGCAGCGCGCTGGAGCGGGTCGACGGGCTGGCCGGGGCGGTGCTGGACACCAGCCCGCTGGAGCGCGGTGACGTGCTGGTGATCATCTCGCTCTCCGGGCGCAACGCCCTGCCGGTGGAGATGGCCATCAACGCGCGGGCGCTCGGCATCAAGGTCATCGGCCTGACCTCGGTGGCCTACACGGACGCGACCAAGTCCCGGCACAGCTCCGGGACGTACCTCAAGGACCACTGCGACATCGTGCTGGACAGCCGGATCCCGGTCGGCGACGCGGAGCTGACGCTGCCCGGCATCGAGGCCCCGTTCGCGCCCGCCTCGACGGTCGTCACCAGCGCCGTCATGCAGGCCGTCGTGGCGACGGCGGCCGGTGCGCTCGCCGAGCGCGGGGCGCAGCCGCCGCTGCTGCGCTCGGGCAACGTGGACGGCGGGCACGAGTGGAACGGCCGGGTGATGCGGGAGTACGCGGACCGGATCTTCTACCGGCACTGAGCGGGCGCACCCGACGGCGTGGCGGGGCCGGGGCCCCGCCCGACGGACCGCCCCGCGCCGGTTCACGCCCCGGCCGCGCCCGCGAGGTCGAGGGCGGCGGCGATCCGGGCGGCGACCTCCTCGGCGTAGTCGGCGTCCGCCCGGTCGAAGGGGCGGCGGGCCGGCGTCCGCAGGAAGGTGAGGACCCCGAGGGTACGGCCCCGGCTGCGCAGCACCACGCACAGCCCGTGCACCGTGCCGTCCGGCCAGTTCCGGGCGGCCGCCCAGCCCCCGGCGGGGGCCTGGCCGGCGCTGGCCCGCACCGAGCCGCGCCGCGCGTACGCCTGGAGCGCCGGGTGGCCCGGTGCGTAGGCCACCGGGATGCCGGTCGCCGGCACCGCCTCCGAGGGGCCGGGCACCCCCGCCGGGGAGGCCAGCGCCCGCACCAGGCGGGGCGCCCGGGCCGGAGCGCCGGTGCCGTCGCCGGGGGGCGTCGGATCCGCGTCCCACTCGGCGTCCGCGTCCACCGCACCGTAGGGGGCCGGGGCCGGGGTGCCGGCGAGGTCCACCAGGGCGTGGTCGGCGAAGCCCGCCAGGGCGAAGTCGAGGTGGACGGCGGCGGCCTCGGCCGGGTCCGGGCACTCGGCGGCGGCCCGGCCGGCCCGGTGCAGCTGGTGCGCCCTGAAGCGCAGCAGGGAGCCGTCCTGTTCGGCCCGCTTGGCGTCGGTGACGTCCTGGAACAGCCAGGCGACACCGAGCGGAACGGGTTCCTCCGCGAGCGGCGAGGCCAGCCGGACGAAGCCGCTGCGCCAGCACCGGCGCGGGAGTTCGGCCTCCCCGTCCCGCGGCGTCACCCAGAGCTCACCGACGGTCGGCGGCGGGCCCTCGGCCAGGACGTGCTGGAGGGCGCCCTCCAACTCCTCGACGCCCTGCCCCAGGAGGTCGCCCAGCGGGCGGCCCAGCAGCGCGGTGCGGCTCGTCCCGAAGGTCCGGGCGGCGTGCGCGTTGACCACTGCGGGCCGCAGGTCGGCGTCGATCAGCACCACGCCCCAGGTGGCGTCCTCGAAGAGCGCCTCGCTGAGCGCCACCGCCCGTTCCAGGTCGAGCTGGGTGTGCGACTCGCCGAAGGCGCAGTAGGCCCCGGCGACCCGCCCGTCGGGGGTGCGCACCGCGGAGGACTGGGTGCGGACCAGGACGCGGTGGCCGTCCTTGGCCAGCAGCGCGAAGTCGTGCACCTGGCGGCCCGGGGCGCGCATCGCGGCCACCACGGCGGACTGCACGCCCTCGGCGTCCTCGGTGCGGACCGCCCAGCCCGTCAGGCCGCGGCGGCCGACCGCTTCCTCGGCGGTCCAGCCCAGGATGCGCTCGGCCTCGTGGTTCCAGTGTGTGACCGTCCCGTCCGCGGCGAAGGCCATCAGGGCGGCGTCCATGCCGTCCAGGAGGGCGGCGAGCAGTCCGGAGTCGTCGGTGTCCGGAGGCCGGTCGGGATCGCCCGCGGGCGTCGGCGGGGCCCCGGAGGCCGCCGCTCCGGGCCCGTTGGCCGGGCCGGCGGAGGCAGGCTGCTGCGACGACGAGGCCGACGAGGCAGAAGAAGCTGACGAGGCAGTCACTGGCACCCCTTACGAACGCGGCCGCACGTGCTCCACGTGGGGTCATTCAACTGGAACGTGACGTGGAACACACCCGATTCGCCGAAATCCCCACGGGTGAGTCCGGGCTCCGGGAAAAACCGGTTGTGCGGCGCCGGGCCGCTTCCTAACGTGTGGGGTACACGAGAAGGGAGGTGGTTCGGCAGATGATTTCGCACCGGACGCGTGAGGTGGCTGCGGGCTAGCAGCCCGTCGCTTCACCGAAGTGCAGCGCCGGATCCGCGCATACTGCAGATGCGCAGCCGGCCCAATCCCAAGCAGTCACCCGACCCGCGGGCTGCCGGTTCGTCCGACCGGCCCTTCGCGCCACCGGCGCGAAGGAGAAGGCCCGCGGGTCGTCTGCGTGCGCGGCCCCCGCGGCGTCAGGGCGCCAGCCGCTCCACCCGCCACCGGCCGGCCTCGGCCGCACCCTCGCGGACGTACCGCAGCCGGTCGTGCAGGCGGTTGAGCCGGCCCTGCCAGAACTCGACCGCCTCCGCCGTGATGCGGTAACCGCCCCAGTGCGGGGGCGCCGGCACCTGCTCGCCCTCCGGATAACGGGCCGCCAACTCCGCGTAGGAACGCTCCAGTTCCTCGCGGGAGCCGATCGGCGCGGACTGGTCGCTGGCCCAGGCACCCAACTGGGAGCCGTGCGGACGGGTGCGGAAGTAGGCGGCGGTCTCGTCCCGGCCGATGCGCTCGGCGGTGCCGGTCACGATGACCTGACGGGCCAACGGGTGCCAGGGGAAGAGCAGCGAGACGTGCGGGTTCTCCGCCAGGTCGCGGCCCTTGCGACTGGAGTAGTTGGTGAAGAACACGAACCCGCGCTCGTCGAATGCCTTCAGCAGCACGGTCCTTGAACTGGGCCGGCCGGCAGCGTCCGCCGTCGAGACGACCATCGCGTTCGGCTCGTGCAGACCGGCCACCGCCGCGTCCTTGAACCAGCGTCCGAACTGGTCGTAGGGGCTCGCGGCGAGGTCGGACTCGGCGATTCCCTCGGCACGGTAATGCGCGCGCATGGACGAGGGGTCGGGGGTCTCGGCGGAAGGCATGTCGGCGGGATGCACGGCCTCATCTTGCAGCATCGCCCCCGCACCGGGCAGCCCGGTGGGCCGGAAGTCTGCCCCCCGTCGCCGGTACGTAACCCTCCCGTCGGCAAATCGCCCAGTGTGCCGGACGTCACGCTTCCCCGCTGCTGATGAACCCGCCAAAATCATGGCCCGGCCCACTGTGGGCCTCGGACACCGGAAGCTATCGTGTCCGTCTTCAGGCCGCCGCGGAGCACCATGCGTGGCGGCCCGCGCCCGCGGGCCGACCACTTGCGGGCGGAACCGCCGCGTGGCCCCTGCCACGGCGGGGCATCACCGGGGTGACCGGTACGGACCGCGAGCTGCCCGGCGCAGCCGCGTAACCGCACCGGCACCGCAACTGACTCGACCGCACGGCGACCGGTCACCGGCCGGCTGCCGTCCCCATCTTGAGGAGCCGCCTGATGTCCGACTTCGTTCCCGGGCTTGAGGGAGTCGTCGCGTTCGAGACGGAGATCGCCGAACCCGACAAGGAAGGCGGCGCGCTCCGCTACCGCGGGGTGGACATCGAGGACCTCGTCGGACACGTCTCCTTCGAGAACGTCTGGGGGCTGCTGGTCGACGGCGCGTTCAAGCCGGGCCTGCCGCCCGCCGAGCCGTTCCCGATCCCGGTGCACTCGGGTGACATCCGAGTCGACGTGCAGTCCGCGCTCGCCATGCTGGCGCCCGTATGGGGCCTGAAACCGCTGCTCGACATCGACGAGCGGACCGCCCGCGACAACCTCGCCCGGGCCGCCGTGATGGCACTGTCCTACGTCGCCCAGTCGGCGCGCGGCCAGGGCCTGCCGATGGTGCCGCAGAAGGAGATCGACAAGGCCGAGACGGTCGTCGAACGCTTCATGAAGCGCTGGCGCGGGGAGCCCGACCCCAAGCACGTCAAGGCCGTCGACGCCTACTGGACCTCGGCCGCCGAACACGGCATGAACGCCTCCACCTTCACCGCCCGCGTCATCGCCTCCACCGGCGCCGACGTCGCCGCGGCGCTCTCCGGCGCGGTCGGCGCCATGTCCGGCCCGCTGCACGGCGGCGCGCCCTCCCGCGTCCTCGGCATGATCGAGGAGATCGAGCGCACCGGGGACGCCGGCGCCTACGTCCGACAGGCCCTGGACCGCGGCGAACGGCTGATGGGCTTCGGCCACCGCGTGTACCGCGCCGAGGACCCGCGGGCACGCGTCCTGCGACGCACCGCCAAGGAACTCGCCGCGCCCCGCTTCGAGGTCGCCGAGGCCCTGGAGAAGGCCGCCCTGGAAGAACTCCACAACCGCCGCCCCGACCGGGTCCTGGCCACCAACGTCGAGTTCTGGGCCGCCATCGTGCTGGACTTCGCGGAGGTCCCGGCGCACATGTTCACGTCCATGTTCACCTGCGCCCGCACCGCCGGCTGGAGCGCCCACATCCTCGAACAGAAGCGAACCGGACGCCTGGTCCGCCCCTCCGCCCGCTACGTGGGGCCTGCGGCCCGCAGCCCCGAGTCCGTCGACGGCTTCTCGCCGACGGGGGGTTGATTCCCCCCCACGTTGTCGGCTTTCCCGCCGTGGGGCGTCTCGCCGTTGCGCCTGCGGCGCGTTGCCGCTGCGCGGGGCTTCTTCCCACGTGGTCGGCCGTCCCGCCGTGGGGGTTGCTGTTTGCGCCTGCGGCGCGGGGCCGCTG
>LIQL01000535.1 GCA_001418405.1 Streptomyces diastatochromogenes | reverse complement strand
CTGGCGGTGGTGGCCGCGGTCCAGCCGGACCGCGGCCACCACCGCCAGCGCCAGCACCCCGAACGTCAGCGGCAGCCCCAGCACCGGCCACAGCACCGAGCCGAACAGCAGCGGCGCGAAGCCGGTGAGCACCCGGCTGACCGAGGAGGCCCAGCCGAAGCCACTGGCCCGCAGCCGGGTCGGGTACAGCTCGGCGACGTACGCGTACAGCGCCGGGATCGCCAACTGCATCAGGAAGCCGAACACCGCGAGGGCCGCCACCGACGCCACCGGTTCCCTGCGCACCAGCGCGAACAGCACCAGCGCCAGCGCGGCCAGCGGCGCCGACAGGCCGATCAGCCACTTGCGGCCGATCACGTCCACCAGCGCGGTGGACACCAGCACCCCGATGATGCCGACGCCGCTCATGACCGTGGTGCCCGTGAACGCGGCGGTGCTGCCCAGCCCCTGGTCCTTGAGGATCGACGGCAACCAGCTCAACGCCGCGTAGTAGACCAGCATCACGGCCGCGAACAGCAGCCAGGCGGCCGAGGTGATCCGCGGGCTGAACGCCCAGATCCGCACCAGCTGTTCGCCCACCGCCCGCGGCCCGCGCGCCCCGGACCCGGCCACCGGTGCGGGGATCGCGTAGGGCTCGGGCGTCGCCCCCGTACGGGCCACCAGCGCGTCGATGACCGCCCGCGCCTCCGCCTCCCGGCCCTGCCCGGCCAGGTGCACGGGCGACTCCGGCACGCCCCGGCGGACCCAGAACAGCAGCAGCGCCGGCACGCTCATCACCGCCAGCATCCACCGCCAGTTGTCCGCCGCCGGCAGCAGTCCCGTCGAGACCAGCCCGCACAGCGTCACCCCGATCGGCCACCAGGCGTCCAGCGCGGTCAGCACCCGCCCCCGGTACCGGCGTGGCGCGAACTCGCCCACCAGCGCGTAGTCCACCGGGATGCAGCCGCCGAGCCCCACCCCGGCGGCGAACCGCAGCAGCAGGAACACCGGGTACGTCGGGGCGAAGGCACCCAGCACCGAGAACGACGCGAAGATCAACAGGGTGACGCTGAAGGCCCGTTTCCGCCCGAGCCGGTCCGCCACCGCGCCCCAGGCCACCGCACCCACGGCCATTCCCACCAGGTTGGCGGTGGCGACCAGCCCGCGGTCGGCCGGCGCCAGATGGAAGTGCTCGCCCAGCAGCGGCATCAGGAAGCCGTTGAGGGCGATGTCGTACGCGTCGAAGAGGTAGCCGAGGCCGCCGATGAGGAAGACCTTGCCTTGGACCCCCCACTTCCACGGGAGTTCCTGGACGATCTGATCGCCGGTTTTCACATGCGCTCCAGGTGGGTGTACGGACCGGGCGCGGACGGCCTGCCCGCGCCCGTGCGGACACCGGGGTGGGGACCCGGGGGCGCCGGGACGGGGACCCGGCGGGCGTGCTCAGGCGTCAGCGGGCGAACGGGTAGGAGAAGGCCACCTGGTCCGGGTCGTTGAGCGGGGTGCCGCGCCACAGCCAGTCGTAGGACAGGTCCGACTCCCCATCGAAGCGCCGCAGCTGCGCGTCCCGGGCCCGCTGCTCGGGACCGTCGGGGAAGTGGTAGAAGGTCTTGTTCTGCCACGACGCCTCCTGCACCATCCCGGCGTGCTTGGCCCGCCGGTCGACGTACCGGCGCAGCGCGTCCGGCACCCCCGAGACGGTGACCGCCCCCAACTCCTCGGCCAGCACCGCGGCGTCCTCCATCGCCTGCGAGGCGCCCTGCGCCTGGTAGGGCAGCATGGCGTGACAGGCGTCGCCGAGCAGCGCCACGTGCCCGTCGGTCCAGACGGGGTCCCGCCGTCGGTGGTAGAGGGCGAAGCAACTGACGTTCTCCTTGGCCTTGGAGAGCATCGCCGACACCCGGTCGTCCCAGCCGGGGAAGGCGTCCACCAGGTCCTGTGGGGACGCGGCGACGGTCCACTTCTCGGCGACCTCCTCGGTGCACGGCACGCATGCCACCACATTGAGGTACGCGCCGCCCCGAATCAGGTAGTGGACGAGGTGCCGCTCCGGGCCGTACCAGATCGTGCTCTGGAAGCGGTCGACCAGCCACCGGGTGGCCGGGTCGGCGGCGATCAGCTCGCCCGGGACCAGCGCCCGGTAGGCCATCTCGCCGGAGAACAGCAGGGTGTCGGGGGCGCCCATCAGCTCCCGCACGCGCGAGCGGACGCCGTCGGCCCCGATCAGCACGTCCCCGGCGAACCGCCGCCCGTCGTCGGTGGTCACCACCGGCCGCTCGGGCCGGGTGCGGTCCAACTCGACGACCCGGCTCGCGGTGTGGATCGCCACCGCCGGGCCCGGACCGGTCGGATCCAGACAGGCATCCATGATCACCCGGTGCAGATCGGCCCGGTGGTAGTGCCAGTAGGGGGCGTTGAACCGGTCCTTGCAGTGCTGACCGAGCGGGGTGAGCGCCACGACGCTGCCGTCCTGCCAGCGCCTGCGCACCTGGTCGAGCGGTTCGGTGTGGATGGCTTCGAGCTGTCGGCGCAGGCCCAGCCCGAGCAGTACCCGGCTGGCGTTGGGCGCGGTCTGGATGCCGGCACCGACCTCGCCGAGCTGCGGTGCCTGTTCCAGGACGGTGACCCGCAGACCGCGCTGGCGCAGGGCCAGCGCCGCGGTCAGGCCGCCGAGACCGCCGCCGGCGATGGTGACTTCGTAGGACTGACTGGGCGCCACTCTTCCTCCAAGACGTTGCGCTCGCGCGCGACGGGGCAGCGGGTGCGGCCGGTCGGTCAGCCGCCGGCGGGTCCGAGGTCCTCGGCGAGCCGGCCGTCGACCACCACCTCCGTCCCGTCGACCGTGACCGAGCAGCCGCGCATCGCGATGTCGAGGTGGGCGTAGGACTCGCGGCCCAGGACCGGGTGCGGGCCGGTCGACCACAGGAAGTTGCCGGCGAAGGCCCGGGCGTCCATGCCCATCAGCTCGTCCTTGCCGTACATCGCGGTGGCGAACCAGTCGGCGGTGCGCATCAGCCCCCACCCCATGTGCGACAGGCTGCGCGCCCAGGTGTCCCGGGAGTCCGCGAAGAACGTGGTGAGCAACTCGGCCTCGGCGCCGCCGCTGACCTTCTCGATGTGCCCGTCGACGATCCGCAGCGTCACCGGCTCGCGCACGTACTCCTTGAACGGCAGCAGGATGTCGCCCGGCGCCAGCACGATCTGCCCGTCGGAGAATTCCGGCCAGCACAGCACCATGGTGCTCGGCCAGTGGTCCCACCGGCCCGGATCGTCGGCGAAGCCGCACTGGAACTCCGGCCGGGAACCGGCGAGTTGGACGGTCAGATCGGTGCCGGCGGCGGAGCGCACCCGCATCTGCGCCGACCGCTTGAGCAGCTCGACGCCGCGCAGCACCTCGGCCTTGTCCTCCTCCTCGGGCAGGTTGCGGATCAACACCTCGGGCGCGTCGCAGACGAAGAGGATCCGGGTGCCGGCGCGCAGGATCTCCTGCTGTACCGGGGCGTGGATGAAGCCCTCGCGGGTCAGGTCGACCACCAGGTCGGCCGATTTGAGCAGGTCCTGGGCGGTGGTGTCGTTCAGGACGGAGGTCAGGCCGGGGCCGGCGCCGGTGTGCGTGCTGGGCATCGGCGCGGGGGTGCCGCCGGGCACGGTCGCCGCGATGACGTGCGCACCGCACGCCTTGGCCGCGCCGAACGCCGCCGCGACGTAGTCGCCGCGGCTGCCCGGTTCGGCCAGCACCACGACGTGTTCGTCGTCGCGCAGCTTGCACAGTCGCAGTTGACGGGTGAAGGCGTCGAGCAGGTCGACGGACGAGAGGTCGAACACGAGGACCCTCCGGAGAACGAGTTCGGGGGCTGGGTGGTCGTTGACGCGTGCGGGTTCCGGCGGGGGCGCGGCGCCGCCCCGTTTCCGGCGGGGCGCTGCCGGCCCGTCGCCTCGGGCCTTCGGGCATGCGCTGAACTGCGGAGATGCGAGGGTGCTGGGGCATCCCGACGGAGATAATCCGAACACGTACGATCTCGGCTTGGCAAGGGGTGCGCGCCGAGTTGGCCCGCTTCGGCCCCTGAACGTCCGTCAGTACGGCCTTCCGGTCCGCCCGATGGGCGGGTGGACGCGCGGGAGCGGGGCGCGGCCCCCGGCCGCGCCCCGCCCCCTCTTCCCGCAAACGCTACGGCCGGGGCCCGATCACCCGTCCGGACGCGTCCCGCACGGTGATCGCCATCGCCGGACACACCTCGGCCGCGTCCAGCGCCCGCTCGTCCTCCGCGATCTCCTCCTGCGCGGCCCGGGCGTGCGGCCCGTCCAGGACGAACAGGTCCGGCGCGATCGCCGGGCAGGAGCCCGAGGCGATGCACAGCGCCGGGTCGATCGCCACCTTCCACGCCACCGCGCTCACCACCCCACCGGCAGGACCCGCGGACCGCGCACCAGCATCTCGGTCTTCCACTCCACGTCCCCGGCCACGTGCAGCCCGGGGAACCGGGTGATCAGCGCCGAGAGCGCCTCCTGGAGCTCCAGCCGGGCCAGCGGTGCGCCCAGGCAGTGGTGCACGCCGTGGCCGAAGCCGAGGTGTTGGTTGCCGGTCCGCCGGATGTCCAGCTTCCCCGGGCCGTCGAACCGCAGGGCGTCGCGGTTGGCCGCCCCCATGGCGACCAGTACCGGCTCGCCGGCCCGCACCAGCGTGCCGCCGACATCGATGTCTTCCGTGGCGTACCGCGGCTGGCCCGCGCCGCTGCCCAGCGGGACGAAGCGCAGTAATTCCTCCACGGCGCCCCCGATCAGGTCGGGCTGCTCGCGCAGTACGGCCAGTTGGTCGGGGTGGTCCAGCAGTGCCAGGACGAAGTTGGGGATCTGGGTGGCGGTGGTCTCGTGGCCGGCGACCAGGATGCCCACGCACAGGTCGACCAGCTCCAGCTCCGTCAGCCGGTCGTTGACGTCCCGCGCGTCGATCAGCGCGGTCATCAGGTCGTCCTGCGGCTCCCGCCGGTGCTGCTCGATCAAGTTGCCCATGTAGGCGCGGAGTTCCTCGCGGTTGGCGTCGAACTCCTCGGCGGTCAGGGAACTCGTCGACAGCGCGGCGTCGCTCCAGGTCCGGAACTTCGGCCGGTCCTCGGTGGGCACGCCGAGCAGCCGGCAGATCACCGCGACCGGGATCGGCAGGGCGTACCGGTCGACGAGGTCGGCCGGCGGTCCGGCCGCCTCCAGCTCGTCCAGCAGCTCCCGGGCCAGCTCCTTCACCTGTGGCCGGAGCTTTTCGACCTGACGGACCGTGAACGCCTTCGCCACCAGGGTGCGCAACCGGGTGTGGTCCGGCGGGTCCATGCTCAGGATGCCGCTGTTGCGGCTGCCCTCGGACTGCCGGGGCTCGTCGTGCCGGATGCCCTCGGCCCGGCTGAACCGCTGGTCGCCCAGGACGAACCGGGCCTCCGCGTACCGCGTGACGAGCCAGGCCGGCTCGCCGTACGTCATCTGGACCTTGAGCAGACCGGGGCGATTGCGTGCCTTCTCGTACTCCGCCGACAGGTCAAGGCTCTCAGCGATGTTGAAGGGGTAGGAGAGGGGTGCTGTTTTGGCTGTGGTCACGGTGACCTCCCTTGTGTAAGCACCTGCTTACATACCGTAGGACGCACGCTCGGGGTGGTCAACGACGGATTGCGGCCGTCGTCCTGATCCGCTACGGCGGGCCACGACGACCATCGGAAGGACCGACGGGAAGGAGAGCGACGATGCCGGAGGCAACGAGGAGAGCGGTGGAGGCGGCCCCCTGCGGCGGCGCCACCGGCGAGCACCGCCGGGACGCACAGGGCACCCGGCGCCTCCTGCTCGACGCGGCCTCGCACCTCTTCGCCGAACGCGGCTACGAACGCGCCACGGTGCGCGACATCGCGTCCCGGGCCGGCGTCAACCAGGCCCTGCTGTTCCGCTACTTCGGCTCCAAGAAGGCCCTGTTCGGGGAGGTGATGGCGCGCGGCGGCCAGGAACAGCTGCGCGCCACCCCGCCGGAGCGGCTGTTCGAGGTGGCCCTGCGCGGCATGCTCGCCGAGGGCGCCGGCCCCGGCACCGACCGCTCGCTGGAGGTCTGTCTCCGCTCCATCGGCGGCAGTGACGAAATCGGCGAGGCGCTGCGGGGACTTGGCGACGAGTACGCCGACGTGCTGGCCACCCTCTCCCGGGCGGATGACGGTGCGCTGCGCGGCGACCTGGCGCTGTCCTGGCTCCTGGGTATCGGCCTGATGCGGGTCGTGGTCGGCAAGGAGCCGTTGGCCAGCGCCGATCCGGACGCCGTCTGCCGACTCGTGGGGGAGGCCCTGACCGCCCTGCTGGAGGGGTTGCCGAAGACGGAGTGACGTCGTCCGGGCGGCTGCGGTGCTGCCAGCGCGGTCCGGCTCGTGCTGCGTTCCGGTGACCCTCCGGCGGGTCGCCACGCGGGGTTGGGTGGCCGACTTATTGTCGCGCTTGCAGGAGAATGTTCCTTTTCTGCCCAGCTGAGTAAAGGTGGAACAATGCTTCGTTCGATTCCCCGCGGGCTCGCGGTGGCCGGCATCGCCGCCGCCCTGGTGGTCCCGACGGCGGGCGCCGCGACCGCGGCCTCCAGCGGCGCGCAGGCGGCGCTGTGCTCCGGCCACAGCCAGTGCCACCAGAAGGGTCGGCAGGCCCACGGCGGTAGCCACGAAGGTCAGAAGGGGCACCGCGTCGCGCACGAAGGTCGGCACGGGCACGGCCGGTACGACGACGACTACGGGCGCACCGCCGACAACCGCCGTTACGACGACGACGATGACATGGGTCGGGGCGACGAGGAGTACGGCCGCCGCGGTGACGCCGAGCGCCGCAAGGACGACGCGCGCCGCCGGGGCAACGAGGAGGAGGGGCGCCGCGCCGAGGGCCTGGGGCGCACCGGCCTGCTCGGCCTCGACTTCCTCGGCCTCCTCTAGGCCGCAGCGTCGTCACCGCGGTGGGCCCGGGTCCGGTACCCGGGCCCTCCTGCGTGCGGGGCGACGCCCCGGCGGTCACGGGTGGGCGAGTGGCCGGAACCCGTGGTGCACCGGCGCCAGTTCCGTCGCGTACGGGGCGGTCGGCCCCGGGATCGCCCGGCGCGGTGGGAGCACGTCCGGGGCCCGGTGCGGTCGCAGCGCGGTGAGCGCGAGTTCGGTCTCCTCCATCAACGCCCGGTACGACACCAGCCGTTGCCACTCGGGATCGGCGACGCCGGGCACCGTCGCGGCCCGCTCCGTCCAGATCCTCACCAGTCCCGCGTACACGGGCGTCTGCCGGACGACTTCGGCGTTGATCCGCGGCGCTGCGGCGCGGGCGTCCATGCCGGGCCGGGCGGGCTGGTCCACCGGCGCGCCGGGGACGAAGGCGGTCTGGCCGTGGCCGGCGACCGTGACGGATGAGGGAGCACTCATGGCAGTAGAAACGATTCGTCCCGGTGATCGGTCACTGTGCGTGCCCCGGTCGGCCCCGGGTGGTCCCTCTCATAACGTCCCAAAGCGCTGCGCACGATACAGGGAATATCACCTCTTGCAGTGATCTCTCATTGATAACCGGACCAATACCGGCCAAAAACCGTTGTCGCTGTCATGGAACCGAGGGAGTTGTGGGAGCGCCACGCGGTACTTGCGCAGGCGTTCTGCATCAGCGATGACGAGGTCCGCCGGACGCAAGGGCTCCTCGACGAGGCCGAGGCCCGCCGCTCGCGGACTCTGGCCGCCTTCGCGGTGACCGTCGGCAGCGACGAAGTCGTCGCCGACCTGCTCGGCCTCGACGCCCGCGAAGTGCGCCTGGCCCGCCGCACCGTCGGCAAGGACGACGCCCGTGCGGTGGCCAAGAGTCTGCTCGACGAGTCCGCCCGCGAGCGCCGCGCCGCGCGCCGGGCCGACGCCCCGCCGCAGCCGGTGGCGCCCGAACCGCCCCGACCCGCCTCGCCGGCCGCCGCCGCGGCAGCCGCGGC
>LIQL01000534.1 GCA_001418405.1 Streptomyces diastatochromogenes | reverse complement strand
CCACCGCAACACCCACGGCGAGCCGTTCCGCTACATCAATCGCCTGACCAAGGGCGACAAGATCGTGGTCGAGACGCAGAGCGCCTACTACACCTACGAGATGGAGAGCGTCCTCCCGCAGACCTCTCCCAGCAACACCAGCGTGATCACTCCGGTGCCGCCCGGGTCGGGATTCACCGGCCCCGGCCGGTACATCACCTTGACCACCTGCACCCCGGAATTCACCAGTACCTATCGGTTGATCGTCTGGGGCAAGATGGTCGACGAGCGGCCGCGGAGCAAGGGCAAACCAGCAGCGCTCGCCGGCTGAGCGGACGACTGAAGGGGAGCGACGCGGTGACTGCCAGCGGAATCGACGAGGACCACGACCGGCCCGCGACGCCACCGGAACCGCGCCGGAGGTGGCAGACCTTCGCCTCCGTCGTCAGCGTCATCGGTGAACTGCTCATCACGGCCGGGCTGGTCCTCGGCCTGTTCGTCGTCTACTCGCTGTGGTGGACCAACGTCCTCGCCGACCGCGCATCGCACCAGCAGGGCGACAAGGTCCGCCAGCACTGGGCCACCGCGGCCCCCGGCCCCAAGGGCCCGGGGGAGTTGGACACCAAGGACGGCATCGGCTTCCTGCACGTCCCGGCGATGAACAACGGCGACGTGCTGGTCAAGAAGGGCACCGGCAGCGACATCCTCAACGAGGGCGTGGCCGGCTACTACACCAAGCCCGTCACGTCCGCCCTGCCGCAGGACAAGGAAGGCAACTTCACCCTCGCCGCCCACCGCGACGGCCACGGCGCGAAGTTCCACAACATCGACAAGCTCAAGGACGGCGACCCGATCGTCTTCGAGACCAAGGACACCTGGTACGTCTACAAGGTCTTCGCGACGCTGCCGCAGACCTCGAAGTACAACGTGAAGGTCCTCGACAAGGTCCCCGCCGAATCCGGCAAGCACAAGGCCGGCCGCTACATCACGCTCACCACCTGCACCCCCGTCTACACCTCGGACTACCGCTACGTCGTCTGGGGCGAGCTGGTCCGCACCCAGAAGGTCGACGCGGACCGCACGCCGCCCGCCGAACTCCGCTGAGCCCCGCACCGCACGACGGAGCCCCGGCCGCCCTCCAAGGGCCGCCGGGGCTCCGTCGTCGTACGGTGCCGCGCGGCCGCTAGTGCTTCTTGCCCCAGCCGAACGGGCCGCCGAAGATGCCGCCGTCGTTGTTGCCGTCGTTGTTGCCACCCATGGTGGTCAAGGTGACGGTGGTCGACGCGGGGTCACCGCCGGTTCCCGGCTGCGGGTCCTGGCTGATGACCATGGCGTTGTCGTCCTGCGAACTGCCGCCCGCGAACTGGATGTTGTTGAAGCCCGCCTGCTGGAGCATCTGCTTGGCGTCCTTCACCTTCTTGCCCGTCACGCCCGGCACCTGCGCCTGCGCCGCCGCCTTGCCCACGGTCAGCGTGACCGTGGAGCCCTGCGCCGCCTGCTGGTTGCCGGTCGGGGACTGGGAGATGACCTTGCCGTTCTGCCCCGGGTCGGACACGTCCTGGTCGGTCCGGTTGACGGTGAAGCCCAGGTCCTGCAGCTGCTTCTGCGCCGCGTTGAAGTCCTGGCCGGTGACGTCCGGAACGGTCGACTTCGGCGCCGCCTTGGCCACCGTCAGCGTGATCTGGGTGTCCTTGGTCGTCTCGGCCTGCCCCTTGGGGTCCTGCTTCGTGACGACGCCCGGCGTCCGGTCGGAGACCTCTTCGGTCTTGGTGATGTTCTGGAAGCCCTTGCTCTTGAGCTCCTGCTCCGCGGCGTCGAAGGGCATGCCCTGCACGTCCGGAACGGTCACCTTGACCGCGCCCGAGCACATCGTCACCTTGACCGTGGTGCCCTTGTCGACCTTCTCGTCGGCCGCCGGATCCTGCTCGGTGATCTGGCCCTTCTTGGCGTTGTCGCACTGCTTGCTGCCCTGCTTGGCGACCTTGAAGGAGCTGTTCTCGCCGTAGGACTTCGCCTCCGCCAGCGTCTTGCCGACGAGGTTGGGCACCGAGATGGTGTTGTTCTTGGTCCCGCCGCTGAACATGGCCTTGCCGATGAAGATCGCACCGACCAGGACCAGGACCGCCGCCAGGACCAGCAGGATCGTGGAGAGGTTGCTCTTCTTCTGGCCACCGCCCCGCCGCCGGTCCGCGCGGTCCTCGTAGCCGTAGCCCCCGTCGTCGGGGTTCATCGGCGGCAGCATCGACGTCTTCGGACCGCCCGGGTCCTGCGCCCGCAGCAGCGTCGTCGGCTGGTCCTGCTCGCCGTAGCCGACCGCACCCAGCGCGGCGGTCGCCGCGACCGGCTGGCCGTCCAGCGCCGCCTCGATGTCGGCCCGCATCTCGTCCGCCGACTGGTAGCGGTAGTCCGGATCCTTGACCAGCGCCTTCAGGACGATCGCGTCCATCTCCGGGGAGATCTCCGGATCGAAGGTGCTCGGCGGCTGCGGTTCCTCCCGCACGTGCTGGTAGGCCACCGCGACCGGGGAGTCCCCCACGAACGGCGGCCGCACCGTCAGCAGCTCGTAGAGCAGGCAGCCCGTCGAATACAGGTCGGAGCGGGCGTCGACCTGCTCGCCCTTGGCCTGTTCCGGCGACAGGTACTGCGCGGTGCCGATCACCGCCGCGGTCTGCGTCATGGTCATCCCGGCGTCGCCCATGGCCCGGGCGATGCCGAAGTCCATCACCTTGACCTGGCCGGTACGGGTCAGCATCACGTTGGCCGGCTTGATGTCGCGGTGCACGATGCCGGCGCGGTGCGAGTACTCCAGCGCCTGCAGCACACCGGTGGTCATCTCCAGCGACCGCTCGGGCAGCAGCTTCCGCCCGGAGTGCAGCAGCTCGCGCAGCGTCGACCCGTCCACGTACTCCATGACGATGTACGGGATCGACACCCCGTCGACGTAGTCCTCGCCGGTGTCGTAGACCGCGACGATCGACGGGTGGTTCAGCGAGGCGGCCGACTGGGCCTCACGGCGGAACCGGGCCTGGAAGGACGGATCGCGGGCGAGGTCCACCCGCAGCGTCTTCACCGCCACGGTGCGGCCGAGGCGGGTGTCATGCGCGAGGTAGACCTCCGCCATGCCACCACGACCGAGCACCGAGCCCAGCTCGTACCGGCCGCCGAGGCGACGCGGCTCTTCCATAAGCTTCTCCAGCCCTCTCCGTCAGTCCCGACCGCACCCGTGTGTGGTCCGGCGGTGTGCTGTCCGGGCATACCGTACCCGGCACGCCGTCCCGGACCGGACCGGAGCCGCAACCTGATATGTGACCGGTATCGCCATGACCGCCGTCACCGCTCGCCGGCGATGACCGCCTCCATCACGCTCTTCGCGATCGGAGCGGCGAGCTTGCCGCCGGCGATGTCGCCACGCAGGGTGTCCGATCCCTCGATGACGACCGCCACCGCCACCGGGGTGCCCTTGGCGGTCTTCGCGTACGAGATGAACCAGGCGTACGGGTTGTCCTTGTTGTTCTCGCCGTGCTGCGCGGTACCCGTCTTGCCACCGACCGTGACGCCGGGGATCTGCGCGGTGGTGCCCGTGCCCTCCTTGACCACGGTCTCCATCATGCTCTGCAGCTTCTGCGCGTTCTCCGGCTTCAGCGGCCGGCTCATCTCCTGCGGCGTGTGCTGCTGCACGACGTTGAGGTTGGGGGCCACGAGCTGGTCGACCATGTACGGCCTCATCAGCTTGCCGCCGTTGGCGACCGCCGACGCGACCATCGCCATCTGCAGCGGCGTGGCGCGGTTCGACGCCTGGCCGATGCCCGCCATCGCGTTCTGCGGCCGGTTGTCCTTCGGGTAGACGCTCTCCGCGGCCCGCACCGGAGTGTCGATCTTCGCGTCGTTGAAGCCGAACTTCTCCGCCTCGGACTTCATCTTCGCGTTGCCGAGGTCCGCGCTGATCTTGCCGAAGACGGTGTTGCAGGAGTACTGCAGCGCCACCCGCATCGTCGCGTTCTCGCAGGGGATGTTGCCCTCGTTGTTCAGGGGCTGGTGCGCGGTGTCCGGCAGGATGTACGGCACCGGCGAGTCGGTCTTGGCGTCGACGTCGGTGTACAGGCCGCTCTCCAGCGCCGCGGCGGCCGTCACGACCTTGAACGTGGAGCCGGGCGGGTACGTCTGCCGCAGCGCCCGGTTCAGCATCGGGTCGTCGGGGTCGTTCTGCTTCAGCAGCCCGTTGTACGCCTTGGCGTCCTTGTCGCTCATCCCCGCGAACGTCGACGGGTCGTACGACGGGGTGCTGGCCAGCGCCAGGATCGCCCCGGTCTCCGGGTTGAGCGCCACCACGGCGCCCTTCTTGTCCCCGAGCCCGTCGAAGGCCGCCTGCTGCGCCTTGGCGTCGAGGGTGGTCACCACGTTGCCGCCCTTCTGCTTGCCGCCGGTGAACATGTCGACCGTGCGGCTGAAGAAGAGTCGGTCATCGGTGCCGGTGAGGATCGCGTCGTTCAGCTTCTCCAACTGGTTGGAGTCGAAGGCCTGCGAGGCGTAGCCGGTCACCGGCGCCCACATCTTGCCGTTCTTGTAGGTGCGCTTGTACTTGAAGTCGCCGATGTCCGTGGTCGTCGAGCCGGTGATGGCCTTGCCGTCCACGATGATGTTGCCGCGCGGGGTGCTGTAGCGCTCGATCGCCACCCGGCGGTTGTTCGGATCGTTCTTGAGCTGGTCGCTCTGGACGAACTGCACCCAGTTCACGCGGACGAGCAGGGCGAGGACGAGCAGGCCGCAGAAGACCGCGACCCGTCGCAGGGGCTTGTTCACGGGCGGACCACCTGGGTCATCTCGGCGTCGGTGGACGGGGCGGGGG
>LIQL01000533.1 GCA_001418405.1 Streptomyces diastatochromogenes | reverse complement strand
CCCGCGCCCCCCGCCGAGGCCCTTCTCCTCTCCTTCGCCGCGCTCGTTGCCCTCGCCGCCGCCGTCCTGCTCCGGCACCCACACCCGGGTGAGCCCCGGCAGCACCCGCTGCCCGGCGAACCAGCGGTGATCGTCGGGATGGCAGACCAGGACCGGCGTACGGGTCGTGGGCCGCAGCACCCCCGCCTCCGACACCCGCCGCCCCACGAGCGAATTGACCAGGGTCGACTTGCCCGCTCCGGTGGATCCCCCGATGACTGCGAGAAGGGGGGCCTTAGGGGCGCGCAGGCGGGGCATCACATAGTCGTCCAGCTGGGAGAGCAGCTCCGCCCGGTTCCGCCGGGCGCGGGCGGCGCCCCCGAGCGGCAAGGGAAAACGTGCGGCGTCGACACGGTCACGCAGAACGGACAGTGCGTCGATCAGCCGGGGTCCTACGTCCAAGGTGGCCACATGTGAAGAATGCCCAATTTCGTTAGGTTTTTGAAGCGTATAGCCCCTTGCGTGCGCCGTAAGAATCTCCACGGGACGCGATAGGCGAGATATGGGATTTTCGTAACATTTCAGACGCAGGCATAACGAGTGCACAACACCCGCAGCGCGAGCCGCCAAAAGCCGTGCAGGATTCGTACCTGCCTGCGATTATCGGGATCGCTTCACCGAACCTCCACAACGTGCCACGGAGGTGAAGCAACCGGGACGAGCCACCCGGACCTCTATCCTGGTCCGCGGTTCGTGATCCACACCCACCACCCGGCCCCCGTAGCTCAGTGGATAGAGCAGGTGCCTTCTAAGCACTTGGCCGCAGGTTCGAGTCCTGCCGGGGGCGCCAGACCAGACCCTCCCGCTGGGAGGGTCTTTTTGCTGTTCAGGGGCGGTTTATAGCGAGCGATGCCGGTCCGGAAGCGCCCCCTGAGGCGGGCGGGGCGCGTCCGGCGGTGTCCGACTGAAGCCGAGTTTCTGCGGGTGGCTGCGGAGAATACGCGGTGAAATTTTTCAGGCCCCCGGCGCGGCGGGATCCGGCAACTCGCCCGCCTGCTCGATCCGGCGCTTCAGGTCATCGAGCTGCCCGTCGATGCAGCGCGCGTACGTGGCCAGCAGCACGGGAACGCCGTTGCCCGCCCACTCAGCCACGGTCGCGGGTGGGACTCCGGCGTTGAGCCACTGATGGGGGCGTTCCGGCCGGCCGACGACGCAACCGCTCGCACCCCGGCCGCTTCGCGGTCCGTGACGCCGCGGGAGCCGGGCGCTGCGTCGCCCCGTCCCAGGTGGGCGTGGGCGACGCAGGCCGTCGGGGAGATCGTCAAAGCAAGAGCCCCAACCTGCATGGCTCGTGTCGGTGGGCGTGCCGGGTCACAGCCCGCAGGAGCCGCGGTCGAGGTGGAAGTACCGGGCGTTGGCCCAGCGGCACAACCGGATACCGACGATGACGCCGACGATGGTGATCAGGGCAGGCAGGTATCCGCTGGCGACCTGGATGACCGGGATTGCAGGGCACCCACCTGAGATCGCCCAGCCCGTACCGAACAACACCGCGCCGGGGATCACGCCGGCGTGGATGCGCCCTGGGGTGCGGCGGACCCGCAGCAGAGCGAACGCGCACACGAGGATCACCACAGCACCTGCGAAGGAGAGGAACATGCGCAGGTCCTGGAAGGTGAACATGCGGTTCAGCTCGGCGTAGTCGCCGAAACCGATGTTGGTGACGGTATAACCGAGGGCCAGTCCGGTGATGATGTTGGCCAGCAGAATCGCGCCCCGGGTGCGCATCAGATCACCTTCCACAGGAGGAACGACACCGCGACGGCGGTGCCGAAGAACACGGCGGTCGCGACGATGCTGACCGGCCGCAGCCGGCCGCAGCCGCTGAGTCCGTGGCCGGAGCTGCACCCACCGGCCAGCCGAGTGCCGAAGCCGACCAGCACACCTCCCACGAACAGCATGGCGATCATGGTGGTCGGATCGGCGGTGACCAGGTCCCGAAAACCCGGGCCCATGTCGTAGCGGAGGTGGAACCGTCCGGAGGCGGCCGCGGCGATGAACCCACCGAGGAAGATCGACACCAGCAGGGCAGCCTGGGTGACCAGCGGGGCCGGACGCAGGCTCGTGGCTGCCGGGCGCTCACTCGCCGCCGGTTCGGCGTTGGCTTCGAGCGGCTGCGACTTCTCGTACGGTTCCTGCGGCACGGTGGACGTGCCGGTGCCGGCGCCGAAGTGCTCCGCGGTGGCTGCGGCAAGCGCCTCAGCCAGAGCTTGGTCGTCGGCGAACTCCTCGTCCATCCGCTCAAGTTGGCGTTCGCGACGCCAGTGCAGCACGCGATCCCACGCGGCCGACACTCCGAGAGACCGGTCGGTGATGAGAGTGTGGTTGACGGTGATCAGAGCGAGCCCGATAGCGCCCGCCCACCAAGGCCAGTAGGCACTCATGCGGGTCCTCTCATCCAATCGGCGAATCGAGCCCACCAGCCGCGCTTTGAGTCGGGCGCAGTGGGCGCAGCAGGCGCAGTGGGTGCAGCGGGTGCAGCGAGGCGGTCCGAAGGTCGGGCAACCTGTGGTGACGGTTGGTGCTGCCAGACACCTGCTCGCGCAGGTGTTGCCCCGAACTGGGCCATGGCCTCCGGTGGCGCGGTTCCAGGTCCTGACTGCTCATGTGACCGGGGCGCCCGGGTGGCACTGGGTTGGTCCACCTCGGCCCGGGCTTCGAGGTGCCGCGCCCGGGCTCCGTTGGGCAGCAGGCTGATCGGCACGCGCTCGCCGGTGAGCGACATCTGGTAGCGCGCACAGCCGAGCCATCGATCCGCGCTGTCGCAGTAGTACTCGCGCCAACCTTGCAAGCTCGCTTTAAGTAGGGGGAAAAGGGGGCATCCTGCGGCGTGTGAGCAACCCACGTTGCTCCCTCCTGACTGGCGTACCACCCGTTGGGGGAGAGCGGTTGCTGTTCTCGATTCCTGCCCCCGCCGGCCCGGTCGACGGCCTGAAAAGCAATGCGGTGGCGGGCAGTGGCAGAAGGCACTGTGCCTCAATTCCTCGACCGGGCGCGATGCAATCATTGTTTCGACGTGCCGAGCAACTCGGGGAATTTTTCCAAACAGGTCACTTGGCTGCTTAGTGAGATATTGTCCGCGACGGATTTGCGGCGTCTGTCTCTCGTGTCCGGATATTTGCGACCGCCAGCGAGGCCGCTTGGACGGTGACTCGACTTCGCGATCGCGGCCCGCACTGACGCAAGTCAGCCGTTTATGGAGAGGGTGTAAATTCTGGAGCTCCTTGCGGCGATGGCGTAAATGTCGCGTATGTCAAACGAAGGGCCAAGGGAGAGTAATCATGTGTCAACGTGCTGTCTGTCGGTCGTGCCGGAAGTTGACCCATGAGGGCTGCGGAAGGCATGTGGACCAAGTTCTCATGGGTGTGCCAACGGCTCAGCGGTGCATGTGTGAGCCCGCGGAACGCAAGCGTGAACGCACGGTCGAGGCGACGACTCGATCGGAATCCGTGTCGGCCCGACAGAGCGGGGCTTCGCGACGCGCACACGCTCCTGGGTACCCAGGGAGTCGGCCGGGCCGATCGAGGGGCGGCTACTGGGCCCGGCTCGTCGATTGGGTGAAAAGACCGGCATGAGATAGTGATCCGAGTGCGCTCGCTTTGGGTCCCTTGAGTGCAGGGTTGGTTATCGGGCCATGAGAACGCGGATTTCAGAACTCCGGAGTGCCAAGTGGCACCGAGCGCGGAGCCAGCACCGACACCCGCGTCTCGCGACGAACGTCACCAGCGCTCCGCATGACAGCATCCGCTTCTTCTGATGGCCTCATCCACTTTCTGCGGGCCCGCTGCACCAAAGAATGCCTTGGCGCGATGATCCTCCGGATGCAGAACTGACAGTCGCTCGTCGCCAACGTGAATGCCGGGCAAGCCGTCCGCTGATGACGGCAGCCCGCGGGGCATTGCCACGTGGGACGCCCGGGCTGCCGTATGCGCGCAGGAGCGGGCCGGCACGGGGGGAACCAGCCCGCTCCTGCGGTCGGCGCCCGCGTACCTCCGCAGGAGAGCGAGCGCCTCGACCCTCATCATCGGGTCACTCCTTCCAGCGCGCCGTGCCCCTGGAATGTCACTGCTGGCGAGAGACGGTCACCAATCCACCTTGTCCTCCGGCGGGACTGCCCGTAGCCGCCGGGCTCTGCGCCGCCCGGAAAGACGAGGTTGCAGGGCCGGTACGCTGAGGCCGCCGCTGCGGCACCCCGCACCTTGATCCGCGCCCCACGGTTGGTCATGGCTTACGGCGATCAAGACGTCTTTGGGCATGAGGATGAAGAACAAGTGCTGATAGCGGGCCGATACCGGCTGCGAGACACCATCGGGCGGGGCGCGATGGGGGAGGTCTGGCGAGCCTTCGACGAGACGCTCGGCAGACCGGTTGCCGTGAAACTCCTGCTCCCCCACGACTCCGACCCCACCGCACCCTCGCGCTTCCGGCTGGAGGCGCGGACCGCCGGACGCCTCAGCCACCCGCATGCGGTCGCCGTTCTCGACTTCGGCGAGCACGAAGGCCGTCTGTTCCTGGTGATGGAGCTCGTCGATGGGGGCAGCCTCGCCGACCGGCTTACCGTCTCCGGACCGCTGCCCGCCGAGCACGTGGCCCAGATCGCCGCACAGGCGGCCCTGGGGCTGGCCGCCGCGCACCAACAAGGCATCGTGCACCGGGACATCAAGCCGGCCAACCTCCTGCTGGGCGCCGACGGCACCCTGAAGATCGGCGACTTCGGCATCGCCCGCTTCCTCGACGACCCCGGTGCCGCGCTCACCGCCACCGGTCAGATCGTCGGCACCAGCCTTTACCTCGCGCCCGAGCGGGCCCTGGGCCGCACCGCCGGCCCGGCATCCGACGTGTACTCCCTGGGCTGCCTGCTCTACCAACTCCTCACCGGCCGACCGCCGTTTCAGGCGGACAGTGCGCTCGCGGTGCTTCATCAGCACCTCGATGCCGCCCCCGTCCCACCCCGGCGACTCGGCGCCGATCTACCGCCCGCCTTCGAAAGCTATCTGCTCGGTCTGCTGGCCAAGGAGCCCGAGAGCCGACCCACGGCTGAGGAGGTGGCGGACTGGTTCGGGCGCGGAGCCTGGCGCGGCGTGCCGGAGCCGCTGCCGCTGCCGCTGCCGCCGCCGAGCGAACACCAGCAGCACGGCCGCCCGGACCGGCCGCACGTCACCGGTTCGAGGGCCGCCGCCCCTGCAAGCTCCCTCTCCGCTCCCACCGCCCACTCCGACGGTGCCTTCGCCCCGGTGGCGGACTCCGAGTGGCAAACGAGCGTGCACCGGGCCGTGACCCGCCGCTCGCACCTGCCGCTCCCCCGCCGTTTGAGGCTGGTGGCTGTGCTGGGCGGCGCCGGCGCCTTCACCCTGGCGTTGGTGGTGGGCCTGGTGTGGTTCTCGCCCGGCACAGGCTCAGCGCAGGGGCCGCAGACCAACCCGTCCACGAGTACGAGCCCCGCCACGCCGCCCCCCTCGACGTCATACGAGACTGCTTCCTCACCTCCGGCACAGCCTGCCAAGCAGAAGCCGGAGAGGGCGCCCGACGTCAAACCAGGGCCCAAGAAGGCCGACAAGCCCGGCAAGCGCAAGCACTGACAGGGGCCCGGGGCCCGGATCCTCACACGGTCTACATCGCCCGGCCCTGACCGCCGGTTCCGGCTCGCTGAGCACGACAGCCCCGGTGACGACGCCACCCTGCTCGTGCCGCGCGGACACGTGCGGCTCGTCGAGGGCGAAGCCTCCTGGGAGGGCCGGGCCGGTGAGCTGCTCGTCATTCCCCCGGCTCGTCACAGCCTTGACGCGATCGAAGACTCGGCGGTGCTCCTCACCGTCGCCAAGAGCGGCTGACCAGCACACCCGGCAGGCACCGGCACCAGCTGGCACGCGGCAGGACGACTCGACTGTGCTCTGCGCGCCCGCTGGCGCTCCGGCCGGGCGCGGCAGCCGAACAGCAAGGACCTGGGGTAGTTGGGCAGTTGGGCGGTGGACGGTGCGGCTGCCGCCTTCGTCACGCCGATGCGGTGACTGCGGGCAGGTGGCCTTCGCACTCCGCGGGGATGCCGGCGAGCAGTGCGGCCTGCGCGTGCGCCTTCCACAGCCGGTGCGCCTCGACGCCCTGCCCGTCGTAGCACGTGCCGTTGCCGCAGCGCCCTCCTGCGGGATCGTAGGGGAGATCAGGGCCGCGCCATCCGCACATGCAGCCAGGGACGAGAGCCAGCGGCGGCCCTGTCGGGACGCCAGGGCCGGGGCCGGTCCACGTGCCGCCGTATGTGGTGGAGTCGTCGGCGAACCGACGCTCGTACTGCACGTGGCCAGAGACGAAGGCCGGGACGGTGCCGTCGGCTAGCCGGCCGAGGACGAACCCGCCGTGCTGGGCGCCCTCGTCGTTGCCGAGGAGCCACGTCACCGTGTCAGCCGTCCGTCCTGTGGTGCGGCTCTCCGACGGGGGTTCGGCGGGCGGGGCCGTCACGCCGATGACGGCCAAGGCTTCGACCAAGGCATCGTGGGCGGTGTCTGCGTCGAGTCGGGTGCCGGAGCGGCGAGCCACGGCGGTGAGGCGGGCGTAAGCCTGCTCATACTCGCCGGGAGTGAGGGTCCGAGCCCCTTTTGCCAAGCCTTGACTCGCTGTCATGGCGTCAACCTTGCAACATTCCTCGCCGAACGCAAAGCGGTCGGCGAGGGGGCCACCTCTCCGGTTGCTTCGGAGAAACTCCGACTGCTCGCCGTCCCCACCGCATCCTGCCCAGCACCACAAGCGGGAGCCACCGACCAATCAAAACCCGTCAGGTCGGCGCGAATTACCCCCAGGCGGGCAAGCCAGATGCAGCATCGTTCCGAAATTCTCGGGAGTTTGGGCTGTGATCAGCTGGTAGTCCGCCGCTTCGTCGTCGTGTGCCGCGGGGCCGGTCCCGCCCCCACCCCGGCCGACGGTCGGGAGGGGCGGGGGCACGGGAGCCGTCGCGCTACAGGCCGAGGCGGACCGCCTTGCGGGGTTCGTCCTTTGCGCCGGTGAGGAGGCCGTGGAGGGTGGCGAACTCGTCGACGCACTTGGCGGTGCCGTTGACGACGCAGTCCAGGGGGGCGTCGGCGACCACGACGGGGACGCCCATCTCCTGGCGGAGGCGGCGGTCCAGGCCGCGGAGCAGGGCGCCGCCGCCGGTGAGGGCGATGCCGCGTTCGATGATGTCGCCGGAGAGCTCCGGGGGGCACTCGTCGAGGGTGCGGTGGACGGCGCGGACGATGGCCTCGACGGGTTCGGCGAGGGCGGTGCGGATCTCCTCGGCGGTGATCTCCTGGAGGCGGGGGAGGCCGCTGAGGTGGTCCCGGCCGCGGACGGTGAACGAGTGCGGTGCGGGGGCGGGGG
>LIQL01000532.1 GCA_001418405.1 Streptomyces diastatochromogenes | reverse complement strand
GGCGGGCGGGCCCGCCCGCCACCGGCAAGGTCAACCTCGACAAGGGCCGGGTCAGCCTCCAGAAGAACCAGACCGTCTCCCTGGTCAAGGACGGCCGCCCGCTGCTCTCCACGGTCCGGATGGGCCTGGGCTGGGAGCCCGCCCGGCGCGGCCGCAGCATCGACCTGGACGCCTCGGTGATCGCCTACGGCCCGGACCGCGGCAAGGTCGACAGCTGCTACTTCGGCAAGCTGCGGATCCTCGACGCGGCGATCCAGCACTCCGGCGACAACCTCACCGGCGACGGCGCCGGCGACGACGAGGTGATCACCGTCCACCTCGGCGGGATCCCCCCGGAGGTCACCGGCCTGGTCTTCACCGTCAACTCCTTCTCCGGCCAGAAGTTCTCCGACGTCGCCAAGGCGTACTGCCGACTGACCGACGCGCAGACCGGCGAGGAGTTGGTCCGCTTCGACCTGACCGGCGCCGAACCGCGGACCGGCGTGATGATGGCCAAGCTGATCCGCCAGTACTCCGGCGAGTGGGAGATGACCGCGCTCGGCTCCTTCGTCGACGCCCGCACCGTGCGCGGCATGGTCAAGCCCGCGGCCGCCGCGCTGTAGCCCGCTCCCCCGGCGGTGCGGGCGCCGGCCCGCACCGGCCGGACGGCCGGCCGGTCACCCCCGACCGGCCAGCCCCGCCAGCCGCGCCAGCCGCTCGAAGGACTCCAGCAGCGCCGCCCGGTCGTAGGTGCTGGTCGTCACCAGCACCTCGTCCGCCGCGGTCCGCTCGATCAGCGCCCCGAGCTCCGCCGCGACCTGCTCCGGCGTGCCGTGGACGTGCCCGCGCAGCGCGGCCGCGTAACCGTCCCGCTCGCGTGCGGACATCCCGTCCCCGGCCACCTCCCGCTCCACGTCCGCCGCCGGCCGCAGCGGCGGGAACACCCCGTGCGTGCGCGCGAACGCCATCGCCCGGGCCTCCGGCACGAGCAGCCGCCGGGCCCCGGCCGTCGTCCCGGCCACCGCCACCGTCCCGGAGATCACCACGTAGGGCCGCGGCCAGAGTGCGGACGGGCGGAACGCGGCGCGGTACTCCTCGACCGCCGCCAGCACCTTCTCCGGCGCCCGGAAGTCGCCGATCACCAGGGCCAGGCCGGCCCGCGCCGCCACCTGCGCCCCCGCGCCGGTGGCCAGCACGAACGCCGGCACCGTGAGCCCCTCGGCGGGCCGGGCGTGCACCTGGGGATGGGCGGTCCGGACGCCGGTGAAGTAGCCCAGCAGTTCGGCCAGCTGCGCCTCGAAGCCCTCGGCGGCGTCCTTCTCGGTGCCCAGCGCCCGGCGGATCCCACCGGTGAAGCCGACCGAGCGGCCCAGCCCCATGTCGATCCGGCCCGGGAAGAGGGACGCCAAGACCCCGAACTGCTCGGCGACCACCAGCGGCCGGTGGTTGGGCAGCATCACCCCGCCGGTGCCCACCCGGATGGCGGTGGTGGCCGAGGCCACCGCGGCGGCCAGCACGGTGGGCGCCGAGCCGGCGACACCGGGCACGCCGTGGTGCTCGGCCACCCAGAACCGGTGGTACCCGAGCCGCTCGGCGTGCCGGGCCAGCTCCACGGTGTCCCGCAACGCCGTGTCGGTCGGATGCCCTTCCCTGGTGCGGGAGCGGTCCAGGATTGAGAATTGTGTCGTCCGCATCGTCGAGCTCACCTCCCCTTCAACACCGCCACGCGCCCAGGATTCCGTCCCCGCGCGCCCTCGGCCCCCTCCCCCCACGGCTCACCACGAGGAGCGTCCGATGACCGAGCAGCCGCCCCCGACCGGCGGATCCGGCCGGTCCGGGCCCCCCGACCACCCGGACGGCGCAGCCCGCCCGGACCTTCCCGAGCGGGTCGCCGCCACCTACGGCGCGGAGGACCTCAGCACCGTCACCGCCTTCACCGGCGGGTTCATCAACTTCGGCTACTGGGCCTGGCTGCCCGAGCTCGCGGGCCGGCCGCTGACCGAGGAGGACCGGCTCCGCAGCGAGCAGGACCTCTACCGGTTGGTGCTGGACACCGTGGACCGGCCGCGCGACCGCACCGCCCTGGAGGTCGGCTGCGGGCGCGGCCTGGGCTGCGCGCTGGCCCTGCGGGAGTTCGACTTCGGCGCGGTGATCGGCCTGGACGCCCATCCGGACCAGATCGCCCGTGCCCTGGAGGCCAACGCCGGACTGCTCTCGGCGGACCCCCGCCGGCTGGAGTTCGTGCTGGGCCCGGCCCAGCGGATGCCGCTGGCCGACGCCTGCACCGACGTCGTCTACTCCGTCGAGGCCGCCCAGCACTTCCGCGACCTGGCCGGCTTCGCCCGGGAGGCGGTGCGGGTGCTGCGCCCGGGCGGCCAGTTCGCGCTGGCCACCTTCCTCGCCCGGGTCCCGGAGGCGGTCCGGGTGCTGCCCGAGCTGCTGCCCCCGTACGCCAACGGGCTGGACGTCACGCACCTGGTGGACGACGTGGCCGCGGCGCTCGACGGGGCCGGGCTGGTCGACGTCGCGGTGACGCCGATCGGCGACGGCGTCTGGGAACCGTACGACCGCTACATGGCGGAACGGCCGGAGCTGCGCGACAAGTGGCCCCGCCAGTACCTGACGGCCTACCAGACCGGTCTGTTGGACTACTACCTGATCACGGCCGCGGCCCCGGCCGGCTGAGCGCCGGCCGGGCCGCCGCGGCTCAGCCGGCCTGCTGCGAGCGCGCCTTGAAAGCGGCCTTGCGGGCCTCCTTGGCGGCCTTCTTGTCCGGGTGGAGCCGGCCCATGGCCTCCAGCACGTCCGCGGTGGCCGGGTGGTCCACCCGCCAGACCGCGTCGAAGAACCCGCTGTGCTGGTCGCTCAACCCCTGGACCAGCTCCTGGAGTTCGGCGTTCGCCTCGTCGTCGGCGTCGCCGAGCTGGGCCGCGATGGTGTCCACCGTCAGCCAGAAGACCAGCTCCTGGGACGGCTCGGGGATGTCGGGCAGCCCGCGCTCGGCGAGCCAGACCCGGGCCAGCCCGCCCAGATGCCGGTCGTCGAGCACCTCGCGCAGCGCCGGTTCGGCCTCGGGTGCGACCAGCGAGAGGGTCTGCTGGGCGGCGAGCCGGCGCAGCGGGCCCCGTGCGTCGTCGCCGCGGGCCGCCGCGAGCAGGTCCCGGGCGGCGTCCAGCGGGGCGCGGGCGGTCAGCCACTGCTCGGACTCCGCCTGGGCCAGCACCTCGGGGTAGTCGGGCAGCGCCGCCAGCAGGGCGTCGGCGCTCTTGTCGGCCAGGTCGCCGACGGCCGGGGCGTCCACGCCGGCGTCGAGCATCCGGGCGCGGACCGCCCAGACGCCGAGCGGGGTGAGCCGGACCAGGCCGTAGCGGGCGACGTCCTCGTCCGCCAGCGGCTCGGCCGCGGTCACCGTCTCGCCGTCCTCGTCCAGCTCCTCGATCAGCGCCTCGTCGACGGGCCGGTAGGCGACCAGGCCGATCGGCTCCAGCACCCGGAACTGGTCGTCGAGCCGCATCATCGCGTCGGAGACCTCTTCGAGGATCTCGTCGGTGGGCTCGTCCATGTCGTCCGGAACGATCATGGAGGCGGCCAGTGCGGGCAGCGGGACGTCCTGGCCGGGGTCCTCGCCCAGGGCGCTGAGGAGGTAGAGGTTGCCGAGGATGCCGTCCAGCAGCTCGGCCTCCTCCTCCGGGTTCCAGTCGATCGCGTCGAGGTCCAGCTCGCCGCCCTCGGCGAGCTGGTCGGCGATGTCGGAGAGGTCGGGCGCGACCGCGTCCGCGAGCACGGTCTCCATGCCGCCGAGCCAGATGTCGAGGACGTCCTGCGGGTCGCCGGCCGTGAGCAGGCCCAGCTCCTCACCGGGGGTGGCGGTGCCGACCGCGGCGTCGTCGGGCAGGTGCGCCGCGTCGGCGGCGTCGCCGGCGTCGTCCTCGTCCTCGTCCTCGGTGATCTCCACCAGTCCGGTGTCCACCGCCAGCTGCCACGCCTCGGCGGCGTAGGCGGGGCCGTCCTCGTCGGCGGCCAGGCCCAGGTGCTCGGTGGCCGCGGCCAGCGCCTTCTCGACCAGCTCGCCGCCGACGCCGACCGGGACGCCGGAGTCGGCCCAGTGGGCCAGCTTGGCGGCCCTGGCCAGCAGCGGAGCGCTCAGCGCGGCACGGGCCAGCTCCGCTTCGGAATGCAGCCGCACCGGCGGCATGGTGGGGCGGTCTGCGGACATCTGGTTCAGCTCCTCGACGGACGGCGGCTGGTGCGCCGCCCAAGCGTAGACGGAATTCTCCCCATCTCGGGCGGTTCACCTCCCCGTACGCTCCCGTCCACCGGGAGAACCTTGACAACTCCCTTGCGCCCCAAGGAGATTGACGCGCGTAGCGAGCGCCGGTCCCGCTCCGCCACTCCCTCCTACCCCCCTCTCCCCGGAGGCATTGATGCCATCCCGTCGTACGCTCCGCAGACCGGTCGTCCTCAGTGCGGTGGCCGCCTGCGCCGCCCTCACCGGCGGCCTGCTCAGCGTGCAGTCCGCCTCGGCGGCCGGCACCCGGATCCACGACATACAAGGCAGGACCCGGATATCCCCGCTGGCCGGCAAGCAGGTCAGCGACGTTCCCGGCACCGTGACCGCGATCCGGGCGTTCGGCTCGTCCCGCGGTTTCTGGGTGCAGGACCCGCACCCCGACGACGACCCCGCCACCAGCGAGGCGATCTTCGTCTTCACCGGAAAGGAAACGCCCGCGGTGGCGGTCGGCGACGCGCTGACCTTCAGCGGCACGGTCACCGAGTACTACCCGGGCGGCAAGGACGCCGGCGGCCAGTCCGTCACCGAGGTCACCGGTGCCACCTGGAAGGTCACCGCGAGCAACCAGCCGCTGCCGGCCCCGGTCAAGCTCAACGCGTCCGCGATCCCCGCGGCGTACGCGCCGGACGCCGGCGGCCAGAGCATCGAGGCGCGCACCCTCCAGCCCACGAAGTACGCGCTCGACCGCCTGGAGTCGCTGGAGGGCATGCGGGTCGCGGTCGCCGACGCCCCGGTGGTCGGCCCCACCAACACCCACAACGAGCTGTGGGTGACCGCCACCCCCCAGCACCACCGCACCGCCCGCGGCGGCACGCTCTACGGGTCGTACGCCGACCCCAACGGCGGCCGGATCAAGGTGCAGTCGCTCATTCCGTTCTCCCAGCGGCCGTTCCCGGTCGCCAACGTCGGCGACCAGCTGAACGGCACCACCGCCGGCCCGCTGGACTACGACAACTTCGGCGGCTACACCGTCCAGGCCACCCAGTTGGGCACGCTCGCCGCGCACACCCCGGCGCCCGAGGTCACCCGCAAGCAGAAGGCCGGCGAGTTGGCGGTGGCGACGTACAACGTCGAGAACCTCGCCCCGGACAACCCGCAGACCAAGTTCGACCGGCTGGCGAAGGGGCTGGTGCACAACCTCGCCGCCCCCGACGTGGTGGCCCTGGAGGAGGTCCAGGACGACAGCGGCGCCACCGACGACGGCACGGTGGCCGCGGGGGCCACCCTGAAGAAGCTCACCGACGCCATCAAGGCGGCCGGCGGCCCGGCCTACGAGTGGCGGGCGATCGACCCGCAGAACGACCAGGACGGCGGCCAGCCCGGCGGCAACATCCGGGTGGCGTTCCTGTTCAACCCGCAACGGGTGGCGTTCACGGACGTCCCGGGCGGCGACGCGACCACGCCGGTGAAGGTGGTCGACGACCACGGCCGGGCCGGACTGTCCGCGTCGCCGGGGCGGATCGCGCCGACCGACGCAGCGTGGAAGGCCAGCCGCAAGCCGCTGGTCGGCGAGTTCGCGCTGCGCAGCGCGCCGGACCGCCGGGTCTTCGTGATCGCCAACCACTTCAACTCCAAGGGCGGCGACCAGGGCCTGGACAGCCGTTTCCAGCCGCCGGCCCGGACCTCGGAGACCCAGCGCACCGCCCAGGCGAAGCTGGTCAACGCCTTCGTCAAGGACCTGCTGGCGAAGGACCCCAAGGCCGACGTGGTGGTGGCCGGGGACCTCAACGACTACCAGTTCTCCCCCGCGTTGAAGACGCTCACCAGCGGCGGCGTGCTCACCGACCAGGTCACCAAGCTGCCGGCCGCCGAGCGCTACAGCTACGTCTACCAGGGCAACTCCCAGGTGCTGGACCACCTGCTCACCAGCAAGGCACTGACCCGCACCGACTACGACGTGGTGCACATCAACGCCGAGTACGCGGACCAGACCAGCGACCACGACCCCCAGGTGCTGCGCCTGACGCCCTGACCACCCGACTCCTCCCCCTCGCCTCACCCGGGGTGACCTTCGCATCACTCCACCAGCCCACCTCCGGGGGCCAACTGCGCCCGGGGGTGCGGTACTGGGCGGGTAAGCATCGTTTCGGCGAGACAAAAGGAGTCATGATGCCGAAGTCGCAGAACCGTAAGTCGGGCAAGCAGGACCGGGCCGCGGAGCGGCGCTCCGAGCAGCACCGGCCGCAGGCGGAGGAGTCCGCCGCAGAGCGCACCCAGGACCTGAAGCCGCGGTCGCGCAAGGCTGACTGACGCGAAGAGGGCAGTACGCCGAAGCGGCCGTCGCACCTCACGGGTGCGGCGGCCGCTTCCCGTCGTGCGGGCGCCGGCAGGGCGCGCGGTCACCGGGCGGCGGGCACCGCCGCCCGGCCGTCGGGCTCGTCCCCGTCGACCACCGCCGGCCCGGCCTCCGCCTCCACGGGCAGCAACTCCCGCACCAGCAGGGTCGCCCCGGCCACCGCACCCGGCATCAACACCACCGCCGCGAACGGGATCAGGAACAGCAGCACCAGCGGCGTGCCGAAGCCGACCGCCAGCCAGCGCCGGCCGCGCAGCAGCCGCAGCCGTTCGCGCACCGGCACGTCCCGGCGCTGCATGGCCACCGTGGTCAGCTCCACCGCGAGGAAGAAGCCGGAGACCCCGAAGCCGACGACCGGGACGACGGTCTGGCCGACGAACGGCAGGAACCCCAGCAGGAAGAGCAGCACCCCGAACCCGGCGGCCCGCAGCAGCACGTGCACCATGTCCCGCAGCGCGACGGCGATCTCCCGCCACAGCGGGCGGTCCGGCCCGGGCGGGCAGCCGCCCTCGCTCTCCTCGACCCGCTCCGAGAGCGACTCGTAGAAGGGTTCGCCGATCAGCAGCGTGACGGCGGTGAAGGTCAGCACCGACAACGTCAGCCCGCCGGCGAACAGCAGCGCCACGAACAGCCCGCGCAGCAGCCCCTGCCACGGCGCGCCCCAGCCGTCGGCGAACGGCGTCGCCCAGGCGGCGAGGTCGCCGGAGTACAGCCCCAGCACGGTGAGCAGCCCCGCGTACAGCACCAGCGCGACCAGCGCGGGCAGCAGTCCGAAACCCCACCACCGGCCGTGCCCCGCGACCCAGCGCACGCCCCGGCCCAGGTACCGCATCCCCGCTACAAGATCACGCATGGGGTCACCCTATCGGCGCGGTGGGGCAGTTGACCGGTCCGGGACAACAGCCGACCGGCCCGCGGGCCCCGACGGGATCGGACGGAAACACGCCCCGGGCCCGGCGGGGCGGCCGCCGGGCCCGGGGCGATGACCGTGGGACGGTGCCCGGTCAGTTGTGGCTGTGCAGGATCTCGTTCAGACCGCCCCAGACCGCCTTGTTCGGGCGGGCCTCCACGGTGCCGGTGGTGGAGTTGCGGCGGAAGAGGATGTTGTCGGCGCCGGAGAGCTCCAGCGCCTTGACGATCTGACCGTCGGGCAGCGTGACGCGGGTGCCCGCGGTCACGTACAGACCGGCCTCGACCACGCACTCGTCGCCCAGCGCGATGCCGATGCCGGACTCGGCACCGAGCAGGCAGCGCTCGCCGATCGCGATGATCTGCTTGCCGCCGCCGGAGAGGGTGCCCATCGTGGAGGCGCCGCCGCCGATGTCGCTGCCGTCGCCGATCACCACACCGGCGCTGATCCGGCCCTCGATCATCGAGGTGCCCAGCGTGCCGGCGTTGAAGTTGACGAAGCCCTCGTGCATGACGGTGGTGCCGGCCGCGAGGTGGGCGCCCAGCCGCACCCGGTCGGCGTCGGCGATCCGGACGCCGGCGGGCGCCACGTAGTCGGTCATCCGCGGGAACTTGTCGACGCTGGTGACCTGGAGGTGCAGGCCCTCGGCGCGGGCGTTCAGCCGGGCCGTCTCCAGCTGGTCGACGGGCACCGGGCCGAGCGAGGTCCAGGCGACGTTGGCCAGCAGGCCGAAGACGCCCTCCAGGCTCTGGCCGTGCGGCTTGACCAGGCGGTGGCTGAGCAGGTGCAGGCGCAGGTAGGCGTCGTGCGCGTCCAGCGGCTTGTCCTCCAGGGAGGCGATGACCGTGCGGACGGCCACGACCTCCACGCCGCGGACCGGGTCCGGGCCGATGGCCTTCAGGGCGGCGGCGCCCAGCAGCTCGGTGGCGCGGTCGTCCGCCAGCTGCTCGGTGCCGGCCGGGCCGGGCGCGTCGACCAGCTCGGGCGCGGGGAACCAGGTGTCGAGAACGGTGCCGTCGGCGGCGACGGTGGCGAGCCCGGCGGCGACGGCGCCGGTGGTACGGGGAGTTGCAGCATCGGTCATGCTGGAAACCTAACCGGAGCCGGCCCGTGGTGGCGAACCGGTCTCATCGATCGGTCCCCGGCCGTGCGCTCGCCCCCCGGGGCCCGGCTCGCACGGCGGTGGGCGCGCGACCGCGCCTACTCCGCCGACCGGTCACCGGACGGCCCCAGCACCCCCGCCAACCCCTCGCGCACCACGTCCGGCCGGAAGGGCTGCCCGGTGAGCAGGTGCTGGAGCATCAGCCCGTCGGTGAAGGCCACCACCGCCCGGGCGGCGGCCCGGTCGCCGATCCGCCGGGCGAGCAGCGTCACCATCTCGTCCAGGCACTCGGCCGCGATCGGCCGGACCGCCTCGTGGCGCAGCGCCGCCAGGTACAGCTCGTACTCCAGCTCCACCCGCGCCCGGTCCCCGGCGAGGGTCTCGGCGACCAGGCGGGCCGCCTCGTCGGCGAGCGGCACCGTCGGGTCGATCCCGTCCACCCAGCGCGCGAAGTCCGCCAGCCACCAGCCGTTGGCCTGCCGCAGCGCGGCGACCAGCAGATCGTCGAGGGTCGCGAAGTGGTACGTCGTGGAACCCAGCGGGACGTCCGCCGCGGTGGCCACCGCGCGGTGGCTGAGCCCAGCGATGCCCCGCTCCCCGACCACCGCGATCGCCGCGTCGATGATCCGCTGCCGCCGGTCCGGGTCGTAGCGGCGGGCCATCAGTGCGCCCCTCCGAGGTTGAGCACCACGACCCCGGCTATCACCAGCAGCACCCCGAGGATCTTGAGGGCGCTGGCGCTCTCGCCCAGGAACACCATGCCGATGGCGGCGATCAGCGCCGTTCCGGCCCCGGCCCAGATCGCGTACGCGGTCCCGACACTCATCGTCTTCAGGGTCTGGGCGAGCAGCGTGAAGGCCAGCACGTACCCGAGGGCGGTGCCGAGCGAGGGCCACAGCTTGCTGAAGCCGTGGCTGTACTTCATCAAGGTGGTGGCGAGGATCTCGGAGAGGATCGCGCCGGCGAGCGTCAGGTAGGCCATGCGTACGAGCGTACACAGTGTTGCGTACGGGCGTACACAACGAGCGGGGGCGCCCCGCCGCGACCGCACCGACGGCGTCGGAGCCCACAACGACACCACGGCCGTGCCCACCGGAGAACGGGTGGGCACGGCCGTGGTGACCGTGCGGGGTGCCGCGGGAGGGCCGCTCAGACGTTGAAGCCCAGCGCGCGCAGCTGCTCGCGGCCGTCGTCGGTGATCTTGTCCGGGCCCCACGGCGGCATCCAGACCCAGTTGATCTTCAGCTCGTTGACGATGCCGT
Source organism: Streptomyces diastatochromogenes (assembly GCA_001418405.1). Taxonomy (GTDB): domain Bacteria; phylum Actinomycetota; class Actinomycetes; order Streptomycetales; family Streptomycetaceae; genus Streptomyces; species Streptomyces albulus_C. The sequence continues at coordinate 6,302 of LIQL01000532.1, read as the reverse complement.
CCGTCGCGGACCGCGCCTGGTCCTCGATGACGTCGGTCAACGGGCAGGCCGCCGAGGTCAGCGTCATGTCGATGGTGGCGATGTTGGCGTCGTCGATGTGGATGCCGTAGATCAGCCCGAGGTTGACGACGTCGATGCCCAGCTCGGGGTCGACGACGTCGTACAGCGCCTCGCGGACCTCTTCCTCCGAGGCCGGCTTGGTGGTGGTCGGGGTGTCGGTCATGCGGTCTTCGCCTCCTGGGAAAGGGCCTTGGCCGTGGCGTCCTTCCAGGCCATCCAGCTGAGCAGGGCGCACTTCACGCGCGCCGGGTACTTCGAGACGCCGGCGAACGCGACCGCGTCCTCCAGCACCTCCTCCATGGCGTCGTCCGGCTCCACCTGGCCCTTGGACTGCATCAGCTCCAGGAACGTCTCCTGGATCCGCTGCGCCTCACCGAGCTCCTTGCCGACCAGGAGGTCGTTGAGCACCGACGCACTGGCCTGGCTGATGGAGCAGCCCTGCCCCTCGTACGACACGTCCTCGATGGTCGTGCCGTCGAGCCGCACGCGGAGCGTGATCTCGTCGCCGCACGTGGGGTTGACGTGGTGCACCTCGGCGTCGCCGTCCCGAAGACCGCGCCCGTGGGGGTGCTTGTAGTGGTCCAGGATGACGTCCTGGTACATGGAATCCAGCTTCACGACTCAGTCAGTCCTCGTCCTCATCCGCCGTGCTCGTTAACCGCGGTGATCATTAACCGAAGAAGTTGCGGACGTGCTCCAGGCCCTCGACCAAGGCATCGACCTCGCCCGGGGTGGAGTACAGATAGAACGACGCCCGCGTGGTCGCAGGAATTCCGTAGCGCAGGCAGACCGGGCGCGCGCAGTGGTGGCCCACCCGGACCGCGATGCCCTGCTCGTCCAGAACCTGACCCACGTCGTGCGGGTGGATGTCGCCGAGCGTGAAGGAGATCGTCGCCCCGCGGTCCTCGGCCGTGCTCGGGCCGATGATCTTGAGGTCGGGGACCTCCAGCAGCCGCTTGACGGCGTACTCGGTGATCGCGTGCTCGTGCGCGGCGATCTTGTCCATGCCGATGGCGCTGAGGTAGTCCACCGCCGCGCCGAGGCCGACGGCCTGGGCGATCGGGGGCGTACCGGCCTCGAACTTGTGCGGCGCCGGGGCGTACGTGGAGGAGTGCATCGAGACGGTTTCGATCATCTCGCCACCGCCGAGGAACGGCGGGAGGTCCTCCAGCAGCTCCTGGCGGCCCCACAGGACGCCGATGCCGGTCGGGCCGCACATCTTGTGGCCGGTGAAGGCCACGAAGTCGGCCTGCAGCGCCTGGACGTCCAGGACCATGTGCGGCGCGGCCTGCGAGGCGTCTATGACCACCAGGGCGCCGACTTCCTGGGCGCGGCGGATGATCGTCTCGACCGGGTTGACCGTGCCCAGGAGGTTGGACACCAGGGTGAACGAGACCACCTTGGTCCGGTCGGTGATGACCTCGTCGATGGTGGAGAGGTCCAGCCGGCCGTCGTCGGTCAGGCCGAACCACTTCAGCTTCGCGCCGGTGCGCTGCGAGAGCAGCTGCCACGGAACGATGTTGGAGTGGTGCTCCATCTCCGTGATGACGATCTCGGTCTCGTGGTCCACGCGGTAGGGCTCGTCGGCCCAACCGAGCATGTTCGCCACGAGGTTGAGCGACTCCGAGGCGTTCTTGGTGAAGATCACCTCGTTGCGGCTCGGCGCGTTGATGAAGGTGGCGACCTTGTCGCGGGCACCTTCGTACAGCGCCGTGGCCTCCTCGGCGAGCACGTGCACGCCGCGGTGGACGTTGGCGTTGTGACGTTCGTAGTAGGCACTCAGGGCGTCGAGGACCTGGCGCGGCTTCTGCGACGTCGCCGCGTTGTCCAGGTACACGATCTTCTTCCCGTCGTGGACCTGACGGTCCAGGAGGGGGAAGTCCTTACGGATCGCCTCTGTGTCGAGGAGGCCCGGCAGCTGTGTCACGCGGTGGTACCACCCTTCACGTACGCCTCGTAGCCCTCGGCCTCCAGCTTGTCCGCCAGCTCGGGGCCGCCGGACTCGGCGATCCGGCCGTTGGCGAAGACGTGGACGTGGTCGGGCTTGATGTAACGGAGGATCCGGGTGTAGTGGGTGATCAGCAGAGTGCCCACCTCACCGGTCTCGCGGACGCGGTTGACGCCCTCGGAGACGACCCGCAGCGCGTCGACGTCGAGGCCGGAGTCGGTCTCGTCGAGGATCGCGATCTTCGGCTTGAGCAGCTCCAGCTGGAGGATCTCGTGGCGCTTCTTCTCACCGCCGGAGAAGCCCTCGTTGACGTTGCGCTCGGCGAACGCCGGGTCCATCTGGAGACGCGCCATGGCCTCCTTGACCTCCTTGACCCACGTGCGGAGCTTGGGGGCCTCACCGCGGATGGCGGTGGCGGAGGTGCGCAGGAAGTTGGAGACCGAGACACCGGGAACCTCGACCGGGTACTGCATGGCGAGGAAGACGCCGGCGCGGGCGCGCTCGTCGACGGACATCTCCAGGACGTCCTCGCCGTCGAGGGTGACGGTGCCGCCGGTGATCGTGTACTTGGGGTGACCCGCGAGGGAGTAGGCGAGGGTCGACTTGCCGGAGCCGTTGGGGCCCATGATGGCGTGCGTCTCGCCCTGCTTCACAGTCAGGTCGACGCCCTTCAGGATCTCGCGCTGGCCGTTCTCGGCTTCGACGGAGACGTGCAGGTCGTGGATCTCAAGCGTTGCCATGGGTGACTCAGGACTCCTGGGTGACGGAGACGAGCACGTCGTCCCCTTCGATCTTTACGGGGTAAACGGGGACGGGGCGCGTCGCGGGAAGGCCGGACGGCTTGCCGGTGCGCAGGTCGAAGCTCGAACCGTGCAGCCAGCACTCGATCGAGCAGTCCTCGACCTCGCCCTCCGAGAGGGAGACGTTGGCGTGCGAGCAGATGTCGTTGATCGCGAACACCTCGCCCTCGGTGCGCACCAGCGAAATCGGCGTGCCGTCGATCTCCACCCTCTTGGGGGTGTCCTCCTCCAGCTCGCTCAGCGCGGCGGCGCGTACGTAGGTCATGCCGCCGACGCTTCCAGCTCGGCTTCGATCTTGCTCATCAGCCGCTCCTCGACGTCCGGGACGCCGATCTGCTGGACCAGCTCGGCGAAGAAGCCGCGGACGACCAGCCGGCGCGCCTCGTCGGCGGGGATGCCGCGGGCCATCAGGTAGAAGAGCTGCTCGTCGTCGAACCGGCCGGTCGCCGAGGCGTGGCCGGCACCGACGATCTCGCCGGTCTCGATCTCCAGGTTGGGCACCGAGTCGACCCGCGCGCCGTCGGTCAGGACGAGGTTGCGGTTGAGCTCGTAGGTGTCGGTGCCGGTGGCGGCCGCCTGGATCAGCACGTCGCCGATCCAGACCGCGTGCGCGTCCTGCCCCTGCAGCGCGCCCTTGTAGGTCACGTGCGAGCGGCAGTTCGGGGTGTCGTGGTCGACGAAGAGGCGGTGCTCCTGGTGCTGGCCCCGCTCGGTGAAGTACAGGCCGTAGAGCTCGGCCTCGCCTCCGGGGCCCTGGTAGTCGATCCGCGGGTGGAGGCGGACCAGGTCGCCGCCGAAGGTGACGACCACGGACTTGAAGCTGGCGTCCCGGCCGACCAGGGCGTTGTGCTGGCCGCAGTGGACGGCGGTGTCGTCCCAGTCCTGCACGGAGACCACGGTCAGCTTGGCGCCGTCGCCGAGCAGGTAGTCGACGTTGGCGGCGAGCACGCCGTCACCGGTGTGGTCGATGACCACGACGGCCTCGGCGAACGCGCCCAACTCGATGACCTGGTGGCCGAAGGCGGTACCGCCGTCGCCGTGCACCCGGATCCGCACCGGCTCAGTGAGGACGGTGTCCTTGGGGACGGTGACCACCGACGCCTTCTCGAAGACGCTGTACGCCTGCGCGGCGACACGGTCCACCGGCTTGCCGGCCTTGCCGACCCGCGGGTCGGCACGGTCGACGAGCTCGTGGGTGACGCCCTCGGGCGCGGTGATGTCGACCTTCAGGTCGGGGCCGCCGGCCGTGGCGCTGCCGTCGTGCAGACCGCGCAGCCGCGCGAGCGGCGTGAAGCGCCACTCCTCCTCGCGGCCGTGCGGCACCGGGAAGTCCGCCACGTCGTAGGACGGCGGGGCGCTCATCCGGGTGGCGACGGTGGACTCGGCAGCCACCGCGATGGAACCGGTGGTGGTGGAACCCGCCGGGATAGTCGTCTGAGCCTCAGCCATGGCTGTCGTCTAGCTCGCTTTCTGCGTTCTGTCGGGAGTCAGTCGCTGCGTGGGGCCGGGGTCAGCCGACCGCGCCTTCCATCTGCAGCTCGATCAGCCGGTTGAGCTCCAGCGCGTACTCCATCGGCAGCTCACGGGCGATCGGCTCGACGAAGCCGCGGACGATCATCGCCATGGCCTCCTGCTCGCTCAGGCCGCGGCTCATCAGGTAGAAGAGCTGGTCCTCGCTGACCTTGGAGACGGTCGCCTCGTGGCCCATGGAGACGTCGTCCTCGCGGACGTCCACGTAGGGGTAGGTGTCCGAGCGGGAGATGGTGTCGACCAGCAGCGCGTCGCACAGCACGTTGGACTTGGAGCCCGCGGCGCCCTCGCCGATCTCGACCAGGCCGCGGTAGGAGGTCCGGCCGCCGCCCCGCGCCACCGACTTGGAGACGATGTTGGAGGAGGTGTTCGGCGCCATGTGGACCATCTTGGAACCGGCGTCCTGGTGCTGGCCCTCGCCCGCGAAGGCGATGGAAAGGGTCTCGCCCTTGGCGTGCTCGCCCATCAGGTAGACCGCCGGGTACTTCATCGTCACCTTGGAGCCGAGGTTGCCGTCGACCCACTCCATGGTCGCGCCCTCGTAGGCCACGGCCCGCTTGGTGACCAGGTTGTAGACGTTGTTCGACCAGTTCTGGATCGTCGTGTAGCGGCAGCGGCCGCCCTTCTTGACGATGATCTCGACGACCGCGGAGTGCAGCGAGTCGGACTTGTAGATCGGCGCGGTGCAGCCCTCGACGTAGTGGACGTAGGCGTCCTCGTCGACGATGATCAGCGTCCGCTCGAACTGGCCCATGTTCTCGGTGTTGATCCGGAAGTAGGCCTGCAGCGGGATGTCCACGTGGACGCCCTTGGGCACGTAGATGAACGAGCCGCCGGACCAGACCGCGGTGTTCAGCGACGCGAACTTGTTGTCGCCGACCGGGATGACCGTGCCGAAGTACTCCTGGAAGAGCTCCGGGTGCTCCTTCAGCGCGGTGTCGGTGTCCAGGAAGATGACGCCCTGCTGCTCCAGGTCCTCGCGGATCTGGTGGTACACGACCTCGGACTCGTACTGCGCGGCGACACCGGCGACCAGGCGCTGCTTCTCCGCCTCGGGGATGCCGAGCTTGTCGTAGGTGTTCTTGATGTCCTCGGGCAGGTCCTCCCAGGAGGCCGCCTGCTGCTCGGTGGAGCGGACGAAGTACTTGATGTTGTCGAAGTCGATGCCCGACAGGTCGGAGCCCCAGGTCGGCATGGGCTTCTTGTCGAACAGCTTCAGCCCCTTGAGGCGGAGCTTGAGCATCCACTCCGGCTCGCTCTTCTTCCCCGAGATGTCGCGGACGACAGCCTCGGACAGGCCGCGCTTGGCAGCGGCGCCGGCGGCGTCGGAGTCGGCCCAGCCGTATTCGTAGTTGCCCAGTCCCTCAAGCTCAGGGTGAGCAGTCTCCGTGGGGAGCGTCATGCGGGGTTCCTCCCGGCCGTGGTGCTAGCAGAAGCTGTGGTGGTCTTTGTGGGGCGCTCACCGGTGCGGTGAGCTGCCTTGCCGGCGCCGGCCTTCGGGACGAAGGTCGTGCACACCCCGTCGCCGTGGGCGATGGTGGCAAGGCGCTGTACGTGGGTCCCGAGCAATCGGGAGAAGACCTCGGTCTCCGCCTCGCACAGCTGCGGGTACTGCTCGGCGACGTGGACGACCGGGCAGTGGTGCTGGCAGAGCTGTTCACCGAGCTGGGGATTGGGCGCACTGCGCGCCGTAGCAGCGTACCCGTCCGTGGTCAACGCCCTCGCCAGGGCCTGGGTGCGGGCCTCCGGCTCGGCCGCCTCGACCGCCTCGCGGTACCCCTCGGCCTGCGCGGCCAACCGGGCCCGGGCGAACGCGGCGACCGCCGCTTCGCCCTGGGCGCCGCCGCCCGCACTCTGCGCGATCCAGCGCAGCGCATCGGCGGCGAGGTCGTCGTACGCCTGGTCGAAGGCGTCCCGGCCGCACTCGGTGAGGGCGAACGCCTTGGCCGGGCGGCCGCGGCCGC
>LIQL01000531.1 GCA_001418405.1 Streptomyces diastatochromogenes | reverse complement strand
ACGCGGCGGCCGACGGCGGCGAGGACCTTCCGCTGCTCTTCATCCGGGTCCGCGAACCCGGCCAAATACCGGACCTGGTGGGCCGGCTGGGCCCGGCCGTGCGCAGACTGTCCGGATTCGTACTTCCCAAGTTCACCGCGGAGCGCGGCGCGCCCTTCCTGGAGGCGCTGGCCGACGCCGAAACCGCCTGCGGACGGCGGCTGTTCGCCATGCCGGTGCTGGAGTCCCCGCAACTGCTCCACCTGGAGAGCCGTGCCGCGACCCTCGCCGGCATCGCCCGCACCGTCGACGACCACCGCGACCGGGTCCTCGCCCTGCGGCTCGGCGTCACCGACTTCTGCTCCGCCTACGGGCTGCGCCGGGCCCCCGACATGACCGCCTACGACGTGCAGATCGTCGCCTCCGTCATCGCCGACGTGGTCAACGTCCTCGGCCGCGCGGACGGCACCGGCTTCACCGTCACCGGGCCGGTGTGGGAGTACTTCCGGCTGCACGAGCGGATGTTCAAGCCGCAGCTGCGCCGCAGCCCGTTCCTGGGGCAGGCCGAGGAGCTGCGCACCAGCCTGATCGAGCACGACATGGACGGCCTGCTGCGCGAGATCGAGTTGGACCGCGCCAACGGCCTGACCGGCAAGACCTGCATCCACCCCTCGCACGTCGCCCCGGTGCACGCCCTGTCCGTCGTCAGCCACGAGGAGTACTGCGACGCCACCGACATCCTGCGGCCGGAGCGCGGCGACGGCGGGGTGCTGCGCTCCTCGTACACCAACAAGATGAACGAGGTGAAGCCGCACCGGGCCTGGGCCGAGCGGACGCTGCTGCGCGCCGAGGCGTTCGGCGTGGCCCGCGAGGACGTCGGCTTCGTGGAGCTGCTGACCGCGAGCGTGCCCGCCGCCTGAGCGCGGCGGCCCCACCGGACCGAGCGGCGCGCCCGACCCCGGCGAAGACGACCGCACGACCACCGCACGCCCAACGACAAGACCACCGCACGACCAACGGCAAGAGCAACGGCATGAACGGCGACACGGACGCGATGACGCAGGAGACACGGCACGTGGTGTGGACGGGAGAGTGGGTCGCCGAACGGCTCGGCGTCGCGCTGCACGGCGGGGACGAGCTGCCGGACCTGCTCGGGCTGGCGCTGCGGCGCAACCCCAAGCGGGCCCACCTGCTGGTCTCCAAGGTGCTCGGCAAGCACGTGCCGCAGCGCCCGGACGTGGTGCACGGCGCCGGCGTCGGGCTGGGCCGGCGGGTCCGCGCCCTGCTCGGCGACGAGGACGCCGCCCGCGCCGTCGTCCTGGGCTACGCCGAGACCGCCACCGGGCTCGGCCACTCGGTCGCCGACGGGCTGGCGCTCGCGCCGTACCTGCACTCCACCCGCCGCCCGGTCCCCGGCGTGCCGCACGCCGCCGGCTTCGAGGAGGAGCACAGCCACGCCACCGCGCACCTGCTGCTGCCCGAGGACCGCGCCCTGCTCGCCGGCGACGGCCCCCTGGTCCTCGTCGACGACGAGTTCTCCACCGGGCGCACGGTCCTCAACACCCTCCGCGCGCTGCACGCCCGCCACCCGCGGCGGCGGTACGTCGTCGTCGCCCTGGTGGACATGCGCTCCGCCGCGGACCGCGCGCGGCTGGCCCAGTTCGCCGCCGAACTCGGCGCCCGCGTCGACCTCGTCGCCCTGGCCGGCGGCGGCGTCCACCTGCCCGACGACGTCCTGGACCGCGGTCGGGAACTGGTCGCCGCCCACGAGGAGCCGCCCGCGCCACCCGGCGACGGCCGGTCCGCGCCCCCGCGCCCGGTGCGCGTCGACCTCGGCTGGCCCGCCGGACTGCCCGACGGCGGACGCCACGGCTTCACCCCGGCCCACCGCGCGCTCCTGGAGGACCGGCTCCCCGCCATGGCCGCCCGCATCGCGGCGCAGCTCGGCGACGCCCGCCGCGTCCTCGTCCTCGGCAACGAGGAGCTGATGTACGCCCCGCTGCGGCTGGCCGGCGCCCTGGACGCGCTGCTCGCCGAGCACGGCGCGACCGTCCGCTTCTCCACCACCACCCGCTCCCCGGTGCTCGCCGTGGACGACCCCGGCTACGCCATCCGCACCTGCCTCGCGTTCCCCGCCCACGACGACCCGGCCGACGGCCCCGGAGAGCGCTACGCGTACAACGTCGCCCCCGGCAGCGACCCGGAGCGCCGCTTCGACGCCGTCGTCGCGGTCGTCGACTCGGCCGGCGACCGCCCCGAACTCCACGCCCCCGGCGGCCTCCTGGACCGGCTCGCCGGCCACACCGACCGGCTGCTGCTGGCCGTCGTGCCGTCCCGTACCCCGCGCGGCGCGCTGCCCGGCCCGCTGCGCGGCCCCGCCTTCTCCTCCTACGCCCCCGGCGAGGTGGGCTGGCTGCTCCAGGACCTGTCCGACGTCACGCTGGAGGCGCCGACCGAGGAGCGCGAGGAGGCGATCCAGCGCGGCGGCGCCCACTACGCGGAGTCGCTGCCGGTCGAGTACCAGCCCAGCCTCCAGTACCAGGAGCTGTTCCACGCCGCGCTGCGCACCTCCGCCGGCCGGATCGCCCGCGCGGTCGGGACGGTCACCGAGACCGTCCTCGCCGAGCGGGGCCCGCGCCCGGTCCTGGTCTCGCTGGCCCGGGCCGGTACCCCCGTCGGCGTCCTGATGCGCCGCTGGGCCGCGCACGCGCACGGCCTGGACCTGCCGCACTACGCCGTCTCCATCGTCCGCGGCCGGGGCATCGACACCACCGCCCTGCGCTGGCTCGCCGCCCACCACGACCCGGCGGACGTGGTCTTCGTGGACGGCTGGACGGGCAAGGGCGCCATCACCCGGGAGCTCGCCGGGACGCTGGCCGGCCTGCCGGACCTGCCCGGCTTCGACCCGCGGATCGCGGTCCTCGCCGACCCCGGCGGCTGCGTGACGACCTACGGCACCCGCGACGACTTCCTCATCCCGTCGGCCTGCCTCAACTCCACGGTCTCCGGGCTGATCTCACGCACCGTGCTCCGCACCGACCTGGTCGGACCGGACGACTTCCACGGCGCCAAGTTCTACCGCGAACTGGCCGACGGCGACCTGTCGGCGACGTTCCTGGACACCGTCGCCGCCCGGTTCGACGAGGTCGCCGACGCGGTCGCGGCCGACGTCCGGGCGCTGGCGGCCACCGACCGCACCCCGACCTGGGAGGGTTGGGCGGCCGTCGAACGCATCAGTGAGGAGTACGGCATCCACGACGTCAACCTCGTCAAACCCGGCGTCGGCGAGACCACCCGGGTCCTGCTCCGCCGGGTCCCCTGGCGGATCCTCGCCCGGCGGGGCGCCGGCAGCGACCTCGACCACGTCCGCCTGCTGGCCGAGCAACGCGGCGTGCCCGTCGAAGAGGTCGACGAACTCCCCTACACCTGCGTCGGGTTGATCCACCCCCGCTTCACCCGCGGCGCCACCGGCGCCGACGGCAAGGCGGTGGCCTGCTGATGACCGTCCCGGCACCGCTGGTCGCCAGCGACCTCGACCGCACCCTGATCTATTCGGCCGCCGCGCTGTACCTCACCGGCGAGGACGCGGCGGCCCCCCGGCTGCTCTGCGTCGAGGTCTACGAGGGCCGGCCGCTGTCCTACCTGACGGAGACGGCCGCCGCGCTGCTCACCGAACTCGCCGAGCGCACCACCTTCGTGCCGGCCACCACCCGAACCCGCGAGCAGTACCGGCGCATCCACCTCCCGGGCCCGCCACCGGAGTTCGCGGTCTGCGCCAACGGCGGACACCTGCTCGTCCGGGGCGAGTCCGACCCGGACTGGCAGCGCACCGTCGCCGCCCGGCTCGCCGCCCGGTGTGCGCCGCTGGACGAGGTCCGCGCCCACCTGGTCCGCACCGCCGACCCGGCCTGGCTGCGCACGGCACGCACCGCCGAGGACCTCTTCGCCTACCTCGTGGTGGAGCGGTCGCTGCTGCCGGAGAACTGGGTGAAGGACCTCGCCGCGTGGGCGGAGCCGCGCGGCTGGACGATCTCCCTCCAGGGCCGCAAGATCTACGCCGTTCCCCAGCCGCTCACCAAGAGCGCCGCGGTGGCCGAGGTGGCCCGCCGCACCGGCGCCACCGGCATCCTCGCGGCCGGCGACTCGCTGCTCGACACCGACCTGCTGCTGGCCGCGGACCGCGGCTGGCGACCGGGCCACGGCGAACTGGCCGACACCGGCTGGCGGGCCCCGCACGTCACGGCGCTGCGCGAGCGCGGGGTGGCCGCCGGCGAGTTGATCGCCCGCGCCTTCCTGGCCGGCGTCACGGACCCGGGGCGTGCCTGATGACGCCGCCCGGTCGCCGGCAATAGGCTGCCGGCGACTGGGAGGAGACCCCGTGGCCGAGCCCAAGAGCGCCCCGCTCACAGCGGAGCTGTACGACTACGTGTTGGCGCACAACCCACCCCTGGAACCCGCGCTGCAGGAGCTGGCGGACGTCACCAGAGAGCGCTTCCCGGACGCGGCCGGGATGCTGTCGGCCCCGGAGCAGGCGGCCCTGCTGGCCTTCCTGGTCCGCCTGATCGGGGCCCGGCAGGTGGTCGAGGTGGGGACGTTCACCGGTTTCGCCACCCTCGCCATGGCCCGGGCGCTGCCCGCCGACGGCACGCTGACCGCCTGCGACGTCTCCGAGGAGTGGACCGCCTACGGTCGCGACGCGTGGGCGAAGGCCGGCGTCGCGGACCGGATCCGGCTGCGGATCGCGCCCGCCCTGGAGACCCTCCGGGCGATGCCCACCGAACCGCACCTCGACCTGGTCTACCTCGACGCCGACAAGGGCGGCTACATCGCCTACTGGGAGGAACTGGTGCCGCGCCTGCGGCCCGGCGGCCTGCTCGTCGCGGACAACGTCCTCTACCACGGCGAGGTCACCGACCCCGCGGCGACCGGACCGGCCCTGGCCATCCGGGAGTTCAACGACCACGTCCTGGAGGACGCGCGCACGGACGCGGTGCTGCTCGCCGTCGCGGACGGCGTGACGCTGGCCCGCAAGCGCTAGCCCGCGGGCCGGCGCCGCGATCAGCCGCAGCAGCCGCCCCCGCAGCAGCCGCCGCCCCCGCCGCCCGACGGGCCGGGGGCGGCCGCGGTCCCCCCGA
>LIQL01000530.1 GCA_001418405.1 Streptomyces diastatochromogenes | reverse complement strand
GATGCCGTGGACGCGGTCGTAGAACGTACGGACCGAGAAGATCTCCTGCTCCGCCTCTCCACGGAACATGAAGTACGTGCGGAACTGCTCCCACGGGGCGGCGAGGTCACCCTCCTCGTCGACGACGTACTTCAGCTCCATCTGCTCAAGGAGCTGCTTGACCAGGTCCTGGTGTACGCGCCGGAACGCCCCGGGCTTGCCAGGACCGGGCGCGTATGGGGGAGGATGGCAGGGACCATACGAAGGGAATTCCACGGTGAGCATCGACCCGTCCTCGATTCCGAATTTCGGGGGCCAGCCCGAACCGCAGCCGTCGGGGCCTGATGGTCCCGTCGTCCCCGACCAGGACCTGGTCAAGCAGCTCCTTGAGCAGATGGAGCTGAAGTACGTCGTCGACGAGGAGGGTGACCTCGCCGCCCCGTGGGAGCAGTTCCGCACGTACTTCATGTTCCGTGGAGAGGCGGAGCAGGAGATCTTCTCGGTCCGTACGTTCTACGACCGCGTCCACGGCATCGACGAGAAGCTGAAGCTGCTGGAGGCGATCGACGACTGGAACCGTCGGACGCTCTGGCCCAAGGTGTACACCCACACCCACGACGACGGCAGCGTCCGTCTGATCGGTGAGGCGTCGATGCTGATCGGCACCGGCGTCGCGCTCGAACACTTCGTGTCGAGCACGGTCAGCTGGGTGCGTGCCTCGATTGAATTCGACAAGTGGATCGTCGAGCAGCTCGGTCTGGAGGCCGAGATCGAAGGCGACTCCGACGAGAAGCCGGGCGACGACGAGGCCTGAGGCCCCGTCCGCGCGCCGGCTGCCCGGGCCCCGGAACCGACCGTCGTCGGTCCGGGGCCCGTGTCGTGTCCGCCCGCGGGGGCAACGGCCCGGCCGTCTCACAGCGGCATCGCCGCGAGGGTCAGCAGGTACGGCCCGTAGCCGAGGGAGAGCGCGGCCAGCCCGCCGGTGATCACGGCGGTGGTGCGCCGGCGGGCCCGGGCCAGCGCCAGCGCCGCCGGCAGCAGCAGCGGGAAGGCCGGCAGCAGGAAGCGCGGTTTCGACGCGAAGTAGCCGGTGCCGCCCAGGGCCAGCACGACCAGCACCGTGACGTACCCGAGCACCGCGGCCGGCGGCCGGTCCGCCGCCAGCAGCACGTACAGCAGCAGCGCCACCGCGACCACGGCGAGGGCCACGAGGTACGCCGGCGGGGCCCCGAGGAGCACCAGCCGCCGGACCGCCCGCAGCGCGTCCCGCCCGAAGTCGAAGCGCGAGCCCCAGCGCGCCTGCACCGCGAAGTACCCGAGCGGGCCGCGGCCGGTGCGCCGCCCGACCCACAGCACGTACCCCAGCCATCCGACCGGTGCCAGCAGCGCGGCCGCGCACAGTCGCCGGCCCGGTACGTGCCCGTCCGGTGCGCGGCCACCGGGCGCCGACCGCCGCGCCCCGCGCCGCCACTGCCGCCACGCCCGCACCGCCACCGCCGCCTGCACCGCCGCGACGATCGCCAGCGCACTGGGCCGGGCCAGCCCCGCCAGCGCGGCCAGCGCCCCGGCCCACAGGAAACGGCCGCTCAGCGCCGCGTACAGCGCCCAGGCGGACAGCGCGGTCAGCAGCGCTTCGGTGTACGCCAGCGATTCGACGACCGCGTGCGGCAGCACCGCCCACAGGACGACGAGCAGGGTCCCGGTCCGCCGCCCGTGCAGGTGCTCCCCCACCGCGAAGATCCCCCAGGCCGCCAGCAGCGCCGCGCCCCAGGCGACGATGAGTCCCGCGGTCAGCGGGTGCACGGGGAGCACCGCGCCGACGCCCCGCACCAGCCACGGGAACAGCGGGAAGAACGCCAGGTCGGCGCCCGGCACATCGGGCCACCGCCCGTCCGGCGCGGCCATCCCGTAGCCGTGCCGCGCGATGCTCAGGTACCACTGGGAGTCCCACGACCCGCCCAGCAGGGACCGCGGGTGCCGCCCGGTGCGCCAGGCCCACGCCGCCACGCACGCCGCTCCGGCCAGCCGGATCCCGACGAACCACAGCAGCGCCGTCCGGGCCCGCCGCGCCGCGGCCCCGACGCGTCCCCACGGGGTGCCGGACGCCGCCGCCACGCCCCCGGCCCGCTCCACGGTCTCGGCGACCACCCGCCACCTCCGCTCACCCGGCTCGCCCCGCCACCGACTCTCGGCGCCGGTGCCCCGTGCCGCGAGCGGAGTGGGCGGATCGGGTGGCGGCCCGCCGCCCGATCCGCGCGGCCGGGCCCCGGTCGCGTGCGGACCGGGGCCGGAACGGGCGTGCGCCTAGAGCCGCTTCAGCCGTCCCGCCGCCTCCTGGAGGACGGCGGTGCCCTTGCAGAAGGCGAACCGGACGAAGGGCGCGCCCTGGTCCTGGTGGTCGTAGAAGACGGCGTTGGGGATGGCGACGACGCCGGCGCGCTCGGGCAGGGCGCGGCAGAAGGCGAAGCCGTCCGTCTCGCCGAGCGGGCGGATGTCGGTGGTGATGAAGTAGGTGCCGGCCGGGCGGAAGACTCCGAAGCCGGCGTCGGCGAGGCCGGTGGCGAGGATGTCGCGCTTGGCGCGCAGGTCGTCGCGGAGCCCGGTGAAGTAGGCGTCGGGCAGGGCCAGCGCCTCGGCCACGGCGTACTGGAAGGGGCCCGCCGAGACGTAGGTGAGGAACTGCTTGGCGGAGCGGACCGCACTGATCAGCTCCGGGGCGGCGGTGACCCAGCCGACCTTCCAGCCGGTGAACGAGAAGGTCTTGCCGGCCGAGCCGATGGTGACGGTGCGCTCGCGCATGCCGGGGAACGAGGCGATCGGCAGGTGCTCGCCCTCGAAGACCAGGTGTTCGTAGACCTCGTCGGCGACGACCAGGAGGTCGCGCTCGACGGCCAGCGCGGCGATGGCGGCCAGTTCGTCGCGGGACAGCACGGTGCCGGTGGGGTTGTGCGGGGTGTTGAGGAGGATCAGGCGGGTGTTGTCGGTGAGGGCGTCGCGGAATTCGTCGAGGTCGAGGTGGTAGGCGCCGGTCTCCGCGGACGGGCGCAGGGTCACCGGGACGCGGCGGCCGCCGGCCATGGCGATGCCGGCGGCGTACGAGTCGTAGTACGGCTCCAGCGCGACGACCTCGTCGCCCGGTTCGAGCAGGGCCAGCAGCGACGCGGCGAGGGCTTCGGTGGCGCCGGCGGTGACCAGGACCTCGGTGTCGGGGTCGTAGGAGAGCCCGAGGTGGCCGTAGAAGCGCTCTTGGTGGGCGGCGACGGCGGTGCGCAGCTCGGGGATGCCGGGGCCGGGTGGGTACTGGTTGCCGCGGCCGTCGCGCAGGGCGCGCACCGCGGCCTCCCGGACTTCCTCCGGTCCGTCGGCGTCGGGGAAGCCCTGGCCGAGGTTGATGGAGCCGGTGCGTTGGGCGAGTGCCGACATCTCGGCGAAGATCGTGGTGCCGAATGCGGCGAGGCGTCGGTTGAGCAGCGGTCGGTCCATGCGCGCCATCCTCCGCCGAACCTCTGGAGTTCCTCAACTGTGCTTTGCGCCGCCGGGGGCCCGGGCATCAGCCCCGTACCAAGGACGATGGAGGCCGCCGGCCAGGGCGGCCGCGCGGCGCAGGACGGCGCCGCGCCGGCGCACGGGGCGCCGACGGAGCGAGGCCTCGCTTCGGGGGAACGAAAGAGGAGGGTGAGGCGATGAGGTGGGGACCCGCGGTGCTCGTGGTGATCATGCTCTGTGCGGTGTGGGGGGTGGCCATGGCCGTGGCCGCGGCCGTGCGCCGCGGCTCCCGTAAGGCGAGCCGCTCGGCCGGCAGGTACGGCGGCTACAAGAAGACGTCCCGCCGCAGCACCAGTGGCGGCGGGGGGAGTTGGTGGGTGGCCGGCGGCGGTGCCGACCTCGGCTCCTCGTCGGGCGGCGGCCACCATTCCCACCACTCCTCGTGCGGCGGGGGCGGCCATCACGGTGGCCATTCCTGTGGCGGAGGTTCTTCGTGCGGCGGTGGTGGCGGCTGTGGCGGTGGTTCCTGAGAGATGCGCCTGGGGGTGCTGAGGCGCCCCGCGAGGGCTCGCACGCATGTGCCCACGACTGCGGAACGTACCCGTCCGCGGTCGTGGGCGCACCCCTTCCCGGGCCCGCCCGCCCCGTGCGCCGGGGGTCTCGCCACCCGTGCGCCGGCACACATGCGACCAGCTCATGCGCCCTTGCATATGCGCCCGAGGGTGGCGAGAAAAGGCCCAACGCCCGTGGTGGGATGGGTCGTTGAACAGGTGAGCTGCATGGCCCTCTAGGGGATGGAAACCAGGGCGAAGATGGGTAAAAACGCTGTGGGCGCCACATCATCCGTGGTTCCCTCTCCTTGAGAATCCCCCAGTTCTCGGACCTCGCGTGGGCACGAGCCGGCAGGCAGTCATTCATGCATCCCTGATCCCCATCTCGGGCGGGCCGGCCCACCATCCACTGCGTGCTTGCGGAGCCGACCCATGCTCACCACCTTGAAAACGGCGTACACCGATACCCGCGCATCCGACCTGGCCTGGGCCCTGGGCAGGGAACCCCTGCCGGCGCTGGCCGTACTGGACCTCCAACTCGATGACGCACACGTGCAGTTGAGGCTGCTCGGAGCGTCGCACCAGGTGCTGCTCGAAGAGGAGCACGGCAATTGTTCCGAGACCGTCGCCTGTATGCTGGGCAGCAGCACGCCGCTGCCGCTCGGTGTGGCCAAGCGCCTGGGCGACTGGGAGTACGAGTTCGCCGCACACGTCGAGACGCTCTCCCGCGGCTCGTTCGCCGGCCGGGCGCAGGAGCTGTTGGCCCTGGTGGCCGAGCACCCGCACGGCCTCGCCGGCACCTTCCCCGGCTCGCCGCACGCCTTCACCGCGATGTTGGCGCAGCGGCAGCAGGGGCAGGTGTGGTGGCGCACCTGGCACGCGTACCCGCAGGAAGGGCGGCTGGTGGCCACCCGCACGCGGGTCGGGGTGCGGGCGGCCGTCGCCGTCTGACGGTGCCGGCCCCGCTGTGCGGAGGGGGTGCGCGGCGCGGCCTCCGTCCCTCCCTCAACTGGTGTGCACAGCACGCACACTGCACTCGTGTGGGTGACATAGCGCTACCGAATCGTCACGTAGCGTTCATGTCATGATCGACCCGCCAGAGCCCCTCGTCGCCGGCGCGCTCAGGCCGCCGGAGGCCCTGACGCCGGCGCGACTGCCGGTGCCGTCCGGGCTCGGCCGGCTGCTGGTGCTCGCCGCGGTCTTCGTCTGCGCGGCCTGCGGACTGGTCTACGAGCTCGAACTGGTCGCCCTGGCGAGCTACTTGATCGGCGACTCGGTCACCCAGGCGTCGGTCGTGCTGTCCTTCATGGTCTTCGCGATGGGCGTCGGAGCGCTGCTGGCCAAACGGCTGCGCTGCCGGGCCGCGGTCGGGTTCGGCGTGGTCGAGGCGGTGCTGGCGCTGGTCGGCGGCGGCTCCGCGATGGCGCTCTACGCCTGCTTCGCGTGGTTCGGCCAGTCCCGTATCGCGCTCGTCGCCTTCTCGCTGGGCATCGGCGTGCTGATCGGCGCCGAAATACCGCTGCTGATGACGCTGATCCAGCGGGTGCGCCGGCAGGACGCGGGCGGGGCGGTGGCCGACCTGTTCGCCGCGGACTACGTCGGCGCGCTGGTCGGCGGGCTGGCCTTCCCCTTCCTGCTGCTGCCCTGCTTGGGCCAGTTGACCGGGGCGCTGGTCACCGGAGCGGTCAACCTCCTCGCCGGGGCGGCGCTGGTGCTGTGGCTCTTCGGCCGCGACCTGACCACCCGTGCCCGCTGGGCGCTGGTCGGCCTCAACGTCCTGGTGCTGGCGCTGCTGCTGGCGGGGATGGCGTTGGCCGGACCGTTCGAGCAGGCCGCCCGCCGGGCGGTGTACGGGGCACAGGCCCGGGTCGCCGAGCAGACCGGTGTCCAGGAGGTGGTGCTGACCGGCGGCACGGGCGGTCCGCACGGCGTCGGAGCCGGCTCGGGACGCGGGAGGAAAGGTTCCGGCAGACCCCTGGAGCTGTTCCTCGACGGGCGGCTGAAGGTCAGCTCGGAGAACGAACGGGTCTACCACCAGGCGCTGGTGGGGCCCGCGATGGCGGGTGGTCCGCACGCCCGGGTCCTGGTGCTGGGCGGCGGTGACGGCCTGGCCGTGCGCGAGCTGCTGCGCTACCGCACGGTCCGGTCGGTGACGGTCGTCGAGATCGACCCCGAGGTGGTGCGGTTGGCGCGCACCGACCCGGGACTGTCCGCCCTCAACCGGCACGCGTTCGCCGATCCCCGGGTGCGGGCGGTCACCGGGGACGCCTTCGACTGGCTGCGCCGGCAGGGTCGTTCGGGCGGGCGGCGGCCGGCGCCCTACGACGTGATCGTCTCCGACCTGCCCGACCCCGGGATCACCGCCAGCACCAAGCTGTACTCCCAGGAGTTCTACGGCCTGACCGCGCGGATGCTGGCCGACGGCGGGCGGCTGGTGGTGCACGCCGGGCCGCCGCGCGCCCGGGCGTCGACGTTCTGGACGGTGTGGGCGACGCTGCGTTCGGTGGGCCTGGGCACCCTGCCGTACCGCGTCCCCGGCCGGCGGCCGGACTTCTCCGGCGGACCGGACCGCGCGATCGCGCCGGGCCCCCGGCCGGACGGGCCGGGCGGGCCGGGCGGGCCGGCCGCGCTGCCCTCGGACGGCGCGGGGTACTGGGGCTTCGTGCTGGCCGCCCGGCGCCCGCCGCGCCTCGCCGTGGCCCCGGACGCCCCGTCCACCCTCGTCCCGCTGAGCGCGCTGCGGGCCGGACGGCTGCCGGAGCCGCACCGGCCCGGGCCGCCCTCGACGCTCATGCACCCCCGGTACTTGCGGTGAACGGGCGGGCGCCGCGCCGGCGGGGCGGGGCCGGTCCGCGGCCACCGGTGAAAAGTCGCGCCGCGGCGGGCACGGGTGCCGCGGGTGCTGGGTAGGCTCCCATGCCATGGAGCATGAGGTGTACGTTCCGTTTCCCGTCCGGACCGTGCGGCAGGCGCTCACCGAACCGGAGCGCGTGGCGCGCTGCGTCCCTGGAGTCCAACTCGACGCCGATGCGGCCCCCCACCGTCCCGAGGGGCGGCTGCGCTTGCGCGTCGGGAGCTCCACCATCACCTACCGCGGTGCGCTGACGGTCAGCGGCGACCCGGCCGACGGCCCCGGGGACGCCGCCCCGGCGGCCCCGGACGCGGTCGCCCCGGTGACCGTCGAGGCGAGCGGCACCGAGACCCGGGGGGACGGGACCGTGGCGCTGACGCTGACGGTCCGGTTCGCCCCCGCGTCGGAGCCGGGCCCGGGGACGACGTTGGTGTGCGCCGGTGCGGTGCGCAGCGCGGGCCGGCTGGCCGCCGCCGACGAGCAGAGCGCGGCGACCGCCGGCCGCCGGCTGCTGGACCGCTTCGCGGAGAACCTCGCGTCGGACCTCACCGACCGGCCGGTGGACGGCGGCCCGGAAGGAGAGGGCCCCGCAGCGGTGCCGCAGAGCGTCTTCGACACCGAGGTCCCGCCGCCGTCGCTCGATCCGTCGGGTGATGCGGAGGACGACGTCAGCGTGGTGGCGGATCCCGACGAGCCGGTCGACGCGGTGGCGGACGACGTCCCCGAGGTGGCCTCCTTCGGCGCCGACGCCGACGCCGATGCCGACGATGACGAGGCGGAGTTCGACGTCGCGCCCGCGGAGGCCGCGCACGCCCGCCGGACGATGATCGGCCGCAGCGCGGAGGAGGTCGACCACGCCCCGCCGCGCGGCCGGTACGCGCCGGTGCCCGCGCCGGAGACCGGCGGGAGCTCGGTGCCGCTGCGCTGGGCGGCGCCCGCCGCGGCGGTGGTGCTGGCCTCGGCGGTGGTGGTCGGACGGGTGTTGCGGCGGCGCCGGTGACCGGGCGGCCCGGGGGGCCTTCCGGGGCGTCGAGGCCGCGGGCGCGGGTCCGCGCCCGCCCGGGTCCCGGCGTGCGGCCGGTCGCACCGTTAGGGTCGCTTCCGTGAGCACCGAGAACACCACGCAGAGCGCGGCGCGGGAGCGCGGCGCGGACGGCGTACGGCTGTCCGCCGGGGACGCCGAACTGACCGTGCACCCGGAGAACGGCTGTCGGCTGGGCAGCCTGCGGGTCGGCGGCACGGAACTGTTGCGGCAGGGCGCCAAGTACGGCTGTTTCCCGATGGTTCCGTGGTGCGGCCGGGTCGACCAGGGACGGTTCCGCAACGGCGGCGACGTCCACCAGATG
Organism: Streptomyces diastatochromogenes; assembly: GCA_001418405.1. Lineage (GTDB taxonomy): Bacteria > Actinomycetota > Actinomycetes > Streptomycetales > Streptomycetaceae > Streptomyces > Streptomyces albulus_C. The sequence continues at coordinate 3,717 of LIQL01000530.1, read as the reverse complement.
CCGGTCAACTCGCCCCCGCACGCCATCCACGGCACCGGTCGCAACCTTCACTGGCGCACCGCGCGGACCAGTGACGCTGCGGCCGCCTTCACCTACGAGCTGACCGACCCCGCGGCCCCCTGGCCCTACCCGGGGACCGTCACCCAGCTCGTCGAACTGGCCGAGGACGGCGGTTCGCTCACGCTCACCATGGGCGTCGAGGCGGCCGGCGACTCCTTCCCGGCGCAGGCCGGCTGGCACCCGTGGTTCCTGCGGAACCTCGGCGCGGGCGAGGACGTCCGGATCGACTTCGCCCCCGAGTGGCAGGAGGAGCGGGGGCCGGACCACCTCCCGACCGGTCGCCGGATCACCCCGCAGCCCGGGCCGTGGGACGACTGCTTCGGGATGCCGAGCGGCGTCGACGTCACGCTGACCTGGCCGGGACGGCTGAAGCTGACGGTCTCCAGCCGCGCGGAATGGGTCGTGGTCTACGACGAGCAGGAGGAGGCGGTCTGCGTCGAGCCGCAGTCCGGCCCGCCGAACGGTCTGAACACCGCCCCCCGCCTGGTCACCCCGATCGACCCGCTGGAGGTCTCGACGACCTGGAGCTGGCGCGCCCTGTAGCCGGCGGCCGCCGGGCCCGGGGGCCTGTCCTAAGCTCGTGCGCATGACTGACGACGTGCGCGGCGAGCTGCTGCAGCAGATCAAGGACAAGGCCGTGGTGCACGGCAAGGTGACGCTCTCCTCCGGCAAGGAAGCCGACTACTACATCGACCTGCGCCGGATCACCCTCGACAGCCAGGCGGCGCCGCTGGTCGGTCAGCTGATGCTCGACCTCACCGCGGACCTGGACTTCGACGCGGTCGGCGGGCTGACGCTCGGCGCCGACCCGGTGGCCACGTCGATGCTGCACGCCGCCGCCGCCCGCGGCCGCCGGCTGGACGCCTTCGTCGTCCGCAAGGCGCAGAAGGCCCACGGCATGCAGCGCCGGATCGAGGGCCCGGACGTCAAGGGCCGCCGCGTCCTGATCGTCGAGGACACCTCCACCACGGGTGGCTCGCCGCTGACCGCCGTCGAGGCGGCGCGGGAGGCCGGCGCCGAGGTGGTTGCGGTTGCGACGATCGTGGACCGGGGTGCGGCTTCGGCCATCGCCGGTGCCGGCCTTCCGTACCTGACCGGCTACCAGCTCGACGACCTCGGCCTGAGCTGACGACCCGATCGGGTCGTTTCCGGCTGACCTGCGTCGTTGTCCCGGGCGCGGTGTTTCACGGGAAACCTTGGGCAGGTTCTCCCCGGAAACACCGGGCCCGGTTTCACGTGAAACGGCGTCCTCGCCGCCGATGGCCGCCATCCGGGCGATGTGGAGCAATCCAGTGAGTCTGGGAAGATGTGCCACGGCGAAGTCCTCGCCCCCTGGTCAGGGCCAAGAACGCACACCCCGCACACACAAGGAGCGGACAGATGCCCATCGCAACCCCTGAGGTCTACAACGAGATGCTGGACCGGGCGAAGGCAGGCAAGTTCGCCTACCCGGCCATCAACGTGACCTCCACGCAGACGCTGCACGCGGCGCTGCGCGGTTTCGCCGAGGCTGAGAGCGACGGCATCATCCAGATCTCCACCGGTGGTGCGGAGTTCCTGGGCGGCCAGTACAACAAGGACATGGTCACCGGTGCGGTGGCGCTCGCCGAGTTCGCGCACGTGGTCGCCGAGAAGTACGACGTCAACATCGCGCTGCACACCGACCACTGCCCCAAGGACAAGCTGGACGGCTACGTCCGCCCGCTGATCGCGATCTCCGAGGAGCGCGTCAAGGCCGGCCGCAACCCGCTCTTCCAGTCGCACATGTGGGACGGCTCCGCCGAGACCCTCGCCGACAACCTGGCCCTCGCGCAGGAGCTGCTGCCCCGCGCCGCCGCCGCCAAGATCATTCTTGAGGTCGAGATCACCCCGACCGGCGGCGAGGAGGACGGCGTCACCCACGAGATCAACGACGAGCTCTACACCACGGTCGAGGACGCGCTGCGCACCGCCGAGGCGCTGGGTCTGGGCGAGAAGGGCCGCTACCTCCTCGCCGCCTCGTTCGGCAACGTCCACGGCGTCTACAAGCCGGGCAACGTCGTGCTCCGTCCCGAGCTGCTGAAGGACCTCCAGCAGGGCGTCGGCGCCAAGTACGGCAAGACCGCCCCGTTCGACTTCGTCTTCCACGGCGGCTCCGGCTCCACCGAGGAGGAGATCGCCACCGCGCTGGAGAACGGCGTGGTCAAGATGAACCTCGACACCGACACCCAGTACGCCTTCACCCGCCCGGTCGCGGACCACATGTTCCGCAACTACGACGGCGTGCTGAAGGTCGACGGCGAGGTCGGCGACAAGAAGACCTACGACCCGCGCAGCTGGGGCAAGCTGGCCGAGGCCGGCATGGCCAAGCGGGTCACCGAGGCGTGCGCCAACCTGCGCTCCACGGGCACCAAGCTGAAGTAGGCACCGGCCGCCCGGCGGTGTGAAGGGCCCCGCAGCCGTACCGGTTGCGGGGCCCTTCGCCGTCCCGGGGCGGAAGCCGGCGCAGGGGCGGGCGGCCGCGGAACGGGGCATGCTCACGGTATGGACGTACCGGCGGGGAACGAGCCGGGCGGGGTGCGGCTGGCCTCGGCGCAGGGCCGCTGGGTGCTGACGACCACCGTCCTCGGCTCCGGCATGGCGATGCTCGACAGCACGGTCGTCAACGTGGCGCTGCCCAGGATCGGCGCGGACCTCGACGCGGACCTGGCGGTGCTCCAGTGGACCGTGACCGCCTACATGCTCACCCTCTCCGCCCTGATCCTGCTGGGCGGCTCGCTCGGCGACCGGTACGGCCGGCGCCGGATCTTCGTCATCGGCGTGGTCTGGTTCGCGGCGGCCTCACTGCTGTGCGGGCTGGCACCGGGACCCACGGTGCTGATCACCGCCCGGGCGCTCCAGGGCGTCGGCGGGGCGCTGCTCACCCCCGGCTCCCTCGCCCTGATCCAGGCGGTCTTCCATCCCGACGACCGGGCCCGGGCGGTCGGCGCCTGGTCCGGTCTGGGCGGGGTGGCGGCGGCGATCGGCCCGTTCGTCGGCGGGTGGCTGGTGGACGGCGCGGGCTGGCGCTGGGTGTTCTTCCTGAACGTGCCGGTGGCGATGGCCTGCGTGCCGATCGCGCTGCGGCACGTCCCCGAGAGCCGGGAACGCGGGGCGGGCGAGGCGCAGGGCTTCGACGTGGCCGGTGCCGTCCTGGGCGCGCTGGCGCTGGCCGGGGTCACCTACGCGCTGATCGAGGCACCGGGGCGGGGTGCCGCGCCCGGCGTGATCGTGCCCGCGGTGGCCGGGGTGCTGCTCGGCGCGGTGTTCCTCCGGGTCGAACGGCGGCGGCCCGATCCGATGCTGCCGCCGAAGATCTTCGCGAACCGCCAGTTCAGCGCCGTGAACGCGGTGACGGTGTGCGTCTACGCCGCGTTCGGCGGGTTCTTCTTCCTCGCCGTGCTCCAGCTCCAGGTGGTCGCCGGCTACTCGGCGCTCCAGGCGGGCACCGCGCTGCTGCCCACGACCGTGCTGATGCTGCTGCTGTCGGCCCGTTCCGGCGAACTGGGCCAGCGGATCGGCCCGCGCATCCCGCTCACCGTCGGCCCGGTGCTCTGCGCGCTCGGAATGCTGCTGATGACCCGGGTGGGCCCCGGCGCGTCCTACGTCGTCGACGTGCTGCCGGGGCTGGTGGTGCTG
>LIQL01000053.1 GCA_001418405.1 Streptomyces diastatochromogenes | reverse complement strand
ATACAGGAGCGCCACGGCGGCGACGTCCCCCGTGAACACGCCCAGCTGCTGGCGCTGCCCGGCGTCGGCGAGTACACCGCGGCGGCCGTCGCCTCCTTCGCCTACGGGCAGCGGCACGCGGTGCTCGACACCAACGTCCGCCGGGTCTTCGCCCGTGCCGTCACCGGCCGCCAGTACCCGCCGAACGCCACCACCGCAGCCGAGCGCAAGCTCGCCCGCGCCCTGCTGCCCGGGGACGAGGACCTCGCGGCGCGCTGGGCGGCGGCCACCATGGAGCTGGGCGCGCTGGTGTGCACCGCGCGCGGCCCCGAGTGCCACCGCTGCCCGATCGTCGCGCAGTGCGCCTGGCGGCAGGCCGGGTCGCCGGCCCACGAGGGGCCGCCGCGCCGCACCCAGGCGTACGCCGGGACCGACCGCCAGGTGCGCGGCAAGTTGCTCGCGGTCCTGCGGGAGGCGGTGGCGCCGGTGCCGCAGGGTGCCCTGGACGCGGTGTGGGACGAGCCGGTGCAGCGGGCCCGTGCACTGGACGGGCTGGTGTCGGACGGTCTGGTGGAGCCGCTGGGCGGCGGCCGCTACCGGCTGCCGCACTCGTGAGCGTTCCGGTCGGCCGGCGTCGGCTACGTCACGGTCCCGTCATGTGACGTCGCCGTCGTTTTCCTCGTCTTCCACGGGCGCGGACCCCTTTGGGGCCGCGCCCGTAGGCGTGGGGCCACCGGTAGGTGGGCGACGGGGCACCGTCGCAAACCGCTCGCCCACGGAACTGACTGAATAGCGTCCCGATATGGCGGGTTCTGTCCCTCGCGGGTGGTCGCAAGCGCCTCATGAGTCGCGCTCGGGACCTTCGTCCCCCCTGGTGGGGGCCTCTCATCCGCCGCGAGTATGACGCCGTTCCGGCCCCCGTCCGTCCGAGGTATGACCCTCAGCGGGCTGTTACACAACCGACGGTTTTCCGTGCACTCGTTGAGTGGCCGACGCACATTACGCCGCAACACCCCCTCCGTAGCGTCTTTCTCGTGCTGGAGATGACCGCCGGCACGGACAACGCGGGGAAACGAAAGCGGATCGGAGGCGTCGGGATGGCGACCAGCGGCGGCAAGGTACTGGACTTTGAAGAGTACGTGCGGACCCGGCAGGATGCCCTGCTGCGCAGCGCCCGGCGCCTGGTGCCGGATCCCGTCGACGCCCAGGACCTCCTCCAGACGGCCCTGGTCCGCACCTACGGCCGCTGGGACGGCATCGCGGACAAGTCGCTGGCGGACGCCTACCTCCGCCGCGTCATGATCAACACCCGGACCGAGTGGTGGCGCGCCCGCAAGCTCGAAGAGGTGCCCACCGAGCAGCTCCCGGACGCCAGCGTCGACGACGGCTCCGAGCAGCGCGCCGACCGCGCCCTGCTGATGGACATCCTCGGCGTGCTCGCCCCCAAGCAGCGCAGCGTCGTCGTGCTGCGCCACTGGGAGCAGATGAGCACCGAGGAGACCGCGGCGGCGCTCGGCATGTCCACCGGCACCGTCAAGAGCACCCTGCACCGCGCCCTCGCCCGGCTCCGCCAGGAGCTGGAGAACCGCGACATAGACGCGCGGATCCTGGAGCGCGGGGAGCAGGAGCGGTGCGCGGCCTGAGCGGCCGCGCACCGGGCCGGGCGGCCGACGGCGCGCCGCGCGAGCGGACCGCGCCCCGCCGCGCGACGGGAAGCAGTCCCGGCGGCACGGCCGGTGACGTAACCAAGCCCACAGCCCGCCTCACAGCTTGGCGCGCGACAATCTCAGGGAGACCGGCGGCCGGGCACCCGGTGGCAACAGGAACGGCGGCTGTGCGAGCGGCACGGTGAGCGGGAGCGGATTGTCCAGAAACAGGCTGACCAGAAGCCTGACCAGAAGCAGCTTGACCAAGGGCGGCGCGGCCACTGCGGGTGTGGCCGCCGTCGGCCTTTTGCTGGCCGGCTGCAATCCCGGTGGCGAGGGCATCCGCAAGGAAGGCACCGCCAGCAACACTCCCGCACCCCGGGGCGCGGTGAGCGCCGCGCCGGCGCCCGTGCCCAGCACGCACTACAAGAAGGTCAACGCGGTCAAGCTGCTCGCGGCCGACCCGAAGGTCAGCGCGGACGTGAAGCGCGCCGTCGCCAAGCCGTGCGCGGCGAACGAGTACCCGATAGAGGTGACCTACGCCTCACTGACCGGCAGCAAGTCCCCCGACGTCATCGTCAACGTCATGACCTGCGCGGATTCCGTCGGTCTCGGCGCGTACGTCTACCGCGAGCGGCCCGGCTCCGCGGACGGGTATGACAACGTGTACGCGAACGAGCAGCCGTCGGTCTACGCCGGCGTGGACAAGGGCGAGCTGGAGGTCTCCCGCCAGACCTACGACACCGGCGACAAGGTGTGCTGCCCCTCGGGGGAAGATGTCATGACGTACCGCTGGGCGAACGACCACTTCACCGAGTACGACCGGTACCACACCGATTACAGCAAGACCACCGTCGACGACACCCCGGACGACACCGCCGGCCCCGTCGTCGGCACCACGGGAGCGGAGGGCTGACAACCGCATGGCCGACACCCACGTCCTCTTCGTCGAGGACGACGACGTCATCCGCGAGGCCACCCAACTCGCGCTGGAGCGCGACGGATTCGTGGTCACCGCCATGCCCGACGGGCTGGCGGGCCTGGAGGCGTTCCGCGCCGACCGCCCCGACATCGCCCTGCTCGACGTGATGGTCCCCGGGCTCGACGGCGTCAGCCTGTGCCGCCGCATCCGCGACGAGTCCACGGTCCCCGTGATCATGCTGTCGGCGCGCGCCGACTCGATCGACGTGGTGCTCGGCCTGGAGGCCGGCGCCGACGACTACGTCACCAAGCCGTTCGACGGTGCCGTGCTGGTCGCCCGGATCCGCGCCGTGCTGCGCCGCTTCGGCCACGCCAGCGGCCCGGACGACCGCGCGGGCACCGGCGCTGCGGACGCCGCCGGCCTCGCCGAGGCCGTGCTGCGCTTCGGCGACCTGGAGGTCGACACGGAGGGCATGGAGGTCCGCAAGGGCGGCGAGACGGTCGCGCTCACCCCGACCGAGATGCGGCTGCTGCTGGAGTTCTCCACCGCGCCGAACACCGTCCTGTCCCGCGACCGGCTGCTGGAGCGGGTGTGGGACTACGGCTGGGGCGGCGACACCCGCGTCGTCGACGTCCACGTCCAACGCCTGCGCGGCAAGATCGGCCAGGACCGGATCGAGACGGTCCGCGGCTTCGGATACAAGCTGAGAGGCTGACACCTCCGGTGGTCAGGCTGGCCCTGCGAACGGGCCTCAGATGGAAACTCAGCGCCGCGATCGCGCTCGTCGGAGCGCTGGTCGCCGTGGCGTTGAGCCTTGTCGTGCACAACGCCGCGCGCGTCTCCATGCTCGACAACAGCCGCGACGTCCAGATCGAGCGCCTCAACTTCACGCAGAAGATCTTCGAGTCCACCAACCGCCTCCAGTTCGGCGCGAAGATCGACGACCCGGCGCTGCCCAAGGCCCTCCGCAAGGAGGTCAACGAGGGCGAACGGGCCACCTTCCTGGAGGACACCGGCGAGACCGCCCCCGAGGTGTGGGCGGCCTCCCCCCTCGGCAACGGCCGCGTGCTCTCCCTCCACGACCGCTTCCCCGACCGCTTCGCCGTCCTCGACGACCTCGACCAGGCGCTGCTGATCGGCTCCACGGCCGTCGTCGTCGGCGGCTGCGCCCTGGGCGTCCTGGTCGGCGGCCGGCTCTCCAAGCGGCTGCGGAAGGCCGCCGCGGCGGCCGGCAAACTCGCCGAGGGCGACACCTCCGTCCGGATCCGCGACGAGGTCGGCGGCGGCCGGGTCCACGACGAGACCGACGACCTGGCCTGGGCCGTGGACGCCATGTCCGACGCGCTCCAGCAGCGCATCGAGGCCGAGCGACGGGTGACCGCCGACATCGCGCACGAACTCCGCACCCCGGTGACGGGCCTGCTGACCGCCGCCGAACTCCTGCCCCCCGGCCGCCCCTCCGAACTGGTCCGCGACCGGGCCCAGGCCATGCGCACCCTCGTCGAGGACGTCCTGGAGGTGGCCCGTCTGGACGGCCACGCCGAGCGCGCCGAACTCCAGGACGTCGCCCTGGGCGAGTTCGTCACGCGCCGGGTCCGCACCCTCGACGCCGGCGTCAGCGTCGAGGTGCTGCGCGACGCCGAGGTCTCCACCGACCCCCGCCGCCTCGAACGCATCCTCGGCAACCTGATCGCCAACGCCTCCCGGCACGGCAAGCCGCCCATCGAGGTCACCGTCGAGGGCCGCGTCATCCGGGTCCGCGACCACGGCACCGGCTTCCCGGAGGCCCTGCTCCGCGAGGGCCCCAGCCGCTTCCGCACCGGCAGCAGCGACCGGGCCGGCGTCGGCCACGGCCTCGGCCTGACCATCGCGGTCGGCCAGGCCCGCGTCCTGGGCGCCCGCCTCACCTTCCGCAACGCCGACGAGCTGACGGACGGCTCGACCGGCGCCGTCTCGGTCCTCTGGCTCCCGGAGAACGCGCCGACCGCCACCGGCAGCTTCCCGGTGATCCAACTCCCGGACCGCTGACGGGCCCGAGCGGCCCGCGCCCTACGGCGTCGCCGGCTCCGCGGCCACCTCGCACCAGACCGTCTTGCCCGCCGCCCCCTGCCGCACACCCCACCGCAGCGCGACGGCGTCCAGCAGCGCTATCCCGCGCCCGTTCTCGTCGTCGACGGCGGCCCGCAGCAGCACGGGCAGGGCGCGCGGGTCCGGATCGGTCACCTCGACGCGCGTCCGCCCGTCCCCGGTCCGCCCGACGTGCACGGTGACGGGCGTGCCCTCCCCGACGTGCCGGATCACGTTCCCGACCAACTCGCTGACGCAGAGCTCGACCTCGCTGGACGCCCCCGCGCCGAGGTGCGCCCGCACCGCCCGCCGCAGCAACGGGACCTCCTTCGGCACGGCGAGCAACCGGACCGTCATCACTGCCCGGCCGCCTTGTGCAGCACCTCGACCAACTGCCGCGCCGTGGCCGTATTGCAGTTGCCCAGCGCGACCAACGGGGGCGGGTACGTCCCCGCGAACGAGGGCAGATCGACGCCCAGCGAGGGCAACGTGATCCCGTTGGCCTCCAACGCTGACCGCAGCCCCTCGACGCATTCCTGCACGTCATCCATGGCCGTTCACCTTCCTGTGCGCATTGTGACGAACCGCTCACAGCGTGACGTCGGGCGCCGTACTTTTGGAAGGGAAACGAGTTGCGCACGGGCAACCAGCAATAGGCGGTGGGACATGCCCCCTCGTAAGGACCCCGATCCATCGGCGAGCGTCCAGAGTTTCTACGGCGCGGAGTTGCGCTACCGCAGGGAGAAAGCCGGTCTCACCCTTGAGCAGTTAGCCGAGGGGGCCTTCCGCGGCATCTCCCTCCTCAGCCAGATCGAACGCGGTGAACGCGGCATGCCCATGGACCTGGCGATCCACGTCGACCAGAAGCTCAACACGGACGGTTTCTTCCAACGCCGTTGTGAAGACGCGGCCAAGGCGCGCCGGTCCGGGCATCCGTCGTACTTCGCGGACATCCCCGACCTGGAGAAGCAGGCTACGACGATCGAGGAGTGGTCGCCTTGCGTGATCCCCGGCCTGCTCCAGACCGAGCCCTACATCCGGCAGCTCATCCAGATCGCAAAGCCGTGAGAGGACCCGAAGGCTGCGGATAGAACCGTCAACGCCCGTAAAGCGCGCGCGAAGCTCTGGACGCGGGAGGAGCGCCCCTCGTACTGGGTGATTCTCCGCGAGAGCCTGATCCGCAGGCCGCTGCTACCTCCTGGCCAGATGGCACAGCAACTCGACCACATCGTCGAGGTGATCCGCTCCACACGGAGCGTTGCGCAGGTCCTCCCGGAAACCACCTTCGGACACCCGCTCATGATGGGTGACGAAGTGCGCATCATGACGTTCTCGGACGCCCCACCGCTGGTGTGGGTCGAGGGCACCTTCTATGGCCAATCCATCGACTTTCCACCGCTCGTGACGTCCCATCGGAAGTCGTACGATCTGCTCAGGGCCGCCGCACTGCCGCCTGAGGCGTCCCTAGCCATGATCGAAGAAGCGGCGAGGGGCTATCGAGATGACGCGCAGCAACAGGATTGACCTGAGCACTGCCACTTGGCGCAAGAGCACCTACAGCAACCCCGACGGCGCGAACTGCGTGGAGGTCTCGGACGACTTCCTCACGTCTGCCACTTGGCGCAAGAGCAGCTACAGCAACGGCGAAGGCGGCCACTGCATCGAGATCGCTGACACCCTCCCCGGTCTCGTCCCCGTCCGTGACAGCAAGGACCCGTTCGGGCCGGCGCTGGTGTTTCCGGCGGGCGGCTGGTCGGCGTTCGTCGGGGCCGTCAAGAGCGGGCAGTTGACCGGCGCCTGAGCACGAGAACGGCCCCCGGCGCACGTAACCGTACGTGTGCCGGGGGCCGTTCGCCGACTCGTGTGGCTCAGACGGCCTCGACGACCACCGGCCGCTCGACCGAGGCGTCAGCCTCGTCCGGCTTGGCGGACGGGCCGCCCCGCAGCGGGACCTCCTTGAGGAACCACGCCGCGACGAAGCCGATGACGCTGATGATCGCGCCCCACAGGAACACCTGGTGCGTGCCGGACGACACCGCGTGCGCGTACGCGTCCTTCACCGGCGCCGGCAGGCTCGGCAGCGTCTTCGGGTCCATCTGGGCGCCTCCGCCCGTCATCTTCGCGCCGGCCGCGGCACCGAGCTTCTCGATCATGGTGTCCTTCACCTGGGTGGTGAAGAGCGCGCCCATGATCGCGACGCCGAACGAGCCGCCGATGGTCCGGAACAGGGTGGCCGACGAGGAGCCGACGCCCATGTCCTTCATCTCGACGCTGTTCTGCGCGATCAGCATCGTGGTCTGCATCAGGAAGCCCATGCCGGCGCCGAGCACCGCCATGTAGAGGCCCGAGGTCAGGCGCGTGGTGCCGACGCCCATCAGGGACAGCAGCACCAGGCCCACCGTGATCAGCCCGGCACCGCCGGTCACGAAGATCTTGTACCTGCCGGACTGGGTGGTGACCCGGCCCGCGATCAGCGAGACCACCATCATCGCCAGCAGCATCGGCAGGAGCAGCAGGCCGGAGTTGGTGGCCGAGGCGCCCTGCACGGTCTGCTGGAACAGCGGCAGGAAGGTCATCGAGCCGAACATCACGAAGCCGACCAGGAAGCCGATGACCGTGACCAGCGAGAAGTTGCCGTTCCGGAAGATCCGCAGCGGCAGGACCGGGTCGCTGACCTTGCGCTCGACCAGGACGAAGGCGACGAGCGCGACGACGGCCAGCACGCCCAGGCCCACGATCTGCTGCGACAGCCACGCGTACTCGGTGCCGCCCCAGGTGGTGAGCAGCACCAGCGAGGTGATGCCGATGGTCAGCAGGGCCGCGCCGGCGTAGTCGATCCGGGTCGCGGACCGCTTCTTCGGCAGGTGCAGCACCGCGGTGACCATGATCAGCGCGATCGCGCCGAGCGGCAGGTTGATGTAGAAGCTCCAGCGCCAACCGAGGTGGTCGGTGATGGTGCCGCCGACCAGCGGTCCGCCGATCATCGCGACGGCCATGACGCCGGCCATCATGCCCTGGTACTTGCCGCGCTCCCGCGGCGGGATCAGGTCGCCGATGATGGCCATGACGCCCACCATCAGACCGCCGGCGCCGAGGCCCTGCACGGCGCGGAAGCCGATCAGCTGGCCCATGTCCTGGGCCATGCCGGACAGCGCGGAACCGATCAGGAAGATCACGATGGACGTCAGGAAGACGCCCTTCCGGCCGTACATGTCGCCGAGCTTGCCCCAGATCGGCGTGGACGCCGCGGTGGCCAGCGTGTAGGCCGTGACGACCCAGGACAGGTGCTCCAGCCCGCCCAGTTCACCCACGATCGTCGGCATCGCGGTGCCGACGATCATGTTGTCCAGCATCGCGAGGAGCATCGCGATCATCAGTGCGAAGAGCACCATCCGGACGCTGGCGGGCTGTTTGCCCTTGTCCTGCGCCGGCTCCTGTATTTCCCCCGCTGGGGTCGCTTTCCGCGACATCCCCATCACTTCCCCATCGTTTCTTACTTACTTGCCGCCCGGCTAGTTCTGTACAGTGCAAGATAGGAGAGCTACTAGCCGGGCGTCAAGTAAGTTTCTTGGCGTCGGGGTGGGTAGGTCCGTGACCAGCGGGGCAGCAGATGATTGCTGGAGGAACGGGCCGCGCCCGCCCCGCACCGACACCGCCGTCACGCAGGAGAGCAGCATGAGCAGCGCATCACAGCCGCGCCGGGGGAACACCCGCCAGCGCATCCAGGACGTCGCCCTGGAGCTGTTCTCCGAACACGGCTACGAGAAGACCTCGCTGCGGGAGATCGCCGAGCGGCTCGACGTCACCAAGGCCGCGCTCTACTACCACTTCAAGACCAAGGAAGACATCGTCATCAGCCTCTTCGAGGACCTGGGACGACCCATCGACGAGCTGATCGCCTGGGCGCAGGAGCAGCCGCGCACCTTGGAGACCAAGCAGGAAGTGATCCGCCGCTACCACGAGTCGCTGCGGTCCGCCGAGGCCCTTTTCCGTTTCATGCAGGAAAACCAGGCCACCGTCCGTGACCTGACCATCGGGCTGCGCTTCAAGGAGCGGATGCTGACGCTCTACGGGCTGCTCAAGGAGGACGACGCCGAGCTGGTGGACCAGGTGCGCTGCCTCACGGCGCTGTTCACCATGCACGCGGGGATGTTCGCGATGCAGGAAATGGAGGGCGACCCCGAGGACAAGCGCGAAGCCGTCCTCAGGGTCGCCACAGAACTGGTCACGGCGGCGAACCCGCCGGGCCGCCGGCCAGCCCGGCCGGATTCAGCTCAGACGGCGTCGCCGTGAGCCCGCAGGAATCCGGTCGGCTCGATGCCCGACCCGTAGTTGGGGCCGGTGCGGACCTCGAAGTGCAGGTGCGGGCCGGTGGAGTTGCCGG
>LIQL01000529.1 GCA_001418405.1 Streptomyces diastatochromogenes | reverse complement strand
CCCCGGGGGCGGTGCGGCGGGCCGCGGTGCGGGGTGACGGGTGGCTGCCGCAGGGGGACCGGCGGGAGCAGCTTCCGGGGCAGATCGCGAAGGTGCGGCGGCTGCGGGAGGCGGCGGGCATCGACGAGCCGATCGAGATCGGGGCGATCGTGGAGCCGGTGTACGTGGGGGACGCCGGGTGGGACGTCGGGCGGCGGACGCTGGTCGGGGCGCCGGAGCGGATCGCCGCCTCGCTGCGGGAGTACGCGGCGATGGGGGTGCAGCAGCTCCAGGTGCGGTTCCGCAGCCGGGAACGGGCGGAGCTCGTCCAGCAGGTCGCGGCCTTCGGGGCCGAGGTCGGGCCGCTGCTGAACGACTGAGCGGTCGGGCCGCTTAAGGCGCCGTGGCCGCCGGGGCCGTTGGCGCCGCGGCCGGGCGGGTTCACGGGAGCCCGGGGCGCCGCCATCCGTACGCACACCACAGGAGCGTGGGCATGGGCAAGCTCGACGGCAGGGTCGTCGTCATCACCGGGGCGGCGCGCGGACAGGGGGAGCACGAGGCGCGGCTCTTCGTGGCGGAGGGGGCGCGGGTGGTGCTCGGTGACGTGTTGGACGAACAAGGGGACGCGCTCGCCGCGGAGTTGGGGCCGGAGCGGGCGCGGTTCGTGCATCTGGACGTGGCGGCCGAGGAGGACTGGTCGGCGTTGGTCGACGTCGCCGAGGAGGCGTTCGGGAAGATCGACGGGCTGGTGAACAACGCCGGCATCCTGCGGTTCAACGCGCTGGTGGACACCCCGTTGGAGGAGTTCCAGCAGGTGGTGTCGGTCAACCAGACGGGCTGCTTCCTGGGGATGCGGGCGGTGGCGCCGCGGATCGCGGCGGCCGGCGGCGGGACGATCGTCAACACCGCCTCGTACGCGGGGGTGACCGGGATGGCGTTCGTCGGGGCGTACGCCGCCACCAAGCACGCGGTGGTCGGGCTGACCCGGGTCGCCGCGCTGGAGCTGGCGGCGCAGGGGATCCGGGTGAACGCGGTCTGTCCGGGGGCGGTGGACACGCCGATGACGAACCCGGCGGCGCTGGACCCGTCGGCGGACCCGGCGCAGAGCGCGCGGGCCGTGGACGAGCTGTACCGGAAGCTGGTGCCGCTGGGGCGGATCGGGCGGCCGGAGGAGGTGGCGCGGCTGGCGCTGTTCCTGACGGCGGAGGACTCGTCGTACATCACGGGGCAGCCGTTCGTGATCGACGGGGGGTGGCTGGCGGGGGTGAGTCCGCTCTGAGGGGCGTCCGGGACCTGTCTCGTATA
>LIQL01000528.1 GCA_001418405.1 Streptomyces diastatochromogenes | reverse complement strand
GGAGCCGCGGCTCCAGTGAACCGGCCCGGCCCGAGCGGTAGCGAAGGAGCGCACGATGAGCATGGCCGTGATCGGCCTCGTGGCCGGTATGGCGCTGGGCTTCGCCGGGTACTTCGGCGGGTTCGGGGCGTTCGTCCTGGTGGCGGCGCTGGGCGCCGTCGGGTTCGTGGCCGGCAGGTTCCTGGAGGGCGACCTGGAGGCCGGGGAGTTCTTCCGCACCCGGACCGGCGACCGCGACGACCGGCGGCGGTGAGTCCGGATGGCGACGGTGTCCGCATCGGCCGCTGCCGCCGACGTTCCGGCCGGTGAGCGCGGCGCGACCAGGGTCGCCGACCGGGTGGTCGCCAAGATCGCCGCGCGGGCGGCCCGGGAGGCACTGCACGCGGCGTCCCCCGGCGAGCCCACGGACGCCCACGCGACGGTGACGGTGACCCGTCGCGAGGCCCACCCGCCGTTCGGGGAGGCCCGGCTGCAGGTCGCCGTGGAACTGCCCTACCCCGCTCCCATCGGCCCGCGGTGCCAAGTGGTGCGCCGTCAGGTGGCGGAGCGGGTGCGGACGTTGGCGGGCATGACGGTCACCGAGGTGGCGGTGCAGGTCGAGCGGTTGGTCTCGCCGCTGTCGCCCGGTCGGGAGCGCCTGCGGTGAGCGCGCCGGGCGACGGACGGGGAGCGCAGGCCCCGGACGGGGCGGCGCCGCGGACCGGTGCGCCTGCGGACACTGCGGGCGGTGCGCCGACCGCGGCACCGGACGCCGCGGATCCCGCACCGCGCGCCGGTGGGTCCGCCGGGCGGTTCTGGGCGGCCCGCAGAGTGCCGGCGGCACTGGTCGCGCTGGTGCTGCTGGCCGCCGCGGGCCTGGCGCTGTACGACGTGGCCGCGGTGCGGGCCGGCCGCACCGCGATGGCCTGGCGCCGGTGGCTGGCGCACGAACTGGCCGTCCGGCCCCTCGACGACCCCTGGGTCCTGGGCGCCGCGGCGGCGGCCGTGGCGCTCGGGATCTGGCTGCTGGTCCTGGCCGCCACGCCGGGGCTGCGCGCGGTGCTGCCGATGCGGCGCACCGCTCCCGGCGTCCGGGCCGGGCTGGACCGGCCGGCCGCCGCGCTGGTGCTGCGAGACCGGGCCATGGAGGTCTCCGGTGTGCAGGCGGTGCGGGTGACCGTGGGCCGACGCCGGGCCCGGGCCCGGGCCGTGGCGCACTTCCGGCCGCTGGACGAGGTCCGCGGCGACCTCGTCACCGTCCTGGAGGACGGCCTGCGGCAACTGGAGCTGACGCGTCCCCTGCGACTGGGCGTCGACGTCCGGCGTCCCAAGGGGAGGTGAGCGGGCGATGCGCACCGTCCGTGCGACCGTCAACCGGGTGCTGCTCGGGCTGGTCGGCCTGCTGCTGCTCGGCACCGGCGGGCTGGTCCTGCTGGGCGGCCTGGACCTGCCCGCCGGTGCCGAGCAGCA
>LIQL01000527.1 GCA_001418405.1 Streptomyces diastatochromogenes | reverse complement strand
GTGGGGGGCTGGTCCGGGACGTGGCGGGGCGTCAGCCGTACAGCGGGAGGCCGAGATCGTCGATCACGGTCAGCAGGGTGTCGTCGTTCTGGATCCAGTGGTGCTTGATCTGCATCGCGGCCGCGCCCTTGCGGCGCTGGGCCTCGGCGATGGCGAGGAAGCTCTTCGGGGCCAGTGGGAGCAGCCGCAGCGGGCGCAGCCGGTCGCTGCGGCGCTTCTCGGCGTACTCCGGGTTGCAGTCCTGGAGCGCTGCCTCGACGGCGGTGGTGAAGCCCGCGCGTTCGGCCGCGTCCGACTGCGGGTCCCACTCCACGGCCAGGACGTAGCCGGGCGGGGTGCCCCAGGACGGGATGCAGGTGAACATGGGCAGGGTGCCCCGGGCGCCGCGGTGGGCGGTGCGCACGGCCTCGTAGACGTGGGCCTCGGTGAGCTTCTCGCCGGTGAAGGAGCTGCCGAAGCCGGCCCGGCCCGCGAACTCCAGGCGCGGCAGGGCGCCGACCCGGCCCAGTACGGTGTAGACGTCTCCCACGTCGTAGCGGTAGAGGCCGTTGGCCTGGCTCATGACGAGCCGGTAGGAGTGGCCGCTCTCCAGCTCCTGCGGGTCCAGGGTCGCGATGGCCGGGTCGAGCGGCCCGCCGTCGTCGTCCTCCCGGCACGGTACGAACTCGAAGACGCCCTGGTCGGCGGCGAGCGGCCCGGCCGAGGGGTGGTCGTCGACGGGGATGGTGACGATGCCCTCGGTGCCGGTCGTGCTGAACGGCAGTTTGCGGATGCCGGGCGTGACGTCGTCGAGCCAGTCGCGGTAGAGGCCGGCGGAGGCGGAGTTCCAGCAGACGAGGACGGACAGTCGGGGCCACAGGTCGGTCAGTCGCAGCCCGGCGGGGCGGTGGGCGAGCGTGCGCGCCAGCCGCCGGGCGAGGTCGGGGTCGGCGACGGTGCCGCCGGCCGGGCGCCCGGAGACCGTTCCGCGGCCCACTTCGTCGACCAGTTCCGGTCCGCGCAGCGCGAGTTGTTCGGCGAGGCCGACGATCTTCGAGGGGTTGAGGGTGACGACCAGTCGGACGTCGGCTCCGGCGAGCAGGCGCAGCTTCCGGTAGAGACTGTCCGCGTACTCCTCCTCGTCGTCCCCGCGCAGCCAGGGCGCGTCGTACCAGGGCGGGACCCAGTCCTCGGGGCCGACCGCGGCGGGCCGGCGGGAGATGCTGTAGACGGGGAAGCCGTGCAGGCTGCGGGAGGCGGGCGTCCGCTCCCAGGAGAGGTCGAGGATGTGCTCGGCGGTGAGGTAGTCGGCGCCGATCTGCTCGCAGTACAGGCCCCATTGGGCGTACAGGCCCCGGCCCCGGTACCGCTCCCGCCAGTGCCGGGTGGTGGGTATGTACTTGGGCAGTCCGCTGGAGCCGGAGGTCTTGAGGAACGCGTACGGCGCGCTGCGGGTGAGGACCTGGGCCTCGCCCGCCAACTGCCGCTCCACGTAGGGGCGCAGCTCCTCGTACGTGCGGATCGGGACGGCGCGCTTCCACTGGGCGAGGGTGGCGACGGAGCCCAGGCCGTGGGCGCGTCCGAAGGAGGTGCTGCGGGCCTGGTCGAGGAGGTCCTGGAGCACCAGGGCGCTCGTCGGGCCGGGGTCGTGGCAGAGTTCCCGCTGCCGGGCCAGGGCCTGCAGGGTGCGCTCGGCGAAGGTCTCTCTCTGGGCGTGCTGCGGAGACGTGGCCGCAGCGATGGGCTGGATCATCCGGTTACCCCCTGTTCGTCCGGTGCGGCAGGCCGGTCGGCAGCCGGCCGCAGCACAGTGACGGGCGTGCGGTTGAGGTGTGGTGCGGTGGCTGCCGCGCGGGTCCCGGCGGCTCCGGGGACCCGCGCGGCGCCGGGACGTCAGACGAGGCGCCGGACCGGGCCGGTGCCGGCGTCGCCCGAGGTGGCGAAGGCGAGGGCGGCGGCGAGGAAGCGCCCCACCGCGTCGTCGGTCATCCACGCCATGTGCGGCGTGACCAGGGCGTTCGGGTGGCTGCGCAGCGGGTCCCCGGGAGGCAGCGGTTCGACGTCGAAGACGTCGAGCGCCACTCCGCCCAGCAGGCCGGCGGTCAGGCGTCGGCGCAGCTCGGCCATGTCGAGCAGCGCGGCGCGGGCGGTGTTGACCAGCAGGGCCCGGGGGCCGAGCAGGGCGAGCCGGCGAGCGTCGATGATCTCCTGGGTCTGCGGGGTGGCCCGCAGGTGCAGGCTCACCGCGTCCGCGCTGCC
The DNA here is from genome assembly GCA_001418405.1 of Streptomyces diastatochromogenes. Classification (GTDB taxonomy): domain Bacteria; phylum Actinomycetota; class Actinomycetes; order Streptomycetales; family Streptomycetaceae; genus Streptomyces; species Streptomyces albulus_C. The sequence goes on along the minus strand of LIQL01000527.1, from coordinate 13,390 downwards.
GAGCAGGGTGTCCAGGGGGAGCAGGGCGACTCCGGCGGCGCGGGCGGTGTCCTCGTCCAGGGACGGCGACCAGGCCGCGACCCGCATGCCGATGCCCTGTGCCAGGCGCGCCACCCGGGAGCCGATGCGGCCCCAGCCGACGATCCCCAGCAGGCGTCCGGTGAGTTCGCGTCCGGCGGACGGTTGCCAACCGGTCGCGTCGCCGACGGCCGTGGGCACCCGGTGGGCCAGCATCAGCAGCAGCGTCAGGGTGAACTCGGCCACGGAATCGGCGGCCAGGCCGGGGACGTCGTAGACGGCGATGCCGGCGGACCGGGCGGCGTCGACGTCGACCACCGGGGCGGCCGGGCCGGCCACCACGACCTGTTGCGGTCGTTCGCCGCGCAGGACGTCGGTGTCCAGCGGCCGGCCGTTGAAGAAGTGCAGCACGGTCCGAGCGCCGCGAATGCGCTCGGCGAGCTGGGACGAAGTGGTGCACGGGCCGTCGTGGAGCTCGACCGCGTCGCCGCCGGGGCAGCGGCGGACGAGCTCGGCCAGGTGCGGATACCCGTCGCACTCGGGCATGACGAGGCGTCCCACGTTGTTGTTCCTCCCCCGTTGACTGGTGCGGTCCGACCGGTCAGCGCGTGGCCAGGCGGACGCGGCAGGTCCACCACCACGTCGTGTGGTCGGTCATCCGCCGTTCGGTGACCTCGCGCAGCCGGGTCAGGCCGAGCGCGTCCTCGCTGACGCCTTCCTCCAGCAGGGCGATCACCCCGCCCTGGCTCGCCGCGAAGTCGACGAAGCGGGCGGCGCCGCCGGTCTCCTTCATGTGCAGGCAGACCTCGTTGACGTGCCGGAAGAGCCCACTGTCCCGCAGTCGTTGCAGGTGCTCGCTCTTCGGCGCGAAGGTGGGGCGCAGGCCGCGTTCGGCCTCCAGGGCGTGGTGCACGGTCTCGAAGTCGCGGTAGGCGGCGTCCACTTCGGGGTCCACGGCCGGCGGCCAGTCGAAGTCGAACGCGGCCAGTACGGCGCCCGGCCGCATGATGCGGGCGATCTCCGGGAAGGCGCGGGCGGCGTCGAACCAGTGCAGGGCGTGGCTCACGGTCACGATGTCCGCGCAGTCGTCGGGCAGTCCGGTCTCCTCGCCCGTGCCGTCGACGACGCGGATGCCGCGCTGGGCCGCGATGGCCCGCATCTCGGCGGAGGGCTCCACCCCGGTCGCCTCGGGCCAGATGGTGGAGGAGAGGCCGGTGCCGCAGCCGATGTCGACCACGTCCGGGTCGGTGGTCCCGGACCACTGGCGCAGCAGGTTCGCGAGTTCCTCGGGCGGATGGGGGCGGACGCGATCATAGAATTCCGCAAACTTACTGAAGCGTTCCGCAGAGTCAGGAATTACATTCGCCATGGCGTTGAAGGTAACACAGGTCTCGGACACGTGTTGGAGTGATGAACGGCATAGTTAAAAACTTGTCAAATCGGAGGCTCGTCTTCGGTGATCCGAAAAGGTGTTGCGGGGTTCGAATAAAGCTCAACTATCCGGCGGGATCGCCATCATCCCTGGTCGGGGCGTTTCTGGGGAGGGCGGGCAAGGGTCGGGGAGGTCGTAAAAACCTCCCCTCGGGTATCTTTCAATAACCTTGAAAAATTCCAGCGCGGAGCGTGCTGTAACACCCCAATCCAGTTAAGTGAATTGTCGGGGAAAATCTCCCGGACGGGCAATTGAAGGGACGCGGCATTCCGGGCGACGGCTAGTCCGACAGGCTCAGCAGCGCCGCATGGTCCGGGGTGTCCGGAGGGGCCTGGTAGACGACCAGCCGCTGGCCGTCGCTGCGCGCCACGTCGAAGGCTTCGTAGGTCAGCGTCATCCGGCCCGCCGTCGGATGCCGGTACACCTTGCGGCCGTTGGTGCGCGCCCGGACGTCGTAGCGCCGCCAGAGGGCGGCGAACTCGGCGCTCTGCTCGGTGAGTTCGTCGACGATCTCCCAGAGGTCCGGCGCGCCCGGGTGCACCACCACCGCGGCGCGCAGATGGGCCACCACGCCGTGCGCCACGTCGTCCCAGTTGGCGTACAGCTCCCGGGCGCCCGGGTGCACGAAGGCGTAGCGCGCGGTGTTGCGCTCCTGCTCGGGCCAGTCCTCGATGCCGGGGAAGAGACGCAGCGCGGCCTGGTTGGCGGCCAGCACGTCACTGGACCGGCTGAGCACGCACGCCGGGTAGGGGTGCGCGATGTCCACCATGCGCCGGACCTCGTCGCGCACGGTGCGCACGGCCCGACCGCGCCGCCCGCCGTCGCCCGGCACCAGCGCCCGACCGCGCCCCAACTCCGCCAGGTAGCGGTGCTCGTCGTCGGTCAGCTTCAGTACCCGGGCGATCGCCTCCAGGACCGCGGGGCTCGGCCGTTGCTGCTTGCCCTGCTCCAGGCGCCGGTAGTACTCGATGCTGACGCCGGCCAGGATCGCGACTTCCTCCCGCCGCAGCCCGGCGGTGCGCCGACGGCCCGCCGATGGGGGGAGGCCGGCCTCGTGCGGTGCGACGCGACTGCGCCGACTCCGCAGGAACTCCCCCAACTCCGTGCGATTCCCCGTTAGTACGTCTCCCACCCATGCAGTATGCATCGAACGGGTCGGGTAAGGGGGGCCCTGGCAGGGCCCCTTTACCGGGGCCTGGCCGGCGCGGGCTTCGCCAGGCAGGCTGAACGCACCGCGCCGGTCCGTCGCCGCGGTCTCGAACGTGACGGGGCACGAAGGCCCACGACGAGAGGACGGTGGGCCCTCCGGTGTCCACTCAGGTTGAACTCACCCGCCCGCGACGCAATCTCATCCTGGCGGTCTGTTGCACGAGCGTGTTCCTCGGCAACCTCAACAACACGGTGCTCAACGTGGCACTGCCCGCCATGCAGCGCGATCTGCGCAGTCCGCTGTCCGGGTTGCAGTGGACCACCGACGCCTACCTGATCGTGCTGGCGGCGCTGCTGATGCTCGCCGGCTCCGCCGGGGACCGACTCGGCCGCCGCCGCGTCTTCCAGGCCGGCCTGGCCCTGTTCACCCTCGGCTCGCTCCTCTGCGGCCTGGCGCCCGACCTGCGCTGGCTCATCGCCTTCCGCATCGTCCAGGCGGTCGGCGCCTCGATGCTGAACCCGGTGGCCATGTCGATCATCACCAACACCTTCTCGGCGCCCCGCGAACGAGCCCGGGCGATCGGTGTCTGGGGAGCGGTCATGGGCGTGGCGATGGCGGTCGGCCCGATGGTGGGCGGGGCGCTCGTCCAAGGCATCGGCTGGCGGTCGATCTTCTGGCTCAACCTGCCGATCGGACTGGCCGCCCTGGTCTGCGCCGCGCGGTTCGTCCCCGAATCCCGCGCGCCCCGGCCCCGCCGGCTGGACCCCGTCGGGCAGTTCCTGGTCATCGTGCTGATGGGGTGTCTGACGTACGCCATCATCGAGGGCCCCAACACCGGCTGGACCGCCCCGCGCACCCTGGGCTGCGCGGTGGCCGCCCTCGTCGCGCTGCTGGCCCTGCTCCGCTACGAGAGCCGGCGCCACGAACCCCTCGTCGACCTGCGGGTGTTCCGCAGCGCCGGATTCAGCGGCGCCAGCGCCATGGCGGTGTGCTCGTTCTTCGTGCTGGGCGGCTTCCTCTTCCTCAACACGCTCTACCTGCAGAACGTGCGCAACCTGTCCGCACTGGTCGCCGGCCTCTTCCTGCTGCCCATGGCGGTCATGAACATCCTCACCTCACCGCTCTCGGGGCGACTGACCGCCAACCGCGGCCCCCGGCTCCCGCTGCTGCTGGCCGGCGCGGCCACCACCGCGGGCGGCGCACTGCTCGCCGCCGGTGACGCCCTCACGTCCGACATCTGGCTCTTCACCGCGTACGTCCTGATCGGCATCGGCGTGGGACTGGCCAACACGCCCGTCACCAACGCCGCCATGGCCGGCATGCCCCAGGAGCAGGCCGGCGTGGCCGCGGCGATCGTCTCGACCAGCCGCCAGTTCGGCCAGGCACTGGGCGTCGCCGTGCTCGGCGCGGTGCTCACCACCGGCCTGCACTCCGGTACGGGCTTCGCCCGAGCGGTGCGTCCGGCCTACTGGATCGTGACCGCCTGCGGCGCGGCCATCATCCTCCTCACCCTGGCCGCCACGCGCCGCCCCGCCCGGCCCGTGGGCATCGCCGCACCCGCGCGGCAACAGCCGCAGGCACCCGGGGTACCGGAACCGCGCGCCTGAGGAGGGTTCCGCGGGCCACAGGCGCTGCTCGTGGTCGGGGTGGGGCGTCCCGCACCTGTCAGCGCACGACCTTGATGTCGAAGCGGCCGCCGAACCGCTGCCCCAGGCCGAAGCCGATGGCGGAGTGCAGGTGCGCGCGGGTAGGTCGAACTCGCCAAGGCCGTCGAGCGCACTGTTCCCCGGCCGTGGTCCTTGCCGTGGGACGGGAACTCCTGCACCCTCGTCAACGACGGCAGCGGGAACTCCACCGGACCGCGAATTTCGAGGAAGGCACAGAAAAGGCGTCGCCGAAAGGGGACCGCAGTGCGACGACGGATTTACCGTCGAGAGGGATTATCGGGCGTCCATTTGTAGGAACATCCAAAGCGTAGAGGACTTATCGGTCCTTGCCTTGTAGGTTCGTACAGGGAACGCCTCATCTTCGCAGGTCGCCTTGACGATGCGACGGCGGCAACTTAGCTTCTATCGCAGCGACTCGTGAACTGCTGGAAGGAGGCGAAGTCGGATGTCCACCATCTCTGACCTGCATCGCCTTGCCCGGCAGGCCGCCTGGGTTCCGGGTCGCGTAGCGCACGGCTGCTGAGCAGCCCCGTCCCGGCGTGCCCGCTCGTGGCCCCGGCGTCTTCCGGTATTCGTCACCCCCCGGCACGTTGCTGCGTGCTGATTTGTGCTGCGCTTTCTTAAATCGCGCCACCGAAAGAGAAAGTCCCCTGAAATGGCGACTCAAATAGTCAGTACGCCCGCGCTCCGAAATGAGGAAGTGTCATGGTAGCGGCGCGGATCACGGTCAATGGGAAAGAAACCTCAATTTCCCCGGCCGCACCCCACACCACGGTTCTGGACTTCCTGCGCGAGCGCGGCCTCACCGGCACCAAGGAGGGCTGCGCCGAGGGTGAGTGCGGCGCCTGTTCGGTCCTCGTGGCCCGCCCCGGGGTGAACAAGCCCACCGACTGGGTGGCGGTCAACGCCTGCCTGTTCCCGGTCGCGGCCCTCGACGGCCAGGAGATCGTCACCTCCGAAGGTCTCGCCACCCCCGGTGACCCCGGCACGCCGTCCACCCTGCACCCGGTGCAGGAGGAGATGGCACTCCGCGGCGGTTCCCAATGCGGCTACTGCACGCCGGGCTTCATCTGCAGCATGGCCGCCGAGTACTACCGGCCCGACCGCTGCGGGCACGCGGCCCCGGCCGACGGTGCCGACGCCGAGCACGGCCCGAACGGTTTCGACCTGCACGCGCTGAGCGGGAACCTGTGCCGCTGCACCGGGTACCGCCCGATCCGCGACGCCGCCTTCGCCGTCGGCGCGCCCACCGACGAGGACCCGCTGGCGCAGCGTCGCGAGCAGTCCCCGCCGGCACCGGTCGCCACCGAATACGCCCAGGACGGCAAGGAGTTCCTGCGGCGGAACACCCTGGCCGAGACGGTGCAGTTGCTGCGCGAGCGGCCCGACGCGGTGGTGGTCGCCGGTTCCACCGACTGGGGCGTGGAGGTCAACATCCGCTCCCGCCGCGCGGACTGCGTGGTCGCCCTCGACCGACTGTCCGAACTCCGCGAACTGCGCGTCGAGGCCGACCACATCGAGATCGGCGCGGCGCTGACGCTCACCGAGATCGAACGCCGCCTCGACGGCCGCGTCCCCCTGCTGGCACAACTCTTCCCGCAGTTCGCCTCCCGGCTCATCCGCAACGGCGCGACGCTCGGTGGCAACCTGGGCACCGGCTCTCCCATCGGTGACAGCCCGCCGGCGCTGCTCGCGCTGGAGGCGTCGCTGGTGCTCGCCGACGCCGACGGCGAGCGCGAGGTGCCACTGGCGGAGTACTTCACCGGTTACCGGCAGAGCGTGCGCCGGCCCGGCGAGTTGATCCGCGCGGTGCGCATCCCGTTGCCGCTGTCGACGACAGTGGCCTTCCACAAGATCGCCAAGCGGCGCTTCGACGACATCTCCAGCGTGGCGGTCGCCTTCGCACTCGACATCGAGGACGGGACCGTCCGCAAGGCACGCATCGGGCTGGGCGGAGTGGCCGCCACCCCGATCCGCGCCCTCGCCACCGAGGCGGCCCTGGAGGGCAACCCGTGGACGGCGGAGACCGTCGAGGCCGCGGCCCGGGTACTTCAGGCGGAGGGGACGCCGATGGACGATCACCGTGCCAGCGCCGCGTACCGTTCCGCGATGCTCGGCCAGAGCCTGCTGAAGCTGTCCGCGCAGACCACCGAGGCGGTGTCGTCATGAGCCAGTTGTCCGAGCGTCCCGAAAAGCCCGTAGTCGGCGTCTCCCTGCCGCACGAGAGCGCCACCCTGCACGTCACCGGCACCGCGCTCTACACCGACGACCTGGTCCATCGGACCAAGGACGTACTGCACGCCCATCCGGTCCAGGTCATGAAGGCGCACGGCCGGATCACCGCGCTGCGCACCGAGCCCGCGCTCGCCGTCCCCGGCGTGGTCCGCGTGCTCACCGGTGCCGACGTGCCCGGCGTCAACGACGCCGGAATGAAGCACGACGAACCGCTCTTCCCCGACGAGGTCATGTTCCACGGCCACGCGGTCGCCTGGGTGCTCGCGGAGACCCTGGAGGCGGCCCGGCTCGGTGCGGCGGCCGTCGAGGTGGAACTCGACGAACGGCCCTCCCTGATCACGTTGCAGGACGCGATGGCGGCCGAAAGTTTCCACGGCGCCCGGCCGGTGATGCTGACCGGCGACGTCGACGCCGGATTCGCCGACTCCGCGCACGTGTTCACCGGTGAGTTCCAGTTCTCCGACCAGGAACACTTCTACCTGGAGACGCACGCGGCGCTGGCCTACATCGACGAGGCCGAGCAGGTCTTCGTCCAGAGCAGCACCCAGCACCCCTCGGAGACCCAGGAGATCGTCGCGCACGTGCTCGGGCTGCACAGCCACGAGGTCACCGTGCAGTGCCTGCGGATGGGCGGGGGCTTCGGCGGCAAGGAGATGCAGCCGCACGGGTTCGCGGCCGTCGCCGCACTCGGGGCCAAGCTGACTGGTCGGCCGGTCCGACTGCGGCTCAACCGGACCCAGGACCTGACCATGTCCGGCAAGCGGCACGGGTTCCACGCCAAGTGGAAGATCGGTTTCGACGCCGACGGCCGCATCCGGGCCCTGGACGCCACCCTGACCGCGGACGGCGGCTGGAGCCTGGACCTCTCCGAGCCGGTGGTGGCCCGCGCACTGTGCCACATCGACAACACCTACTGGATCCCCAACGCGCGCATCGCCGGTCGCATCGCCAAGACCAACAAGGTCTCCAACACCGCCTTCCGCGGCTTCGGCGGACCGCAGGGCATGCTGGTGATCGAGGACATCATGGGCCGGTGCGCGCCGCTGCTCGGCCTGGACCCGACGGAGTTGCGGGAGCGCAACTTCTACCAGGAGGGGCAGGCGACGCCGTACGGCCAGCCGGTCGTCCGGCCCGACCGGATCTCCGCCGTCTGGCAGGCCGTGAAGGACACCGCCGACCTCGCCGAACGCCAGCGCGAGATCGCCGCCTTCAACGCCGCGCATCCGCACACCAAGCGGGCACTGGCGCTCAGCGGCCTCAAGTTCGGCATCTCGTTCAACCTCACCGCCTTCAACCAGGGCGGCGCACTGGTGCTGATCTACAAGGACGGCTCGGTCCTGATCAACCACGGCGGCACCGAGATGGGCCAGGGCCTGCACACCAAGATGCTGCAGGTGGCCGCGACCTCGCTGGGGATCCCGCTGCACAAGGTGCGGCTGGCCCCGACGCGCACCGACAAGGTCCCCAACACCTCCGCCACCGCCGCCAGCGCCGGCGCCGACCTCAACGGCGCGGCGGTGAAGAACGCCTGCGAGCAGCTGCGCGAGCGGCTGTTGCAGGTGGCCGCCACCCAACTGGGGGCGAACGCCTCGGACGTGCGCATCGTCGAGGGCATCGCGCGCGCCCTGGGCAACGACCAGGAGCTGGCCTGGGACGACCTGGTCCGCACCGCGTACTTCCAACGGGTCCAGCTGTCGGCAGCCGGCTTCTACCGGACCGAGGGGCTGCACTGGGACGCCAAGGCGTTCCGCGGCACGCCGTTCAAGTACTTCGCCCACGGCGCGGCCGCGACGGAGGTGGAGGTGGACGGCTTCACCGGCGCCTACCGCATCCGGCGGGTGGACATCGTGCACGACGTCGGCGACAGCCTGTCCCCGATGATCGACATCGGTCAGGTCGAGGGCGGTTTCGTGCAGGGCGCGGGCTGGCTGACGCTGGAGGACCTGCGGTGGGACGCCAGCGACGGGCCGAACCGCGGCCGGTTGCTGACCCAGGCCGCTAGCACCTACAAGCTGCCGAGCTTCTCGGAGATGCCCGAGGAGTTCCACGTCACGCTGCTGGAGAACGCCACCGAAGAGGGTGCGGTGTACGGCTCCAAGGCGGTGGGTGAGCCTCCGCTGATGCTGGCGTTCTCGGTCCGCGAGGCGCTGCGGCAGGCCGCCGCCGCGTTCGGACCGGGCGGCACCAGCGTCGAGTTGGCCTCGCCCGCGACGCCGGAAGCGGTGTACTGGGCGATCCAGGCGGCGCGCCGCGACGAAGCCTCCCGCACCGGTCAGGCCCGCAACGGCAGCGCCGTCAACGGCCACGTCGCCAACGGCCGTGCCACCAACGGCCGTGCCGCCAACGGCGGGGTGCGCGCCGACGCAGAAGTGCTGAGCGGTGCCTGACATGACGTGGGTCGCCGCGGTCGCACGGTTGCGAGCACGCCGGGAGTCCGGCGTGCTGGTGACCGTCACGACCGTGCGCGGTCATGCCCCACGCGACGCCGGTGCGAAGCTCGTCGTGGGGCAGACCGAGACGTGGGGCTCGATCGGTGGCGGCAACGTCGAGGCCGTCTCCATCGACCGGGCCCGGGAGATGAGCGCCGCGGCCAAGAAGGAGCCGGAACTCCTCGACTTCACCCTGAACGACAAGGTGACCAACCAACACGGCGTGCAGTGTTGCGGTGGCACGGTCTCGGTGCTGCTCGAACCGCTGCCGGTGGTGCGGGCGGTGGCGATCTTCGGCGTCGGGCACGTCGGCCTGGAACTGGCCCGCATCCTGGCACGGCAGGACCTCGACCTGCATCTGATCGACAGCCGCTCCGACATCCTCACCGAGGACCGGCTCGCCGTGCTGGCGGATGCGGTGGCGCAGGTGCACGTGCACCACACGCCGCTGCTGCCCGAGGAGGTGTTGGCGGAGTTGCCGCCCGGCACCCACGTCCTGGTCATGACCCATGACCACGCCGAGGACGCGGCGCTCTGCGACGCTGCCCTGCGCACACCGCACCTCGGCTCCGTCGGGCTGATCGGGTCGGCGGCCAAGTGGGTGCGGTTCCGCAAGCGCCTGCTGACGGAGGGCGGCCACGACGAGGCCACTGTCAACCGGATCAGGACGCCGATCGGCATGACCGAGATCACCGGCAAGGAACCCGCCACGATCGCGGTGAGCGTCGCGGCGGATCTGCTCCGGACCTTCGAACGGGCCGTTCCTTGACCGGAAGGACGCCCGTCGGGAGCCGGCCGGCGGCCGGCCGCTCCGCACCGCTCCCCGTCGGGGTCGGTGCGGAGCCGCCGGCCCCGGCACCGTCGGTCAGCCGAACTGCCCCGGCTGGTAGTCGCCGTCGACGGACTCAGTGCCGCGACCGCACCGCCGCCTCCGGACTCCTGCGCCCCGTCCGGCGATCCGTGCGGAACGCCGCGGCCCGCCGGACGAGTTCCACGGCGGCCCCCTCCCACTGAGGGTGCGTGAAGTCGAACCCGGCCGCACGCAGTCGACCCGGCACCACCCGGCGGCTCTTGAGCAGCAGCTCCGTGTCCGTGCGCAGCGCGAACGCTCCCAGCTCCGCCATCCATCGCGTCGCCGGCAGCCCCAGCGGGACGCCGCGGGCCGTGCGCAGCGCCCGCATGAAGTCCCGGTGCGGGAGCGGGCCGGGCGACGCGAGGTTGACCGGCCCCTCGATGTCGTCCCGGGCGATCAGGAACTCCACCGCGTGGACGAAGTCCTCGTCGTGGATCCACGACACGAACTGCGCACCGCCGGCCACCGGGCCGCCCAGCCCCAGCCGGGCCAGCCCCAGCAGGACGTCGAAGGCCCCGCCCCGGTCCGGGCTCATGACCATCGCCGAGCGCAGCGCGACCTTCCGCGTCGCCGGGGTGTCCGCTGCGGCCTGCGCCCGCTCCCAGTTCTTGGCGATGTCGACGCTGTACGCCCAGTAGTCGGGCACCCCGGCCTCCGCACCGCCGAGCACCCCCGTCGCCTCGTCGTGCGCAGCGTCGAAGCGGTGGGCGTAGATCGTCGCGGTGCTCATCTGGAGCCAGACCCGGGGCGGCCGCGCGGCGGCGGCGATCGCCGCGCCGACCACCCGCGTCGAGTCGACACGGGACTCCATCATGGCCCGCAGGTTCTCCGCCGTGTAGCGGCAGGAGACGCTGCGGCCGGCCAGGTTGATCACGACGTCACTGCCGTCGACGGCGTCGGCCCAGGCGCCCAGCGTGGACCCGTCCCAGCCGATCTCCCGCGGCCCGCGCGGGCGCCGGGTCAAGACCGTGACCTCGTGGCCCGCCGCCGTCAGGGCGCGGTCGAGGATCGCGCCCACCTGTCCGGTGCCCCCGGGCAGCACTACCTTCATCGAGCCCCCTCAGATGTGGTGGACACCAAGGTAACCCGAAATTGAACGCGTTCAAAACGGTCGCGTGCGGGTGATTGCGCTTACGCGTCCGCCACCGCCTGGAGCGGACTCAGGCGAGCCGCCCGGCGGGCCGGGACGACCGCTGCCGCCGCGCCCACCACGAGGGACAGCAGGACCACCAGCAGCAGCGTCCCCCAGGGGAGCGCGAGCGAGTACTGCGCCAGCGCACCGTTGGCCAGCGCGCCCACCGCCCATGCGCCGAACACCCCGCCCGCCAGGCCCAGCAGCGTGCCGAACGCGGCGACGGTCAGCGCCTCCAGCCGGATCATCCGCCGGATCCCGGCGCGGTCCATGCCGAGGGCGCGCAGGACGCCGATCTCCCGGGTCCGCTCCGACACCGACATGGCCAGGGTGTTCACGATCCCGAGCGCGCAGATCAGGAGGCCGATGACCAGCAGCCCGTACATCACGGTCAGCAGGTCGCCCAGGGTGCCGGCGGCTTCCCGCACCAGCGCCGCCCGGTCCTGGACCTTCAGCAGCGGGTTGTCGCCCACCGCGGTGCGCAGCCGGCCCGCCAGGTTCGCGGACGCCGCGCCGTCGTCGGTGCGGACCAGGATCCGCTGAGCCGAGCCGGGCCGGAAGCCGCTCTTCTGCACTTGCGCACGGGCCCCCAGGGCGTCCCGGGCGATGGGGTTGTCCTGGTAGACGCCGACGACGGTGTACTGCTGGAACCCCTGGCCGAGTCCCATCCGCGCGGTCAGACGATCGCCGGCGTGCAGCCCGTGTTCCCGGGCGAGGGAGTCGGAAAGGGCGATCCGGCCCGGCCCGAGGTCCCGCGCGGAGCCGCTCAGGAAGCGGAGCCTGAGGACCGCGTCCACGGCGTTCGGGTCGATGCCGGACACCTGCCGGACCTGACCGCCGGTGAACAGCGTGGAGTCCGCGAGGGCGGCCGCGGTCCGCACGCCGGAGGTACCGCTCACCCGGTCCACGGTCGCCGGGTCGATGCCGGTCGTCGGCGTGCGGGTGCTGATCACGTAGTCGGCGCCGAGTCCTGCGGCGGCCTGCCGGTCGAGCGCCTGCCCCGTGGAGTTCCCGATGACGGCGAGTCCGGAGACCAACGCGGTGCTGATCATCAGGGCGGAAGCGGTCGCCGCGGTGCGCCGCGGGTCGCGCAGCGCGTTCTCCCGCGCCAACCGTCCGACGACGCCGAAGCGGCCGGTCAGCCGGCCGGTGAGCCGGATCACCGGGGCGGCCAGCAGCGGCGCCAGCACGATCATGGAGACGGCGAGGAGGCCGCAGCCCAACAGGGCGCTCTGCAGGTTCTCGACCGAGGCGTCCTTCGCCCCGGTGAGGGACACCAACAGGCCGCCCCCCAGGGCGAGGAGGGCCAACCCCACCGCGCCGCGCACCCGGGACCGCGTGCGGGACGGCACCTGCGCCGTCGCGCGCATCGCCTCCAGGGGCGCGATGCGCGCCGCCCGCCGGGACGGCAGCCAGGCGGCGAGCACGGTGACGCCCACCCCGACGCCGAGGGCGGCGACGACGGGCCGCGGACCGATCACGAGCGGCCCGTCGGGCAACGCGTCCGCACCGGCACTCAGCAGGTCGGGCAGCACGGCGGCGAGGCCGACGCCGAGCAGGAAGCCGACGACCGAGGCGGCGCATCCGACCAGGGCCGCCTCGACGAGGACGGAGCGGACCACCTGGCGGCGCGTGGCACCGATCGCCCGCAGCAACGCGATCTCACGGGTGCGTCGGGTGACGAGCATGGTGAAGGTGTTGACGATGAGGAACGAGCCGATGAACAGCGAGACCCCGGCGAAGACCAGCGGCACCTTGGTGTAGCCCCGGGTCAGCGTGTCGAGGTAGCCGGCCTGTTGGGCGGCCTGGGCGGCGCCGCTGACGGCCTCGGCCCGGTCGGCCGGGAGCACCGCGCCGACCCGGTCCGCGAGCACGGCCTGATCGGTGCCGGGCGTGGCGGACAGGTCGATCCCGGTGTAGTGGCCCGGGGACGCGAACAGCCGCTGGGCGGTGGCCGCGTCGAACAGGGCGAGGGTGCCGCCGGCGGTCACCCGACTGTCCCGGGTGGCCACGATGCCCACCAGCCGCTTCGTCATGACCGGGCCGTCGGTGGCCAACCTGACCGTTTCACCGAGGGCGAAACGGCCCGCGGCGGCGGTGCCGGCGTCCACCGCCAACTCGTCTGAGTTGCGGGGCGCGTGCCCCTTGACCAGGGGATAGCGAGGGTCCTCGCCGTCCTTGCCGGGCAGGTAGCCGGCGGCCAGGTTCGCCCAGGACGCGCCGGTCCGCAGCGGAGTGCCGTCCGCGGCGGCGAGCACCGCCGAGCCGTCGACCGACGGCCGCACGGCGGCGACACCGGGCACGCCGGCCAGTGTCCGCGCGAGCGCGTCGTCCAGAACGGTGGAGGGCCGGTTGGTGGGGCCGGACGGCGGGTCCTTGGGGGTCACGGTGACCGCGACGTCCGCGAAGTCCTTCGACGCGGCGGCGCGGTAGGCGGCGGCGGAGGAGTCCGCGAAGACCAGGGTGCCGGAGAC
>LIQL01000526.1:561-1139 GCA_001418405.1 Streptomyces diastatochromogenes | reverse complement strand
AAGGACCCGGCCCGCCGGCCGACGCCCGAGGAACTGGTGGCGTGGGCCGAGGACGTCCCGGACGCCTCCGGGGCGGCCGAGGACGAACCGTGGCTCCCCGGGGCGCTCGTCGCCCGTCTGGGGCGGCACGCGGTGGAACTGCTGGAGACCGAGGACCCGCAGGACGGCACGGCCCGCACGCCCACCGCGGAGACCGCCGTCGCCTCGCCCGCCACCGTGGCACCACCGGGCGCCCCCGCCCCGAGGCGCCGCCGCCGCATCGGCCGGACGCTGCTGGTCGCGGCCGCGCTGGTGCTGGCCGGAGGGGGCACCGCCGCCGCGTACGCACTGCTCGGCGCGCCCGGCGACGGCAGCGCCGCCGCCACCGAGAAGACCACGGACCGGCCCACGACGCCGCCCGGCGGCATCCCCGCCGACTACCTGGGCATCTGGTCGACGACGATCGGCGACTCCCGGCTGGACGTGCGCCGCTTCACCCTGGTCCAGGGCAAGCCCGGCGAGGCGGTGCTCCGGATGGAGGCCACCGGGCCCACGTACGAATGCCGGTTCGTGGCCACCCTCAAGAGCGCCGGCCCGCC
>LIQL01000526.1:0-536 GCA_001418405.1 Streptomyces diastatochromogenes | reverse complement strand
GGCGCGGCCCGCGAGGACCGCACCGCCGGGGTCGTGCCGAACCCGTTACGACAGGAACGAGTTGATCTCGATCGTCTCGGTCCGGCCGGGGCCGACGCCGATCGCGGAGATCGGGGCGCCCGACATCTCCTCCAGCGCCTTGACGTACGCCTGGGCGTTCTTCGGCAGCTCGGCGAAGGTCTTGGCCTTGGTGATGTCCTCGGACCAGCCCGGCAGCATCTCGTAGATCGGCTTCGCGTGGTGGAAGTCGGTCTGGCTGTAGGGCAGCTCCTCGACGCGCTTGCCGTCGATCTCGTAGGCCACGCAGACCGGGATCTGCTCCCAGCCGGTGAGGACGTCGAGCTTGGTGAGGAAGAAGTCCGTCAGGCCGTTGACCCGGGTCGCGTAGCGGGCGATGACCGCGTCGAACCAGCCGCAGCGACGGTCGCGCCCGGTGGTGACGCCGCGCTCGCCGCCGATCCGGCGCAGCGCCTCGCCGTCCTCGTCGAACAGCTCCGTCGGGAACGGTCCGGCGCCCACCCGGGTGGTGTACGCCT
>LIQL01000525.1 GCA_001418405.1 Streptomyces diastatochromogenes | reverse complement strand
TGACTGTGCACGAGGACCGCGCCCACGCCCGTCACCGAACCGGCCTGGTCGCCGGCGCTGGACGCGGTCCTCGTGCACAGTCACCACACCGGCGCCGACCTCAGCGCGCTCGCCGCCGAACTGGGCCTGGACGTGACCATCCTGGCCGCCCGGGCGCACCAACTCGCCGTCGGGACCCACACCTCCAGGCCCGCCTCGTCGGACCGGATCGGCCGGCACCGCCGGATGGCCGACGGCCCCGCCGCCGGCTCTGCGGACACCGGTCAACTCGCTCGCACCGAGGTCCCGACGGCCCCGCCGCAACCGCCGTACGAGCCGCACGCCTCATGGGGGTCGCCGGCCCACCCCGCACCGTGGACCGCGCCCCAGGGCACCTACGGCGCCTGGGCGCCACAGGACGCCCAGGCGGCCTGGGCGCCCCAGCCGCCGATGGCCGCGGCCCCTGCCTGGGATCCCAGCGCCGTCACCGTCACCCAGCACGACTGGGACGGCATCCTCAGCCAATGGGAGGCGGCCACCTCGCCGTACACCTCAAGTCCGGGCCAACCGCCGCCCTGACCTCGGGCGGCCCGCGCCGTCGCCCGCGAATACCCGTTCCGGTCCCGGTCCGGCCATCACCTAAGGTGTGGGGCGAGCCGTGACTGGCGCTTGGGTGGAGTACCACCGTGGAGCGGCTCGACCGGTGTGGTCACTGCCGTGCGCCTGGGCGATTCCGTACGACGTACGACGCTCAGGAGGCGCCATGTCGCAGACCACGTCCCCCACCGCCCGACTGATGGACGGCAGCGCGCTCGCCCGCCGTCTGGGTGAGGAGACCGCCGAGCGTGCCGCGGCGCTCACCGCGCGCACCGGACAGGCACCCTGCCTGGCCACGGTCCTCGTGGGCGAGGATCCCGCCTCGGTCACCTACGTGAGGATGAAGCGCAACCGTTGCGCCAAGGCCGGCATCCGGTCACGGCACGTGGCGCTGCCGGCCGACACCAGCACCGCCCAACTCGTCGACACCATCGGTGGGTTGTCGGCCGATCCCGGTGTGCACGGCATCCTGCTCCAGCACCCGGTCGGCCCGCACGTCGACGAGCGGGCCGCCTTCGAGGCGATCGCGCCCGAGAAGGACGTCGACGGCGTCACCGCGCACTCCTTCGCCGCGATGAGCCTGGGCATGCCGGGCTTCACCTCCTGCACCCCCGGCGGCATCATGCGCCTCCTGGACCACTACGACGTCGACCTCGGCGGCAAGCACGCCGTGGTCGTCGGCCGCAGCGCGATCCTCGGCAAGCCCGCGGGGATGCTGCTGCTGGGGCGGAACGCCACCGTCACCTACTGCCACTCCCGCACCGCCGACCTCGCCGCCCACGTCCGGGAGGCCGACGTGCTGATCGCCGCGGTGGGCCGCGCCCGCTTCCTGCACGGCGACCAGCTCAAGCCCGGGGCGGTCGTCGTCGACGCCGGCTACAACGCCGGCAACGTCGGCGACGTGGACTTCGCCTCGGCGGCGGCCGTCGCGAGCCTGATCACCCCGGTGCCGGGCGGGGTCGGCCCGATGACCATCGCCACCCTCCTCGCCCAGACCGTGGACGCGGCGACCCGGCAGTCGGGGGCCGCGGGCTGACGCCGCTCACCGCACGGTGACCGTGACCCGCCAGGTCGCGACCACGTGCGGGCAACGGGAGCCGGGCGCCGCGCGGCAGGACCGCCGTGCGGTGAGGGCGGTGCCGCCCCGGTCGCCGGCCGTGAAGCGCGCCGTGACGCCCCCGGTCGGCGTCCGCCCGAGCGCCGACCGCCGGAGCACCGCGGGGTGATCGGGGGCCGGCGCGCTCCAGGCGAAGGTGGTGCCGCGGTCGCGGACGCCGGTGAGCCGGACCTCGACGTCGTCCCCGGGGCGCACGGTGAGGGCCCGGCCGGCGTCCCGGTCGGTGAGTTCGATGCGGTGGGCGGTCGGGGCCGGGGCGGCCTGTGCCCAGGCGCAGGCCGTACCCGCACTCAGCACCGCACCCGCGACGCACACCGCGGTCAGCTGCCTCATCGCCTTCATGACGCTCCAAGATCCTTGAAAGGGCTGCGAGTTGGGTGCCGGGAGCGGCCGCGGCCGGGTCGTCCGCACGACGGCGCGGTCATGCTTCCACCCGGGGTGCGGCCGCGGGTATCAGCAGAAAGAGTGAAACGGGGGGCGGAGGTGGCGGTTCCGACTCCGGTCGGGGCGTCGTGACGGCGTGGGTGACGCTTGCCGCGCAGGGTGTGTGCGCAGGTCAACGGCCCGATGGGTAGCATTCCCTGCCGCCGCTGCCATCAGCGCGTGCTCATGACACACGGGGGGTTTGTTCTTACATGTTCGGAATCGTCAGGCCCTGCACCCATCGCCTGTCCCAAGGTCTCAAGACGGAGTGGATGGCCCACCTGTGCGGCCTGTGCCTCGCACTGCGTGCCGACCACGGCCAGTTCGCCCGGGTCGTCACCAACTACGACGGACTGATCGTGTCCGTGCTGACGGACGCCCAGTCCGGGCGGACCGAGCTGCGGCGCCGCACCGCCGGCCCCTGCCCGCTGCGCGGCATGCGCACCGCCTCGGTCGCCCGGGGCGAGGGGGCGCGCCTGGCGGCGTCGGTCTCCCTGGTCCTCGCCTCGGCGAAGATCCGTGACCACGTGGCCGACGGGAACGGCGTGCTGCGCCGCCGCCCGATGGCCGCCGCGGCGCGCCGGGTCGCCGCGGGCTGGGACCGGGCCGGTGCGCGCGGTGGCGCCCGGCTCGGCTTCGACACCGCCGTCCTCGTCGACGCGGTCGACCGGCAGGTGGGCATCGAGCAGGCGGCCGGGCCCGGTACGCCGTTGACGGTGATCACCGAACCGACCGAGACGGCGACCGCCGCCGCCTTCGCGCACACCGCGGTCCTGGCCGGCCGGCCGGGCAACGCCGCGCCGCTCGACGAGGCCGGCCGGCTCTTCGGCCGGCTCGCCCACCTCCTCGACGCCGTGGAGGACCGGACCGCGGACGCCGCCGAGGGCGCCTGGAACCCGATCACGGCCACCGGCGCCGGCCTCGCCGAGGCCCGCCGGCTGTGCGACGACGCGCTGCACGGCGTCCGACTCGCCCTGCGCGACGTGGAGTTCGCCGACTCCGCACTGGTCCACGTGCTGCTGGTGCACGAGCTGCGGCGCTCGGTGGACCGGGCCTTCGGCACGTCCTCCTGCTCCCACCAGGCCCACGGGGCGGTGCCCGGCCCCCACGACCCCCAGGGCGGGAACCCGTACGCCGACAACCCGTACGCGCAGGACCCGTACGG
>LIQL01000524.1 GCA_001418405.1 Streptomyces diastatochromogenes | reverse complement strand
TCCCGTTGTCCGTCCCCGCTGCCCCGGTGAAGCGACAGCGGGGACGGACAACGGGATGACGAGTGGGCGCACTGCTGGTCCTTTGATTCTTCCTCAGGTGTCCTGAGGCACACGAAAGTTGCCGAGACGTACCCATAGTGCTCAAAGAAGCCGTAAATCGGCAGTAAGGAAGGGGGCGGGGGACCGGTCGGGGACCCGCCGGCGGGTGCGGAGCCGTTCGTCGGGCTGCCTGCGCCTCGGCGAGCGCCCACGCATCGACCGGCCCGCGCCGTGCCGTTACGCCCCGGACGCGCCGGTGCTGTCGACGCGTCACTTTCGGTTCACCGGCGACTGGTGGGCTGTGGCGCGTCGGACCAGATGTCCGCCTCCCCGAACGTTTCAAGGAGACGCTCCATGCACAGACCCTCCCGCCGGCACGTCGTGACCGCCACCGCCCTGGTTGCCGCCACCGCGGCCGCCGTGGCCGTGACCACCGCGGCCGGCGCCTCCGACACCAAGCAGCAGGCCCAGCACGCCATCAAGGGCGGCAAGGCGAAGAACGTCATCCTGCTGATCGGTGACGGCATGGGGGACTCCGAGATCACCCTGGCCCGCGACTACGTGGCCGGCGCCAACGGCCGCCTGAACATGGACGGGTTCCCGCTCACCGGTGCCTACACCACGTACGCGGTCCACGCCGACGGCACCCCGGACTACGTGACCGACTCCGCTGCGAGCGGCTCCGGTTGGGCGACGGGCCGCAAGACCGTCAACGGTCGGATCTCCAAGACCCCGGACACCGACAAGGCCATCCCCACCATCCTCGAACTGGCACAGAAGAACGGCTACGCCACCGGCAGCGTCACCACCGCCGAACTCACCGACGCCACCCCGGCGGTGCTCGCCTCGCACGCCACCGACCGCTCCTGCCAGGGGCCGGGCGACATGGCCAAGTGCCCCACCGACACCCTCGCCAAGGGTGGCCCGGGCTCGATCGCCGAGCAGTCCGTCAACCACAAGGTCGACGTCCTCCTCGGCGGCGGCAAGCAGCGCTTCGACCAGAAGGTCACCGACGGCACCTACAAGGGCCTGACCGTCACCGAGCAGGCCCGGAAGCTGGGCTACCAGGTCGTCACCGACAACGCCGGCCTCAAGGACGTCAAGGCGGGCAAGCCGGTCCTCGGCCTGTTCGCGCCCGGCAACGTGCCGACCGAGTGGACCGGCAAGCCGGCGGCGCGCGGCGGCACCGACCCGCAGCGGTGCGTGACCGGCAATGCCAACCGCCCGGCGGCCACCCCGACCCTGGCGGACTCGGCCACCAAGGCGATCGAGCTCCTGGAGGCCAAGCAGAAGCACGCCAAGCAGGGCTTCTTCCTCCAGATCGAGGGCGCGTCGATCGACAAGCAGGACCACGCCGCCGACCCCTGCGGCCAGATCGGCGAGACGGCCGCCTTCGACCGTGCCGTGAAGGTGGCCCGCGACTACGCGGCCAAGCACCCCGACACGCTCGTGGTCACCACCGCCGACCACGGCCACACCAGCCAGATCGTGCCGCTGGAGGCCACCCCTCCCGGCCTTTCCTCGACCCTCGTCACCAACGAGGGCCAGCAGCTGAAGGTCAACTACTCGACCAACACCCCGGGTCAGTCGCAGGAGCACACCGGCACCCAGGTGCGGATCGCCGCCCAGGGCCCGCAGGCGTACCGGGTCCTCGGCGTCACGAACCAGACGGACCTGTTCACCACCATCCGGTCGGCGCTCGGCCTGAAGTGACGGTTCGTCAGTGAGCTGCGGGGGAGGCCGGCCACCGGTCTCCCCCGTACGTTTGGATGCCTCCGCACCGGTCGAGAATCCTTCACGTCGGCCCCGTCCGTGCCGTCCGCACCGCCCGTTCGCCACCGTCGCGGAGGTCCCCCGTGCGTCGCCTCACCGTGCCCGTCCTGTCCGCCCTGTTGTCCGTCGTCGTGGCGAGCGTGCCGGCCGCGGCCGCACCGCAGCGGTCCCCCGCCGCGAACGACCGTCCGGTGATCTTCGTGCACGGTCGCAACGCCGGCCCCGGGGTCTGGGGCGACATGATCAGCCGCTTCACGGCGGCCGGCCGGCCGGCGGACCGGCTCTTCGCCTGGGACTACGACACCACGCAGTCCGCCAACGAAACGCTCGCACCGCGGTTCCAGGCGTACGTCGACGAGGTACTGCGCCGCACCGGCGCCGCGCAGGTCGACATCGTCGCGCACAGCCTGGGCAGCCTCACCACCCGCTGGTACGTCAGGTTCGGCGCCGGCGCGACCAAGGTCCACCACTGGGTGTCCCTGGCCGGCCCCAACCACGGCACCCAACTCGCCTGGCTCTGTGCCCTGTACGACCAGGGATGCCGCGACATGACCCCCGGCTCCTACGTCGTGAAACGGCTCAACGACGGCGACGAGACGCCCGGAACGGTCCGCTACACCACCGTCCGCTCGCCCTGCGACGAACAGATCGCCCCGGTCGCCAGCACGGCGCTCACCGGCGCCGACAACGTCGAGGCGCCCTGCCTGAAGCACAACGAGCTGTTGACCGACGAAACGGTCGCGACCGAGGTCCGCAAGGTGTTGGACACCGACTGACGGCACATCGGAGCCGGCGCCGCTCAGTCCGCGGTCCGGCCGGGCAGCACCCGTTCCACCGCGTCCCAACTGACGTCCCGGGCGCGTTCGGCGGCCTCCACCCGGCCGCCGCCGCGCACCCCGAACAGCCGCTTGGCGACGAGGAGATAGACCACCACCGCGAGGTTGATGACCAGGGTGAGGACCTTGGTGACGGTCACCCGGGAGGTCAGTTCGTAGACCTCGGGGACCAGCAGGACCGTGGTGGCGACGAAGGTCAGGTACTCCGCCCACCGCTTGGCGAACCACAGCCCCACCGCCTCGACGCCCTCCAACAGCGCGTACGCGGCGATCACCAACCCGATCAGCCACAGTGTCGAGGACCGCACCGCGAACGCCTTCCCCACCTCGCCCAACAGTCCGCGGTCGGAGACCCCGCCGGTCCCGCCGAGGCCGTTCTGCAGCAGGTCCATGAACCGGTAGAACGGTGCCTGGAGACTGGCGCGCTTGTCCACGAAGATCAGGATGCCGGCGGCGAGCGCGCCGAGCACCAGGAAGTGCAGGAGCCGGTCGAGCGCGATCAGCCGCAGCACGTAGCGGTCGCGCAGCGGCTTGCCGCGCAACGGCAGGACGATCTCGTGCCGCTCGGGCGGATGCGGCCGGTCCGGCTGAGCCGGCGGGTCCACCGGGACCCAGGCGTCGCACCGCAGGCAGCGGTGCCATCGCAGGCCGTCGCGGTCCTCGCGGGCCAACAGCGCATCGGCCGGCCGCACCCGCCGCGCCGTCACTCCTTCGAGACGGTGACCGTGCAGGGCGCAGCCCAACAACTCGTAGCGCAACCGCCGCCGATCGCCGCCCGTACCGGGCACCGGGGCCGGCGCCGCGCGTTCCTCCTCCGCCATGCGTTCCTCCGTCGCGACCGGTCGGGGACCTGCGGGCCCGCGCGGCGAGTACCGCGACGGGCGTCCGGGGCCCAGTCTCGGGCACGGGCGGCGGCGATTCCGGGAATGCCGTGGCAGCGGCGCGTACCCAGGGGCGTGGAGCGGTCGCGCGGCGGCGGGGCGCGGTCGTTCAGGTGCCCCACGCGAGGTGGTACTCGACGGCCCGCCGGGTCGTCGGCGCGAATCCGAGGGAGACGAGGGCCGCCTCGAAGACGTCGTCGCCGGGCGCCACGGACGTCTCGACCGCCCGGATGCCGGCGGACTCCGCCGTGACCTGCCGCACCGCCAGCGACACCAGTGCCGCCAGCGCAGCGGCCGTGCCCTCCTCCTGCCGGTCGTGCACCAGCACCGCGCGGTCGCCGACCACCTCCACGTCGCACCAGGCACCGCCCATGCCCACCCGGAAGGACGCACCTTCCGCAGCCGGCTGCGCAGCGCCCCGGGCAGTCGGCGCGGCGGGCATCCCCTCGGTCACCTCGTGCCGCCACCACCGGTGGACCTCGTCGCCGGCGACCGCCCCCAACTCCTCCAGGGCGGCGGCGGCTCCGAGCGGCATCTCGCCGGTGTCCTCGACCCACCGGAGGCTCCGGCCACCGGCCTCCCGAACCACCTGCGCCGCGGCCTCCAGCAACGGCACCCGGGCGTCCACGGCCCCCTCCACGACGCCCACGAACCGGAGAGCGGGGTCGTCCGCCCCCAGGTCCAACAGCATGACCGCGCCGATGCCCGCACCCTCCTCGCGTGCCACCACCACGGCGAAGGTCCGCGCATCGGACCAGTACTCAGGGACCGCCTCGCGCTCTCGATGAACCTGCACAGAAACCGACATAAAGCGATTATTTCACGCCCAAGGGCATGATGGGGAACGGGTGTTCAGCGAGAGGCGGCGCGCCGCGACGGGCGTGGTGCGCGGGCGTCAGGCGGTCCCGGACGTCCTAGTGGACGGTGATCGTGAGCGGGCGCGAGGTCGTGCGCGTCCGGGGGTGCTTGTCCTGCGGCGAGCGGCCCTCCAGCAGGACCGCGCGCAAGGACAGGTGGCCGTGGTGGTTGGCGCGGACGGTGGTGTTGAGCGCGCCGCCGGTGTGCCGCGCCGGCTTGGAGCACGCCGCGTTGCGCCAGGGGGCGGTTGTGCTCCACCGCTGCTGCACGCAGACCTTGTTGAAGGAGGAGTTGTCGTCGCTCGCCCTGACCTTGGTGTGGACGGCGCCGCCCAGGCCGACCGAGCGGGGGCCGGCGGTGAAGGAGAGCGAGGACTTAGCCGAGGCCGGTGCGGCGGTGACCCCCAGTGCGGTCACCGCGACGGCGCCGATGAGGGCGGAGTGGACGGTGCGGCGGTGGTGACGGGTCATCCTCTTCTCCTCCGTGGTCTGTCCGGACGGTGGGGCCGTGCGGTCCCGGATGTGGCGGGCCGAACGGTCGCCGCATCACGCGACTACCCCGCTGATCACATCACCTTACGTCTGCTTTGCGATGCCGATGACATCTTTTGGGTAATTCTTGAACGAGAGGGTGTGCTGCGTGAAGTTGGCACGTATATCGACCGTTGTCGCCGCCGACCGCGGCGCGGCGCCGGCCGATTCAGCGCCGCGCGGGCCGTCGCCGCACCACCCGCGCGGCGACGGCCCCGCACACCGCCGGCCGCGGCCTGCGGACGGTCAGTCGGCCAACGCGGTCAACCCGACGGGCAACGCACCGGTGTGCAGCACGCCCAACCGCTGCGTCGCGCGCGTGAGGGCGACGTACAGGTCACTGCTGCCGAACTCCGCCGGCTCCGCCACCAGCACGGTGTCGAACTCCAACCCCTTGGCCTGACGCGGGTCGAGGAGCACCACCGGCCGGGTCAGGTCGGGCGCGGCGCCGAAGGCGGCCCCCGGGAGGGCGGCCGCCAGTGCGGCGCAGCGCCCGCGCGGGGCGATGACCGCGAGCCGGCCCCGGCCGTCGCGCGCCGTCTCGCGCGCCACCGCCTCCGCGACCGCCCGCGGCAGATTGTCGGTGTGCTCGGCCCACGGACGGACACCGGTGGAACGGATCGACCTCGGCGGCACGAACGACGGGTCGGCGGCCCGGGGGACCTCCGCCGCCACCGTCATGATCTCGGTCGGCGTGCGGTAGTTGAGGCCGAGCCGGACGTGTTCCCACCGGTCCTCGACGTACGGCGCGAGCGCCGTCTCCCAGGCACCGCAGCCACCCGGCTCCGAGGTCTGCGCGGGATCGCCCACCAACGTCATCGAGCGCGTCGGGCAGCGGCGCATCAACAGTCGCCACAGCATCGGGGAGAGTTCCTGCGCCTCGTCGACGATGACGTGGCCGAAGGCCCAGGTGCGGTCGGCCGCGGCGCGTTCGGCGGCGCTGCGGTGGTCGGCCTCCTCCTGGCGCTCGGCGAGTCGGTCCGCGTCGATCAGGTCGTGCGCGGCCAGCACCTCCGACTCCTCGTCGTCCCGGTCCTCGAACTCCTGCGTGCGCGAACCGTAGGACAGGTCCAACACGCCCTGCGCGTAGGCGACGAGTTCCTGGCGTTGGGCCTCGGCTGCGGCCCGGGCGGCCGAGTCGTCCTCGCCGAGCAGTTCGGCCGCCTCGTCCAGCAGCGCGACGTCCGCCGGCGTCCAGGCACCGCCGCTGCGGCGGATCGCCGCCGCGTCGGCCTCGGGGAGGTGGACCGGTTCGGTGAGGTAGTCGGCGACGAGCTCCTGCGCAGTGAGCCTGGGCCACAACTCCTCGATGGCGCCGTGCACGTCGTGGCTGGTGGCGATGGCCTTGCCGAGTTGGGCGACGTCGTCCGGACCGAGGAGGTTGGGGCCTCCGTACGGGTCGGCGCCCAGGCGTTCGGTGAGTTGCGCGGTGAGCGCGTCGATCACGTGGAAAGCGAAGTGCGGACGGGCGAGGTTGTGCGGCAGCCTGGTGTCCCGGGCCCGCCGGCGGGCC